>NZ_CP112880.1:4800000-5100833 GCF_028747205.1 Streptomyces sp. CA-278952
CACCGCGTCGTTTCGGGCTGGTGCCGGGGCCGCCAGTGCCGTCCGAGGTGGTGGGGGTCGGCATCAGCGGGATGGGCAACTGCGAACCACCGGTCGCGCTCGTGCGGGGCCCCGACTTCGGGGTCACCAGCTCGTAGACATGTCCACCGGACGCCATACCCGATCGCGGCCAGGTCCTGGGCGACGACGTCCAGCCCCCGCGAGCGGAGCGCCGCCACGTTTTCCAGGAAGACGTAGCGCGGTCGAATGACGCCCACAGCCGCAGCGACGTTCTTCCAGACCCTCGACCACTGGCCACTGATCCCATCCTTCCGTCCGGCGTTGCTGATGTTGCGGCACGGGAAACCGGCCCCGACGATCGCGGGCCGGTAGAGGTCACGGACCCGCTCCCAGTCGACGCGGGTGATGTCTCCGAGGTTCGGCACCCCGGGGTGGTGGGCGGCGAACACGGCGGCGGCGTAGGGGTCGTTCTCGGCGTAGGCGACCGGCACCGCGCCGATACCCGCACCGAGCGCGGTCTCCAGTCCGCCGTAGCCGGCGCACAGTGCCACGGCTCGTAAGGTCCCGTCCGGCACTCGCCGGATGGGGGTGGGTTGGGTCATGCTGGTGTCTCCAGTTCTGTGAGAGGTGCTGGCAAGCGAGGGCGGCCCCGGTTCTTTGGCGAGATGCGGGGGCCGCCCTCGGCCTGTCAGAAGGGCGGTTCGTTGCTCCACGGGTCGCGGTCGGCCCGGCGTCGGCGGGGGATGCGCGGGAGTCGGAGCAGGGTCCGGCGGCGGGTTTCGTCCCAGCATGTGCAGGGGTCCCACTCGGTGCCGGCGTACTCCCCTTCGTGGTCGCCATAGTCGTACCCGCGCCCGCCGCGCCCGTCGCAGAGCGGGCAGTCGGGGTCGGGGGTGTCGGTCAGGGTCAGGGTCCGGCGGTCCCAGCCGGTGAGTTGGAGGCGCAGTCGCACGGGGTGCTCCTCAGATGTTGGGGAGGGCGTCGACGAGGGCGGCGGCCATCTCGTTGATGGGTCCGGCGGCGCCGGTGGTGGCGAGGAAGAACCCGAACCCGGCGGCGGTGAACGCGCCGCCGGGCGTGAGGCTGCCGGACCGCAGCAGGAAGAACAGGACGAGTCCGAAGAGGGCGACGAGGGAGAGCGTCACTGCCATGGGGTGGCCTTCCGGTCGGCGATGCGGGGTCGGGTGCCAGCGGCGTGGATGCTGCGGCTGTTGTTGAGCAGCCGTCGCCCGATGCGGAGTCGGGAGCGGTGGCCGTGGCAGCGGCGGCAGAGGGTGACGGTGCGGCGGGTGCGGACGCCGATGCCGGAGCACTTCCGGCACGGGGCGAACGGCTTCACCGCGCACAACACTGCGTAACCGGCGGCGGTGAGGAGGATGAGGAGGCTAGCGAGCGCCACGAGGGGCTCACATCCCTTCGGCAGGCGGGTTTCCGGGTGTTTCCGCAGGTGGGCTGCTAGACGCTAGGTCGCAGCTCAGGGCGGGTGCGGGGTGCTAGCGGGGGTGCTAGACCTAGCAGCCGGGGGTGCTAGGTCTAGCAGCGCTGCTGCGGTCAGGCGGCGGCCTTGGTCTGGTTACGACGGGTGACAGCAGCGGTGATGTCGGCGCGGTCGATGCCGCGCCGGTTCTTGCCCTCACCGGTGTCGGTCTGGCCCCAGACCTGCCCGGCCTTGATGCCGTGGGGCTTGAGGGCGGCGGTGACGTTCTCGCCCTTCCACCCGCCATAGACGTCCGGCTGCGCGGTGGCGAGGCGGGCGGCGATGCGCTCGCACCAGACAGCCTTCTCGCCGGGGGCGATGACGGCCAGCACGTCGGCCAGCACATCGGACTGCCCGGACTTCTCAGGTCCCGCGCCGATGGCGTGGCCGGTGATGTTGCCGTACTCCTCGCGGACCTGGCGGGCGCGTGCGGCGATCTGCTCGGCGGCCACCGCGTCCACGAACGCCGATGCCACGATGCGGGGGTCGTCGCCCTCGCCGGCCATCCAGCAGATGCCGCGGTCGGAGCGGGAGAACATCGTCGCCCGGTACCCGGCCTTGTACATCGAGGTCCCCAGCACCATGTCGTTGGCGGGCTGCCCCATGACCTTGAGGCAGAACCGCAGCACCGCGTTCGCGCTGATTCCGGTGGGCAGCGACTTCGCGTCCGGGCGCTGCGTCCCGAACAAGGTCACGATCCCCAGGGCCGGGCCGCGCTTGACGAGGTCGGTGCAGATCGCTTCGATCTCCTTGCCGTGCTCCTCGTGCTCGAAGGGCACCTGGCACTCGTCGAACCCGGCCACGATCGGGTGCAGCCCCAGACTCTTGTCGCTGGCCAGTTCGGGGGTGACCTTGGATTCCGGGCAGCGGGAGCGCGGCAGGGACTTGATGACCTTCGCCCGCCGGCGCAGCTCCTCCTTCAGCTCCCGCAGGGCGTCGAGGACGTATTCGATGTCGTCGTTCTCCTCGCCTGCCCGGTAGCGGTGGCAGACGGGTTCAAGGGCGCCGAAGTCTCCGGTGCCCTTGAAGTCGAACGCGTGCAGCTCCGCGCGGGGGTCGAGTGCGGCGATGAGGAGGAACAGCCGCATCAGGAACGTCTTGCCCATGCGGGGGATCGAGCCGACGACGACGGCGGCGAACATCAGCGTCACGGACACGTCGCGCATCCGCTGGTCGTTGCCGAACACCACCGGCTTGAAGAGGTCGACCGTGCCCGCCTTGAGGAGGGGCCAGGCGGGTTTGGTGGTCTCGTTCATCGGCTTGTCCCCGACCCACAGGACCAGGCGTCCTTCGTGCTCGGTGGGGTCGGGTGAGGGCCAGACGCAGCCGACCTTGCGGCGCAGCCCGGACGCCAGCGGCTTGCGGGCCTCCATGATGTCCTCGGGCGTGACGCCGTAGGGGAGGTCGAGGTCGGCGCGGTAGCCGGGCCCGTCACGCACGATCTCGCTGGTGAAGCGCAGCCCGTTCATATCGCCGCCCTTCTTGATCGCGGCACTGATCCGGCTGTTGCCGATGGAGTCGAGACCACGCAGCACGATGCTGCCGGTGAGCTTCTGCACCTCCGTCTTCAGCACGGCGGGGCCGATGACCGGGGCGTCGGGCTGCTGACCGGCCGTGCCGAGCAGCAGCACCCCGCCGGCCGCGAACGCGTACATCAGCGCGGGTGCCATGACGTAGAGCCAGAGGGCGAAGCCGACGCCGAACACGGCGGCGACCAGGGTGACCAGGCCGCGCAGCCGGACCCGTCCGGCCCGCAGCCGGGACAGGCGCATGTACTCCTCGACATCCTCCGCGCGGACGGCGGCGGCGCGGAGGGGGGCGGCTTCGCGGTCCCAGATCCACCGGTTGGTGGTGGCGATGAACCGGCAGGCTCCCCGCGGGGACATCAGCGCGAGCCGCCCGGCGTAGACCGGGAGCCGCACGCCGTGGAAGAGGGCGCTGTATCCGGCGTTCGCGCCGGCGTGGCGGGCGGTGGCGGTGAAGTCGCGCCGGTCGGTCAGCCAACCGGCCAGGACCGGCTTGCGCTTCTCCACGCTCATCTTCGGCTCGGGCAGGGCGGGGTTGTCGACCGCGACCGGTGCGGTGGTCTCGGTGTCGTCGTCCAGGTCGGGGACCGGCCGCAGATGCGCGGCCGGCGCGGTGGTGTCCGTCATGCTGGTACTTCCTCCTGCTCGATGGTTCGGGACGGGGGAAAGAGGGGTGGCCGGTTTCCTTGGCCGGGCCCGGCCGCCCCCGCTCAGTCGCGCTCGGCCCTGTGAACGGCCCGCTCCGCGAGGCGGACGCGCTGCTCGGCGTCCTTGCGGGCCTGGCGGGCGGCGGTCTTGTCGGTGCGGGGGGCGGTGCGTTCGGCGGCCTTGGCCCTGGTCAACTCCTGCCGGGCGGTGGCCTGCACCTCGTGCAGTGCCTTCAGCTCCCGCTGCCCGCGCTCGGCGGCCACGGCGTCGATGGCGTGGATACGGGCCGTCACCTTGGCGTCGACACAGTCGGCCAGGGCCTGCTTGAAGCCCTTGCGGAACAGCTTGGAGCGCTCGCGGGACTCGGCTCGGGTGTAGCTGTACACGTGAACCTCCTGGTGGGGCGAGGCCGGTCTGTCCGGCCCTCAGCCCGCCCGGTACGAGACCGGACGGACGGAGGGCCGTCAGCGACGGCGGCCCTTGCGCAGAGAGGAGGCGGCAGCCTTGCCGTCGCTGCCGCCGACCGACTTCACGACCGTGACCACGCCCCAGGCACACACGGACGCGACCAAGGCGAGGAGCGCGAGGTTCGCGGCGATCGCGGTCAGGACGCCGACGAGGAGCGGGCCGAAGTAGACGCCGGCGGCCACCGCCCCGGCGCCCACACCGGAGCCGAGCGCGAGACGCTGCACCGTCCGGTCCGGGGGTGCCTGGTGGACGTGCACCACCTGCGGCACCGCGTTGGTCGGCCGGTAGCTGGTGGGGAGGTGGTCGGTGTAGGCGGGGGTGCCGTCCGGGAGGCGGACGACGGACGGGGTTCGGGGGGCGGGGAGGTGGTCCATGGGCGGTGCCTCCTTCAGAGGTCGAGGAGCGCGTTGACAGGGATTTCGTAGATGTCGGTGACGGCGTCGGTGTTGGACCAGTGGCCGGGGCCGTAGTGGACGTGGGCGAGCTGGACGGCGTCACCGGTGCGGTCCGTGGTCGGGTGGAGGGTCACGGTCGCGCCGTGGAAGCGGGCCCGGCGGATGCACTGCCGGGTGATGTCGACCGTGACCGCCTCCGGAAGGTAGGTGGTCTGATGGTCACGGCCGGTGTAGTGGACCAGGGAGGTGAGCTGGACGGGGCGGCGCGGCTTCATGAGGTGCTGTCCTTCCGGGGCGGTGGGGTGTCGTGGCAGGGGACGCACATGCCGAGCGACCGGGGGATGCAATAGCCCATGTCGGTGCGGCAGTTGGGGCAGGTGCGGCGGGCCCGCATCGCCGCATCCAGAGCAGCGGCACGGCCCGGGGTCATGGGACGGACAGGCTTGGCCCGGTCGACGCGGTAGAGGTAGGCGACCAGCGGTTCACGTCGGCGGCGGGGGCGGTGGAGTTCGGCGACGACGTCCTGACCCCCCGGTCGCAGCCCCAGCGCGCGGAGCTGACGGCGGGTGGCCAACCCGTCGGGGGCGAGGTGCCACCGGTAGACGTCGGCCATCAGGCCGCCGCCTCACCCGTGCCGGCCGACTGCTCGGCCTGCTTGCGGGCCCCCCGGGCGGCATCCCGCTCGGCGCGCAGGGTGTCGCGCAGGACGCGGGCCTTGGCCGGGGACGTGCGGACGGCCTTGCGGATGCCCTCGGCGGTCAGCTCCCGATCGGTCCAGCCGACGGTGGCCTTACGGGCTTCGGTCAGCAGCTCGTCGGCGGTGCGGTTCGGTCGACTCGACCGGGCCACCTCGGGGATGCGTCCGGTCGCCCGACGCGGACGGGTCGACTCAGCGGCCACCACACCGACCGGGACCCGATCGGTCGGCTTCACCAGGGACACCGCCGGGGCGGCTTCCAGCTCCGCAGGAGCCGGGGGCGGAGTGATCGGCGCGGGGGCCGATACTTCCAGGTCAGCCGTAGACCGATTTACATATGTCTCAGCCGATTGATCATGATTCGGTGTGGTGGTCGGGTGCTCGATCGGTCGGTGGTGCAGGACCTTGGCGACGAGGTCGGAGCCGAAGTAGATCGACCCGACCGGCAGCGACGTGGCGAGCAGGACCAGCGCCCAGTTGGCGGGGTCCCAGTCGGCCAGTCGACCCCAGTCGACCACCTTGTCGTGCAGCTCCGGCACCAGCCCGTGGACGTAGTTGAGGACGAGTGAGGCCAGGGTGTAGGCGGCCAGCACCCGCAGGGCGAAGCGGCGGGCGTCGTCGGTCAGGACGAGGGTCGCGACCAGGGCGAGCGCCATCAGTCCGTCGACGACGAACGGGTAGAGGGTGGCGGCGGTCTCGTCGGCCCCGGTGGCGGTGGCGACGTCCTTCAGCGCGTTCCAGGACACCCGGAACGCCATGCCGACCACACCGACCAGAGCGGCGATCAGCAGGCCCTTGCCCCAGCGGTTCATGCCGCACCACCCCGGCGGAAGTGCACCGCGAGGACCCAACCGAAGGTCTGGGCGAGAGCACCGACGGCGGCCACGGCCCGCCACACCGGGCGGCCGGTGGCCGTGGCGAGCGAGGCCCCGACGACGGCCAGGGCGATACCCGCGAACACCAGCAGGAGCGCCCGCCGGACGGCGATGGTGTTGGTGTCGCTCATGCCGCACCGTCCTTCCGCCGGACGTTCGCGGACGCCAGCAGTTCGACGCGGTCCATGACGCCGGTGGGGGACTCCTGCCACTCCCACCCAGCGTCGTCCGCGAGGACGAAACCGAGCTGGGCCAGAGCGTCCGCCCGTTCCTGCAACGTGGGGATGGGCCCGGCCCCGAACGAGTGCTCGGGCCAATCGTCGTAGCTCTTCAGGTCGGTGATGACGTACAGCTCCCACTCGCCGTGGAAGCTGTTGGACAACCGCGCGCCGTAGACCGTCATGCCACACCGCCCGAAACCGTGGTGTCCGTCGCGGCGACGGTGGCGAGGTTGGCCAGGTCCCGGCGGGCGGCCAGCACCCGCCGGCGGGCCCGGCGGATACGCCGCTCGTCCAGCTCGGTCGGCGTGCGGCCGATGGTCATGATCTGCGCGTCAAGCAGGTCGACGTCCGCCAGGATCAACGGCATCTCCCGGTCGATCGCGTCCAGCTCGGCGTCCGTCGGCTCGCCGTCGAACGGGGCGGCGGTAACGGCCGCCTGAAGTGCTGCGATGCTCTTCATGGGTCTGTTCCTCTCAGACAGGGACGGCTCAACACGAACCCCCGGAGTTCCCGCTCCGGGGGTTCTCGCCGTTGGAACCAGAAACCGGCTCCCCTCAGCCCCGCCCGTACAGCACCGCGTGAAGCGGACTGGACGGGCGGGGGAGGCAACCGGCCCCGCGATAGCCGCGGGGAAGCATGGTTCGTACTGGCGGCTGTTACTGCTCGCCGCCGACGCAGATGGGCGTCGCTGCCCGCGCCGGTCCAGCGCGGGCGGCGCCCAAAGTCTTCGTTGCTTCACGTCGTTCTCCATCGGGGCTGACGTGGGTGTTTGGTGTGGTCGCGATCTCTGCCCTTGTCTCACCGCACGGACGGGTCCCGCTGACCTTGAAGGGCCGGGGAGGAAGGTGCTTGCTGGTCGTGCGGCAGGGCCTGCGGCTTGTCGCAGATGCCTGTCGTTCGTACTTGGCACGCTGTTCAGTTCTCAAGGAACAGGGCTTCCTTTGGGCTCACTCCCGTTTCCGGGACCCTCCGGGCGCTCTGGTCGTGCACGCCGTCCGAACCCTTGGGGCTCATCTGGTGCGCACCAATAGGTAAGCATCTGGTGCGCACCAGATGCAACCCCTTCGGCGCGATTGGTGTCTGCGTGCATCTCCAGAGAACGGCCAAAGGGGGGTGTCCCGGTAGCCAACTCGGGTTAATGTCGATGGGGTTAACCAGCTCTCACCTGCGGCTTTAAGGGAGGCGGCATGACGACAGGGTTACGGGCGGCCAGGAAGGCGCGGGGATGGTCGCAGGAGAAACTCATCCACGAGATGCGGCGATTCGCCGAACAGCGACTTCTCGACATCGCCTCGCCAGCGAGTCTCAAGGTCTACATCTCAGAGTGGGAGAACGGTCGCCGGGCCGTTACGGACCGATACGCGGCGCTGCTCCGACCGCTGCTAGGTATCACGGACGCTGAACTTCGGGGTGACGTAGGAGAGGTCCGCCCTGCGGCCGGCGGTTACGACGAGCTGCTGAGTCGGATCGATTCAGCGAGCAGTCTCAGTGAGTCCATGGTCGGGTCGTTTCTCGACCAGACCGAGTTGTTGCGCACGATGGACCGGCAGATGGGCGCGGCCGGACTGGTCGACCAGATGAACGGGCATCTGGCCGCGATGGAGGACGCGTTGACCTTCGCTGTTCTTCCAGGCACCAGGCGGCCTATCGCCGCCGCACTTGCCGGGGCCTCTACTCTCGCCGCCTGGCAAGCTCTGGACGCTGGAGCCGTAGAGCGGGCGTGGCGACGGTACGAGCTGGCGAAGAAGGCAGCGCAAGACGCTGGGTCCCCGCTGTATCTGGCTCACGCGATGGGGGAGCAGGCTTACGTGTTGGCCGATGCGGGCCGCCCGCTGCTCGCGATCGAACTGGTTCGAGACGCGCAGCAGACGCAGGCAGAGCGCCAGTCACCGCGACTCCGCGCCTGGCTCGCTGCTGCTGAGGCGGAGCTGTGCGCTGCCGCAGGCGTAGGCATGGCGTCGGAGGCGCGTGCAGCATTGGAGCGGGCGGAAACCTTGCTGCCGGACGATGGCGAGGTGCGTGACCCGGACATGCTGAGCATTTTCCTCGACACTGGCCACCTCACGCGCTGGCGTGGAAACGTGCTGGCCAAACTCGGTGACGAGTCAGCTATGGATGAGCTGTACAACTCGCTGAACAGCGCCGACCCATCATTCGTGCGTGCAAGCGCCGGCGTGCACTGCGACCTCACGCAGGCCCACCTTGCGCGCGGCGAGTTGGACCAGGCGCGTAGCCACCTTCAGCGGGCAAGGCTGGCAGCGAACCGCACGGGGTCCGTGCGGTATCGCCAGCGTGTGGAGCTGCTTACTGGGCGGCTGTAGGGCGTGAGGAGAGGAGGTGGAGAAGGGCAACGATCGTTCCGGAGCCCATCAGCTTGCCCTCGCTCATCAGGCCGGGAATCTCGTCCAACGGCACCCAAGCGACGTGACCGGCTTCCTCGGCGTCGGTGGGCTCTCCGACGTGGGTGGCACCACTCGCCACGAAGATTTCGTGTGGCGAATCGACCATGCCGATCATCGGCTGGTAGGTCACTACGTGCTCGACCTTGGCCGGACGCCAGCCAGTCTCTTCCTCCGTTTCACGTGCGGCTGTGGCAGCCGGGTCTTCCCCAGCGTCCACGATGCCGCCGGGAAGCTCCCAGCCCCACTGCTGCGGTACGAAGCGATATCGCCAGAGCATGAGCACGCGGTTCTGGTCGTCGATCACAGCGGTGATTGCGACGTGGTGAAGACGCACGACGTGGTGTTCGAAGCGCTCGACTCCGGGCGGTTCGACGTCGACCAGATCGAGGTTGACCCACCGGTTCTCATAGATGCGGCGACTGCCATGGATCTGCCACGCTGGCAGGTCGTTCGGCGTCGGCACGCCGGTGCCGCCAGACACGCGGTAGGCGCTTCGGTCATGTGCCTTGATGAAACGTTCGTTGGCGAGTCGTGCCAGTACCTGCCTCAGAGCTGTGCGGCCAATGTCCAGCTCGGAACTCAGCGTGCGCTCTGAAGGCAGCTTGTCGCCGGGCGCATACCTGCCCGACTCGATCCAGGATCGGATCGTCTCGTAGACCCTCTGTGTCTTGGGCCCCATCCTCGGCGCACACCCCCAGATCGTCGGCTGATGGTCGCTAGCGTAACGGGGTGACTGCACTGCTGACTCAGTCATGCGCGTCTCTCGCTTTCGTGCGTGCTCAGCTTGTGGCGTGCGGCAGGCCCTATTTTTCAGGCGCGTGTGCTTCGGTGCGTTGGCCGTGCGTCAACGGACAGCCAGCCCATGAGACCAGCAGCCACCGTCAACGACTCACCGCGACCCCAGCAGCACCAGTGCTGAGCCCACGATGTCCCAGCTGTACCCCCCGAAACTGGGCGCACCGGGTACCGCGGCGGCTGCTCCTCCCGAGTCGACATCTCTGCGTACAGGGCCGCAGGGTTGCTAGGTTTATCTGGAATTTTTCTGAACCTGAAAGTATCCAGATGATTTCCTAATGTGACTTCGAGCCTCGCTTGCACTGAGGGAGCCTTCCCGTTTCATCATCAGCGTTCTAAATATACCCTTCGTGTCGATTACTAGACCGCCAGACTCTGCGAAGGTTTCCACTTCGTCTTTGTTGGATGCCAGTGGGGCTTGTCGTATATCGGGATCCTTCGCCATCTCCTGGTTCACGATGTACCAAGTCGATGACGGTTCCCTGCCTGTTTCTCTCAGGTATCTAGTTGTGAATCTTCCCAGACGAAGCAGGTCGTTAAGTTGGGCGCCACGTGCATATCCGCGCACTTCTGCAATTGCGGTCCATTCCGGAAGGTCTGGATCGGAAACGCGGAGGTCTTCCCGTCGATCTCCTGGGGTTGAAATTTCCTTGTCCGCATTCGTAACCAGAAATCCGAGCTCCCTTAGGGATTGCTCTACTTGGTCAACTAGTTCATCCCCTTGGGTGGTGAGAAGTTTCCTGACTGTCGAATCGACCTCTGCTGCCTTTTCCTCTAGTTCAACACTGAGTCTTGCCTTTTCGTTCGCGAGTTTCGCGATTGCCTCGGATAGATCAGTTTCCACCTTCTGAAGGCGATCCCTGATCTCCCTCTCCTCTGGGCTCAGCCACGGCTCCCGCCTCTTCCACTCTTCCGTCAGAGGGAACCGGTCCGGATAGAGCATGCTCCAGCTCTGGAAAGCCGCAGAGACCCAACTGGTTAGACTGCAGCCCACGTTAGGCAGCCACCAAATTTCCGACGTTTCTCCCGAAATTTTGCCAGCGAGAACCTTATCGTCGGCATCCGTGAGGAAGGGTGTCACGGCGGGATACCTATCCCGATTGGTGTCAATCCCACCCCTCGCTGACCGGAAGGACCAGTGTTCATTGGGGGAAAATTTCTGGACCATGGGAAGAAGGTCATTTCGGCTGAGGGATCGAACCTCTGATGGGCAATCGTCTGGCAAGACGAAGTGGGTTGCTTTAGTTGTCCAGTCGGCATTTACTGACACGCTTGCAGAAGAAGTTTTCATCGTTCCGACATGGTCGCCTCCTATCTGGAAGATGTTGAGATGGCTACGAAGGGAGAGGGTTCCACCTTTCGTTACTACGGCATCCCACTCCTTTTGGCGGATGTTGTATATGTCGTCGCTGTCGATCAGTCGAACGGTAGGGGCAATTTTCTTAATATGCTCAACTATCTCCTCGTCCTGCGTAAAGCCGTGAATTAGAATTCTCGGTCGCGGGAGGTGGCCGAATAGTTCAGGCAATTTGGAGTCCCCTCAGGGTGCTTCGGGCGCAGGGTCGCGATGGCGTTGTCGTTGATATATTTTGCCATCACATGATGCTTCTTGGGTGGCATTTGGGACTTGAGCGGACCAGCGGGTGGGTTAAGCGGCGCTCAAGCCCAACGCCCCGGGTGGTGGCGACGCGCGAGGTAGGTCATCCTCCAGGGGTTTCAGATGAAGGAACACGACAGCTCAGAGCAGCCACTACACCGAGTGAGACTGCGGGCCCACGCATGGTTGCGCATGGCGGCTAGGGCGAGCAACGGATCGGGCCTGGGGAGGTCCATTGGCCTCGCAGTAGCTCAGGCGGCTCCGCAGAGTGGCTCTGGTGGGCCGTCTGTGGGCCGTCGGCGGACGACCCAGAACGACCAACAGCCACCACTAACGACCACGACGGGCCCGACACCACCAGGCGGCGAGCCCGCCGTTTTCCCAGCTACACCCACGTGTCCAGCCACATCCGGTCCCGCCACAGGTCGTCCGGGATCTGCGTCCCCGTGAACAGCGGCCAGAAGTAGATGAAGTTCCAGACGATCAGGAGCACCAGCACGCCCACCGCGATCGCCCCCAGCGTGCGGCGGCGTTCGCCGGTGGGGTCCTGGGCGGTGAGGCCCAGTTCGGCCCGGGCGCCCGTGCCCGCCGCCGGGCCCGCGATCGCGCCCAGCATCATCGTCACGGCCAGACACAGGAACGGGACGAAGACCACCGCGTAGAAGAGGAAGATCGTCCGCTCCTGGTAGAAGAACCAGGGCAGCCAGCCCGCCACCACACCGCAGGCGATGGCGCCCGCCCGCCAGTCGCGGCGGAAGAACCAGCGCCAGAGGACGTACGCGAGGGCGAAGCAGGCCAGCCACCACAGCAGCGGGGTGCCGATGGCGAGGACCTCGCTGGCGCACTTGCCGGTCGCCGACTCCTTGCAGCCCGCCCGTTCCTCGTAGTAGTACGACACGGGCCGGCCCAGCACGAGCCAGCTCCACGGGTTGGACTCGTAGGTGTGGCCCGAGGTCAGGCCGACGTGGAAGTCGTACACCTGGTTCTCGTAGTGCCACAGGCTGCGCAGCCAGTCCGGGAACAGCCAGCTCCAGGAGGAGTCCTTGCCCTCGGTGGCCGCCCAGTTCCGGTAGTAGCCCTTGTCCGTGACGATCCAGCCGGTCCACGACACGACGTACGTGACGATCGCGACCGGCACCGTGGAGAGGAACGCGGGGACCAGGTCGCGGCGCAGCACCGCCTGGTACGGGCGCACGGCCCCTGCCGTGCGCCGGGCTCCGACGTCCCACAGGACCGTCATCAGGCCGAACGCCGCCAGGACGTAGAGGCCGTTCCACTTCGTGGCGAAGGCCAGGCCCAGCATCACGCCCGCCGCGAGCCGCCACGGCCGCCATCCCAGGCGCAGGGTCTCCGCGATCCGGGCGTCGGGGCGCAGCACCCCCTCCTCGTCGACCGGCAGCGCGTCGGCCAGTCGGCGGCGGGCATGGTCACGGTCGGCCACCAGGCAGCCGAACGCGGCCAGCACGAAGAACATGACGATCAGGTCGAGCAGCGCGGTCCGGCTCATCACGAAGTGCAGCCCGTCCACCGCGAGCAGCAGGCCCGCCAGACAGCCCAGGAACGTGGAGCGGAACAGCCGGCGGCCGATCCGGCAGAGGAGGAGGACCGAGATCGTGCCCAGCACCGCCACCATGAAGCGCCAGCCGAACGGCGTGAAGCCGAACAGCTGCTCGCCCAGCCCGATGATCCACTTGCCGACCGGCGGATGCACCACATAGCCCGGGTCGGTCGGGATCGGGACGGACGAGGGGTCCTTCAGGATCAGTTTGTCGACGTCCTTGGGCCAGGACCCCTCGTATCCCTGGTTGACCAGCGCCCACGCGTCCTTCGCGTAATACGTCTCGTCGAATATCACCGCGTGCGGCTGGTCCAGCCGCCAGAAGCGCAGCAGCCCGGCGACCAGCGTCACGAGCAGCGGGCCGCACCAGCCGGACCACCGCACCAGCCGGTCGGCGACGTGCGGCGGGACCGCGAGCACCGACCACACCTGCCGTCCGGGCCGGGTGTACGGCGGGTCCAGCCGGTCGCGGAGCGAGGTCTCCGGGCGGGGAACATGGCCGAAGCGGCGCAGCCGCCGTTGCCAGGAGGTCGGCTGTTCGCCGAGCGGGTCCCCGGCGTCTTGGCCCCGCTGGGTCTCGGGTGCGGTACTCGTCACCGCGCCATCGTAGGGAACGCATCTGTGCGAAGAGCGCTGCCCGTGCTGCGAGGATGGCTGATGTGACTGGAACGACTGGAACGCTCGTGCTCGCAGGGACCCCCATCGGTGACGTGTCGGACGCCCCGCCACGCCTCGCCGCCGAACTGGAGCGGGCCGACGTCGTCGCCGCCGAGGACACCCGGCGGCTGCGCCGGCTCACCCAGGCGCTCGGCATCCACACCTCGGGGCGTGTCGTCTCCTACTTCGAGGGGAACGAGTCGGCCCGTACGCCGGAACTCGTCGAAGCCCTCACCGGCGGCGCGCGTGTCCTGCTCGTCACGGACGCGGGCATGCCGTCCGTCTCCGACCCCGGCTACCGGCTCGTCGCCGCCGCCGTGGAGAAGGACATCCGCGTCACCGCCGTCCCCGGGCCCAGCGCGGTCCTCACCGCGCTCGCCCTCTCCGGGCTGCCCGTGGACCGGTTCTGCTTCGAGGGGTTTCTGCCCCGCAAGGCCGGTGAACGGCTCTCCAAGCTCCGGGAGGTCGGGGACGAGCGCCGCACCATGGTCTTCTTCGAGGCCCCGCACCGGCTCGACGACACCCTCGCCGCGATGGCGGAGGTCTTCGGCGACGGGCGCCGCGCCGCCGTGTGCCGGGAGCTGACCAAGACGTACGAGGAGGTCAAGCGCGGTCCGCTCGGCGAGCTGGCCGTGTGGGCCGCCGACGGCGTACGCGGGGAGATCACGGTCGTCGTGGAGGGCGCCACCGACTCCGGCGACGAGGGGCTGGACGCCGAGGAGCTGGTGCGGCGCGTGCGCGTGCGCGAGGAGGCGGGGGAGCGGCGCAAGGAGGCGATCGCCGCCGTCGCCGCCGCCGCGGGGCTGCCCAAGCGGGACGTCTTCGACGCGGTGGTGGCCGCCAAGAACGCGGAGAAGAGTGCGGGGAAGGGTGCGGGGAAGGGCGCGGAGGAGGCCGCTCCGCCGAAGCCGTAGCGTCTCGGCCGGCGGGCCGAAGCGTCTGCGGCGTCTGCGGCGTCTCGGGCAGTGGGCCGTAGCGCCTACTGCGTCTGGGCAGTGGGCCGTAGCGCCTACGGAGTCTCGGTCAGCAGGCCGTAGCGCTTACGGAGTCTCCGTCAGCAGGCCGTACGCCGTCGCGACGAATGTGTCCGCCCGGTGCACCCGCCGCGTCGCCGTCGCCGCCACCGCGAGACCCGTGTCCGGGCGGAAGCCCAGGAACGCCTGCTGGCCGAGGGTCGCTCCCGCGTGGAAGAGGACCGGGCCGTACGGGGACGGGTGGTGGAACCACGTGAGCGTGTGGGTGTGCGCGTGCCGCAGACCCCGCCGCAGCAGGGGGCGGGACACGTCGGCGAGCGCGGCCGCCAGCGTCGGGTCCAGGGGGGCTGGGGACCCGCCCGGGCGGTCCTCCAGGTGCGCCTCCAGGAACGTGAGCAGGTCAAGCGGGGTCGCCCGGACCGCGCCCGCCGCCGTGAAGCCCCCGGTGTCCAGCGCGGGCACCGGCGTCCCGTCGCGGCCGTGGCCGACCGCCTCCGTGCCCTCCGGACCCGGGCGCACCCGGGTCGCGCCCAGGCGCAGCGGGGCCAGCACCTGCTGGTGCAGCAGCACCTCCCACGGGGTGCCGGTGGCCGCCGCCAGGGTGTGGCCGAGGACCGAGACGGCGAAGTTCGAGTAGTGCCAGCGGGTCCCGGGCCGGTGGCGCGGGCGGGCCCGCAGGAAGGCCCGGACCACCCGGCCGGCCGGGTAGCCGCCGTACGGGTCGGTGGACCAGCGGGGCACCGCCTGCGGGTAGAAGTCGGCGGGCAGGCCCGGCAGCCCCGAGGTGTGGGTGAGCAGATGGCGCAGGGTGATCCGGCGCACCGCCGGGTGGACCGGGAGCCCCGGGGCCAGGAGGTCCGCCGCCCTGTCCGCGTACCGCACCCGGCCCTGCGCCACCAGCCGGGCCAGCAGCAGCCCCGCGAACGGCTTCGACGCCGAGCCCAGCTCGTAGCCCAGCAGCTCTCGGGGGACCGGGCCGGGCTCCCCGCTCCCCCCGGTGTGGACGGTGCGCACCCCGTGCCGGCTGACCGCGAGCACCAGGTCGGGCGCGTCGATCGCACCTGCGGCCTCGGCCAGGAGGCGTGCGGGGGCCGGGGAGCCGGGGGTGTCCACGCGGACCGATGTCGTGTCCGTCATGCCGGGGCCGGGGCGGCGGAGAGGTCGGACAGGGCCCGGGACATCGCGAGCGCCGAGGCGAACGCGGCGACCAGCGTCGGGTGGTAGACGAGGTCGAACACCGACTCCTCGTCGCCTTCGGGCATCCCGCCGACCACCGGCATCGCCCCGTCCGGCTGCTGGGCCTGCGCGAACCCCTGCCAGGCCGCCGGGTCCAGCGTCGGTCCGGGGAGGCACGCGTCGACGACCAGCAGCTCGCCCAGCAGGTCCCAGCGTTTCAGGTCCAGCCAGTCGTCCAGCCAGACCGGCAGCCA
The DNA here is from genome assembly GCF_028747205.1 of Streptomyces sp. CA-278952. Lineage (NCBI taxonomy): Bacteria > Bacillati > Actinomycetota > Actinomycetes > Kitasatosporales > Streptomycetaceae > Streptomyces > Streptomyces sp. CA-278952. The sequence goes on from NZ_CP112880.1 coordinate 4,815,721, forward strand.
GAGGGCCAGATACTCCGCGATGTCGGCCGGGAGCCCGGTCGGCTTCTCGCCCCAGTCGGTGAGGTGGAAGACCGTGTGCGTGATGTCGTAGCCGATGTGGCCCTCGACCGTCCACGGCTCGGCCCGTCGCGCCAGCCAGGTGTGGGCCAGCGCCGCCGTCTCCGGGATGCTCGGCTCCACCCCGAAGCGCCGCTCGATCGCGCTCAGGCCGAGCCGCCGCACCGGCAGCACCTCCAGCGCCGCCCAGCTGGCCAGCCGGTGGTTGAGCCGGATCGCGGACTCCAGGTCCGGCTGCCGGTAGCCCAGCTCCCGGAACGGTACGTAGACCTCCAGCGGCACCGGCGAGAGCGGTTCGCGCCGCTGGCCCTCCAGGAGCCGCGCGCCGGAGTCCAGCAGTTCGTGCCAGGCGTGGTCCAGGAGCTTGTGGGCGAGGGAGGACTGCTGGGAACCGGCCACCCCCTCGCGGAAGATGACCTTGCCGATCAGCGCCAGCTCTCCCAGCGGCTTGAAGCGGTCCAGCATCCCCGCCTCCGGCGACGGGTCGGCCTCCAGCCGGAACCCCTCCCGGTGTTCGTACAGCCAGCCCAGGGCCTTCGCCCCGACGTCGTGGATCTGCTGGATGCCGCTGCTCATGCGGTCCGCCTTTCCCGGCCGGGGGCGGACCCGCCCGTCCCGTCCGTCTGCCCCGGCGACCGCAGCGACCCCAGGGACAGGGCTGCGGCGAAGGCCGTGACGAGCGTGGAGTGGTAGCAGTCGATGAAGGGGTACGGGTCCGGTGACGTCCCGTCCCGCACCGGTGGGCCGGTCTCCGGGACGCAGCCGGTCGCGTGCTGTACGTCGGCGAGCACCGGCCAGACCGCGTCCAGCAACTCCGCGGGTGCGAGGCCCGGCAGCGACGCCGCCACCGCCAGCAGTTCGCCCGTCAGGTCCCATTGGCCGCTCTCCAGGCAGCCGTCGGCCCACGCGGGCAGCCAGGTCCGCAGATAGCCGTCGATCCTCTCGGGGACCCGGTCGGGCATCCGGCCCCAGTCCGTGAGGTGGAAGACGGTGTGGGTCAGCGCGTAGCCGGAGGGGCCCTCGAACATCCAGGGCTCCGACAGGCCGCCCAGCCAGGTCCGGGACAGGACCGCGCCCGCGTCGGTGTGGGGTACGACGCCGACCCGCCGCTCGGAGTTGACCAGGCCCAGCTGCCGGTTGGCGTGCTGCTCGGTGTGGGCCCAGGCACGGGTCGCGGTGAGCGGGCGGGCCAGGGCCTCGAAGCCCTCGTGGCGCAGCCCGTACCCGGCGAAGGCGGCGTAGATCTCGTACGGGTACGCGGCGAACGGCTCGGCGCGCAGCAGCTCCAGCAGCAGCTCGCCCGCCTCCACCTGCTCCCAGGCGTAAGTGACGAGCTCCCCGGCCAGCTCGTGCTCCGGGGTGCCGGGGGCGGTGGTGCGGCGGATCGTGGAGCCGAGCTGAGCCAGCTCGCCCAGGGGCTTCAGAGTGGCGTTGACCTGGGCGTGGGGTTCCAGGACGTCGTCGGGGAGGGCGAAGTCCGCCCGGTGCGCGTCGGTCCAGGCGAGGGCGGAGCGCAGGACTGCGGGGAGGACCGCGAGCGCGGCGCCGGAGGCCGGGTGCCCCCGGTGGGCCGCGGCCCCGGGGCCCGGCCCCGGACCCGGGCGTCCGCGTGGGCCGTCGGCCGGGCGGTCCTGGGAGGGGCCCTCGGTCGCGGTCGTCGTCACCGTGGACCCGCCTCGGCCATCAGCCGGGCGGCCCGCACGTGGAGGGTGACCCGGGGATCGTGGCCGCCCATCAGCTCGACGAAGTCCAGGCCGCGCTCCAGGCCCAGCGTCGCCGGTTCGCCGCCGACGGCCACGAGCCAGCGGCCCGCGCCCGCCGCCTGGAGCCAGTCGCGCCGCCGGACCGCGCGGACGAAGCCGCGCGACAGGTCGACGGCCCGGTTCGCCGCCGCGCGCCGTACGGCCGAGGGGGCGGCCGGGACGGCCAGCGGTGCGAGAACCGAGAGCTGATGGGTGAACGCCTGCCAGGGCGCCCCCTCCAGCCAGGCGGCGTCCGGCTCCGCGTACGTCGCGGGGGCGGCCGCACCCGGTGGAGGCGGCGCCATCCGCTGGAGCGTGGAGATCATGTGCCAGTGGCTCCAGGCCGTCGCGGCCGGAGCGTCGGGCTTCGGTGGGAACTCCCGCACCGCCCGGTCGAGCACGGCGACGTCACCCGGATGCGGAAGACGTCCGTACAGAACACTGGGCAGCAGCAGATCGGCCCCGATGACCCGTGCCGCCGCGATTCCGGTCCGGTTCTCCTCGTCGATTCCCGCCGCGCCGCACACCGTGGCGAGGTGGTCCCCGCTCCGCAGAGCGAGGACCACCTCTGTCGCCAGGTCATGCACGGCGCCCGCGAGGGGCGACGGAGCATGTGTCTGGTCCATGTGCCGTCGACTAGCCCTTCTTCGGGCGCGGGGTCGGGGGCGAGAGCAGCAGCGCGCCGCCGCCCGCGAGAAGCGCGAGATAGGCACATTCGCGGGAGTCGCGGTACAGGCCTTCGACCTCGCCCGGGTTGAGGGCGGCGTCGAGGTCGAGCTCGACGTCGGTGGCAGTGGTGTCCGTGGTGAACATGGGTTGTTCCCCGTCCTGTGGGAAATGGGGTGGACGTAATGAGTGAAAAGGAGAAAGGGGGGCGCCGCAAATCGGCGTGCGACACCCGGGTAAATTGTGATTTCAATTGAATGGTGAATTCATGGGGGCGCGGGTGGGGAAAAAGCCCGGGAATTCAGGGGAGAGGGGCGGGCGGGCGGGGGTGGTGCGCCGGGCGCGTTCACGATCGGCGCACGGCGCACTCGGGGGCGCTCGGTGGCCCGGCGGTCACGCACCGCCCTCTCCTGGTCCAGTCCACTGCCATGCGTCGGCAAAGGGCCTCCAAAGGAGGCCAAGAACGCACCAACATTGGCTCCGAGCTGGTGCGTCCGTACGGGTGCAGGTGTCCACTGGGAGGGAGACGGGCCACCTGCTCGAAAACCCTCGGGCGGGCCGCCCGTCCCCGGAGCGCGTGACCCGCGGCCAAGAGGAGCAGGCATGAGCGAGATCGCAGCCACCACTGTCCATGAGGCGTATGCCTTCGCCTGCATGAAGTGCGGGTACGGCTGGGAGCAGTCCTACGAGATAGAGCACCATGTCGACGTCCACGGTCACGCCTTCGTCGTCTACAAGGCGGACGGCGAGCGCGTGCCGTCCCCGCTCTCCACGCCCACCTGCACGAACTGCGGCGGACACGTGGTGCGCATCATGCGGGCGGGGCGGGTCGCCGGCGTCCAGGAGCTGCTGCGGAAGCAGCGGATGCCGCGCGCGGCATCCGAGGCCGCCGCGAAGGACCGGACGGTGTCGACCGCCGCCACCCCGGCCCGCCACTGGCGCCTGTCCGACCTGCTCCACCCCTTCCACCGCAGGTGAGTCATCCCGCTCACCGTCGGCCACCGCAGGCGACACAGACCAACCACTGCGGGTGACGTGATCCTTTTGGCGCGGATGGGGTGGGCCTTCCGTCGCGGATGACGTACCCGGGTGGCTTCCGCAGCCGACGGTCGTACGAGGGTGGGGCCCTCGTACGATCGTCGGCATGAGCCGTACCGAAGCCCCGCCGCTGCCCGAGCCCCTGCGGGTTCCGGTCGCCGACTCCCACACCCACCTGGACATGCAGGACGCCACCGTCGCGGAGGCCCTCGCCCGGGCCGCCGCGGTCAACGTGACAGCCGTCGTCCAGGTCGGCTGCGACGTGACCGGCTCCCGCTGGGCCGCCGACACCGCGGCCGCCCACCCCGCCGTCCACGCCTCGGTCGCCCTGCACCCCAACGAGGCCCCGCGCATCGTTCACGGGTACGTCGAGGGCACCGCCGGCACCGCGCGGCAGGGGGCGAGGGAGCCCGGCGGCAGGGCGGCGCTGGACGAGGCGCTGGCGGAGATCGACGCACTGGCCGCCCTCGACCACGTTCGCGGGGTCGGCGAGACGGGCCTGGACTTCTTCCGCACCGGGCCCGAGGGCGTCGCCGCCCAGGAGGAGTCCTTCCGGGCCCACATCGAGATCGCCAAGCGGCACGGCAAGGCCCTGGTCATCCACGACCGCGACGCGCACGAGGACGTCCTGCGGGTCCTGCTCGACGCGGGCGCGCCCGAGCGGACCGTGTTCCACTGCTACTCCGGCGACGCCGACATGGCCCGGATCTGCGCGCGGGCCGGGTACTTCATGTCCTTCGCGGGCAACGTGACCTTCAAGAACGCCCAGCCGCTGCGGGACGCCCTGGCCGTCGCCCCGACCGAGCTGGTCCTCGTCGAGACGGACGCCCCTTTCCTCACCCCCGCCCCGTACCGAGGGCGGCCCAACGCGCCCTACCTCATCCCGGTCACGCTCCGCGCCATGGCCGAGGTGAAGGGGCTGGACGAGGACGTGCTGGCCGCCGCGATCTACGACAACACCGCGCGCGCGTTCGATTTCTGACCCTCGGGCGGGACCGGTTCTGACCCTCGGGCGGGACCGGCTTCCGCACCCCCGGGCGGGCCCCGGGGACACGCTTTGCGGCCGGGTCGCGCCGCGGCCGTAGGCTTACCGGGTGAGCAGCACAGAGCCCGACGCCCTCCTGGGCCCCGCAGACATCCGCGACCTGGCCGCGAAGCTGGGCGTACGCCCCACCAAGCAGCGCGGTCAGAACTTCGTCATCGACGCCAACACCGTCCGCCGCATCGTGCGCACGGCCGAGGTCCGCCCGGACGACACCGTCGTCGAGGTCGGCCCCGGGCTCGGCTCGCTGACCCTGGCGCTGCTGGAGGCGGCGGACCGCGTCGTCGCCGTCGAGATCGACGACGTGCTCGCCGCCGCGCTGCCCGCCACGGTCCGGGCCCGGATGCCGGAGCGCGCCGACCGCTTCGCCCTGGTCCACTCCGACGCGATGCAGGTCACCGAGCTGCCGGGCCCGGCCCCCACCGCGCTCGTGGCGAACCTCCCGTACAACGTGGCCGTGCCCGTCCTCCTGACCATGCTGGAGCGCTTCCCCAGCATCGAGCGGACCCTCGTCATGGTCCAGGCCGAGGTCGCCGACCGGCTGGCCGCCCGCCCCGGCAACAAGGTCTACGGCGTGCCGTCGGTGAAGGCCAACTGGTACGCGGAGGTCAAGCGCGCCGGGTCCATCGGCCGCACCGTCTTCTGGCCCGCCCCGAACGTCGACTCCGGGCTCGTCTCGCTGGTCCGGCGCACCGAGCCCATCGCCACCACCGCGAGCCGCGCCGAGGTATTCGCCGTCGTGGACGCCGCCTTCGCCCAGCGCCGCAAGACCCTGCGCGCCGCGCTCTCCGGCTGGGCCGGCTCCGCGCCCGCCGCCGAGGCGGCGCTCGTCGCCGCCGGGATCTCGCCGCAGGCGCGCGGCGAGGCGCTGACGGTGGAGGAGTTCGCGGCGATCGCCGAGAACAAGCCGGAGGCGGCCGCATGAGCCGCTCGCACACCGGAGGCGGCCCGGTGAAACCTGTGGGTACGGCAGTCACCGTCCGCGTCCCCGCCAAGGTCAACGCCCAGCTCGCCGTGGGCGCCGCCCGCCCCGACGGCTTCCACGACCTGGCCAACGTCTTCCTCGCCGTCGGCCTGTACGACGAGGTCACCGCGGTCCCGGCCGACGGGCTGCGCATCACCTGCTCGGGCCCGGACGCCGCCCAGGTCCCGCTGGACACCACCAACCTCGCCGCCCGCGCCGCCCTCGCGCTGGCCGAGCGGTACGGCGTCGATCCCGCCGTCCACCTGCACATCGCCAAGGACATCCCGGTCGCGGGCGGCATGGCGGGCGGCAGCGCCGACGGGGCCGCAGCCCTCGTCGCCTGCGACGCCCTGTGGGGGACCGGCGCGAGCCGCGACGAGCTGCTGGCCATCTGCGCGGAGCTGGGCAGCGACGTCCCGTTCAGCCTGGTCGGCGGGGCCGCCCTCGGCACCGGACGCGGCGAGAAGCTGACCCCGATCGAGGTCGGCGGAACCTTCCACTGGGTCTTCGCGGTGGCGGACGGCGGCCTCTCCACGCCCGCCGTCTACGGGGAGTTCGACCGCCTCACGGCCGGCACCGAAGTCCCGGAACCGACCGCGTCCCCCGCCCTCCTCGCCGCCCTGCGCTCCGGCGACTCCGGCGCACTCGCGAAGGCCCTGGGCAACGACCTCCAGCCCGCCGCGCTCTCCCTGCGCCCCTCCCTCGCCGACACCCTGGCCGCGGGCACCGAGGCGGGGGCCCTGGCCGCCCTGGTCTCCGGGTCCGGGCCGACGACGGCGTTCCTGGTGGCGGACGAGTCGGCGGCCGAGAAGGTGGCGGCCGCACTGCTGGCGTCCGGGACCTGCCGCGACACGCGTGTGGCGGCCTCGCCCGCGCCGGGGGCGCACATCATCTGAGCTACCGGCCCGGCGTACTCATCCCGGATCTGAGTACGGCCGCGCTGCCGCGCCCCGCCCGGCCCGCGCGACCGTACGCCCATGGGATCAAGTGTTCGTGAACTGGCCGGGGCGACGCCCGTCACCCGGGACCGCTACGTCGACCTCCTGCGGGTCGCCTCGCTCGGCGCGGTCGTGCTCGGCCACTGGCTGATGGCCGCCGTCACCCCGGACGGCGTGGGCAATCTGCTCGCCGTCGTTCCGGCGCTCCAGCCGCTGACCTGGCTGCTCCAGGTCATGCCGGTGTTCTTCTTCGTCGGCGGCTTCTCCCACGCGCTGTCCTACCGCTCCCTTCTCCGCAAGCGCCCCGCAGGGTCCGAGGACTCCGTCTACTCGGCCTTCCTGCGCGCCCGCCTCCAGCGGCTGCTGCGCCCGACCATGGTCTTCGTCCTGGTCTGGGGTGCGGCGGCGCTGCTGGTCCAACTCCTCGGCGGGGGCGGCGGACTGACCGGCGTCACCCTGCGCATGGTGACCCAGCCGCTCTGGTTCATCGGGATCTACCTGGCGATGGTCGCGTTCACCCCACCGCTGCTGAAGCTGCACGAGCGGTACGGCTGGGGGGCCTTCGCCGGACTGGCCGGGGCGGCGCTCGCGGTGGACGTGCTGCGCTTCGCGGCCGGAGTCCCCTACGTCGAGTTCCTGAACTTCGCGTTCGTCTGGCTGGCCGTCCACCAGCTCGGCTTCCTGCGCGCCGACGGCCGCATCCGCCGCCCCGCGCTCCTCGCCGGGGCCGGCCTGGTCGCCGCCGGAGCGCTGGTGGCGTTCGGGCCTTACCCGCTGTCCATGGTCGGGATGCCCGGCGAGAAGGTCAGCAACATGGCCCCGCCCACCCTCGCCCTGCTCTGCCACGGCCTCTGGCTCGTCGGCGCGGTCGAACTCCTCCGCACCCCGGCCGCCCGCCTGCTGGAGCGCCCCCGCGTCTGGCGCACGGTGGTGGCGGCCAACGGGGTGGCGATGACCGCGTTCCTCTGGCACCTCACGGCGATGTTCGGGGTGTACGGGGCGCTGCTCGCCCTCGACGTCGAGCTGCCCGAGCCGGCGTCGGCCGCCTGGTGGGCCCAGGTCCCGCTGCGGCTCGCCCTCGCGGCGGCCCTCACCGCCGGGCTCGTCGCCGCCTTCCGCGCCTTCGAACGCCCGGTCTCCGCGGCCCCGGGAAGTCCGGGGGCCACGGGAGCGGGCCCCCTCGCGGCCTTGGGCGCGACGCTCTGCCTGCTCGGCGTGCTGGGCCTGTCCATGGTCGGTTTCGGCGACCTGCTGCACGGCCGTACCGCCTTGCTGATCGCGATCCCGGTCAGCGCGCCCGCCGCCGTCGCGATGACGCTGGGCGGCTGGCTGCTGGTGGAGCGGGCGGGGCGGGCGGGGCGGGCCGCCCGGTAGGGGCAGGCCTCACCGGCCGTAGTGGTAGCGGCAGGCGGCGATACGGACCTCGTCGCCGGCGACCGTGTAGATGAGCCGGTGCTCGTCGGTGATGCGCCGGGACCAGTAGCCCTGGAAGCCGTGCTTCAGGGGCTCCGGCTTTCCCATTCCCTCGTTGCCGTTGCGGGCGATGTCCTGGAGCAGTGTGTTGATCCTCTTGAGGATCTTGCGATCCTGGTTCTGCCACCAAACGTAGTCGTCCCAGGACGACTGGTCCCACACGAACTTCACTCCGCGAGCTCCCGCACCGTGCCGCCGCCGTTCTCCAGGCGGTCGATCGAGGCCAGCAGGCGGCGGGCGTTCTCCGGGCTCCGCAGCTGGTACGCGGTCTCTTTGAGGGACTCGTACTCATCGAGCGCCACTATCACCACGGGCTCATGCCCGGCGCGCGTGACCACGACCTCCTCGCGGTCGTCCACGACGGCGCTCAGGGTCTCGGCGTACTTCGCGCGGGACTCGGTGTAGGTCATCGTGCGCATGATCGCCTCCCGGGTATCTGTACACCATTCTGTACGTACGGGAAAGCGTACAGCTCCCCGAGAGGTGGCGGCAAGGGAAACCCGGCCGCTGTGGCCCTTCCCGCCCTTACACCGACCGCGGCGTCTCGCAGTCATGGAGCTTCGCCGAGCGCTCGGCGAAGCGCTGGAGGGCAGCCCGCAGCCCCCGGTGGTCCACGACCGGCGCCGCGAGCTTCCGGTCGCGGAGGGGCTCCACCTCGAACAGGGCGGTCCCGCCCGCGCCGGGGCATCGGGCGGCCAGCGCGTAGGTGCCGGTCGGCGCGTCCGGGCCCCTGCGGGCGGCGGCGTCGCTGTCCAGCCATGTGTCCAGCCGGAAGCGGGCATCCCGGGCGGACGGCCCGTAATGCGCGGTGAACCCGTACAGGAACGCGCCGCGCAGACCGCCCAGGACGCAGTTCTCCAAGGGCGCCGGGGCCGCCGTGATCTCCTGGGCCGTGCGCACGCCCCACCGGGCGGCCGTCTTCCCGTCCAGCAGGCCCGCGCAGCTCCCCGTGGCCGCGGCGACGGGTTTGTAGTCCCTGCGGTTCGTCGTGACGCCGACCTGCTTCACCCGCCCGCCGACCGGAGCCGCACAGGCGGTGCGCCGGGCGTACGCCGAGGCCGTCTCCGTGAGGACGGCGACGAGCCGCTCCCGGGCCACCGGGTCGTCGAAACCGCCCTGGCCGAGGTCGGCCTCCGCCGTCATCAGCTGCCCGTAACCGGACTCCTTGCCGCAGCTCAGCATCAGGACGGCCCCCGCCTCGTCCGTGTCCTCGCTGTCCGGGTCGAACCGGAAGGAACCGGTCCAGCCGTGACCGAGGGGGGCGTCGAACCCGTCGAAGTCCTCCAGGTTCGTCATGCGTTCCGTCCTCCCGGCCCACAGCACCAGGCCGGCGTCCGTGTCGTCGTCGGACGCGCTGACCGTGCAGTGCCGCCGGTCGCCCCAGCGGGCCGACGAGGTCAGGGATACACCGCCGAACAGCTCCCGTACCGCACCGGCCGCCAGATCGCCGTCGCAGGCCGCGTCCAGGGCCCGGTCGTCGCGCCAGGAGCCGTAGCCGCCGGAGACCCAGAAGAGTCCTCCCGCCAGCACCGCCGCGGTCGCGGTCCAGGCCGCCGTGCGGCGCACCGATCGCCTGCGCCAGAAACGGACGTCGCTCACTTCCACACCTTTCCGATGACCTTCGCCGCACGGCAGTCGGACGAGGTCAGATACGCGTCGAGGATCCGGTCGGCCCGGTCGGCCGCGAGAGCGGCCGCGGCCGTCGTCACCGTCACCCGGCTCAGCGTCCGGGCCCCCGAGCACGAGGACGCGGCCCAGACGGCCAGCGTGTACGACTGCTCACCGCTCCCCGGCTCCGGGGCACGGGACAGTGCGGCCAGCTCGGCCCCGTACGCCGTGCGCGCCTCGGGCAGCAGCGGCCCCCGCCAGCTCACCGAACTCACCTCGGCGAAGTGGTCCAGCCGATTCGCCGGCTTCGCACGCGGCACCCTCAGGGAGCAGGCGTCCGCGTCGTCGGCCGTGACGCCGTCAGGTTCCCGGTCGTCGGGCCCCCAGGTCTTGCCGTCGAGCATCCCGGGCCGGAACCAGCGGCAGGCCTGCGGGACCTCGTCGGAGCTCCCGGAGTTCTCGGAGTCCTCCGCCTCCGACCTCGGCGGCGGCCGTACGTCCGAGGGCTCCACCGCCGTACCTCCACAGCGGGCCCGGTCACGTACGTGGTTGGCGACCGCGGCCACCGCATCGCCCAGCTCCTTCGCCGCCCCCGCCACCTCCGACCCGTCGGCGCCCAGCGAGGCGTGGACGCGGAAGCGCGTCACCGGCCGGGGATAGCCGGGCAGACCCGCCGGGCAGGCGGCGGTGACCTGGGTGGTGGCGGTCCGGTACGCGGTGGCCCAGTCGGGCTCCTTCGCGGCCGCCGTGGAGAGGACGTCCCGGACCCGCACGCCGGACAGCGGAACGTCCAGCACCGGCACCGCCGCGAGATCCAGCGTCCCGTCCTCGCCCCACTCCAGTGAGCACCGCAGCACGGTGCGCGGTCCGCGCCCGGACGGCCCGCTCAGGTCCAGGTCGTCGCGCAGCTCCCAGGTCTCGTCCCCGGGCAGCAGACCGCGCACCGCCTCGCGCGGCAGAACACCACCGCAGGCCGTTTCCAGGACCTCGGCGTTATGGGCGTCGCGCCGCTCGGACCGGACGAGGAGGAACCCGGCCACCAGCACCGCGGCGAGCACCACGGCGGTCGCCTTCGGCAGCACCCGGTGACCGATGAATCGTTCCCACGCCGTTGCCGCCACGTCGCCCCCCGGCCCTTGATCAGTGGGCGCACGGTATCGCACACCCCCGGTCCTGCGGCGGGCACGGACACGGAGCGGGCGGTCAGCCGAGCTTCAGGGTCCTCTTCGCCAGTTCGAACGCCGGAAGCATCGCCATGTGCTCCTCGGAGTCCATCCCGCCCAGGGGCACCACGACCGGGCCGTCGGGCGTCGCGACGGCGAAGGCGCGCTCCTTCTTCGGCTCGTCCAGCAGTTCGCTGTGGCTGGTGTATCCGACCTCGGCGGCGGCGAGCGCACCGGCCGTCACCTGTGTGTAGGCGGCCTTGACCGCGTTCGGGTCGTCCGCCACGAAGGCCTGCAGAACCGCGCGCGGGTCGTCCTCGGACGCCTCGCCCTGCCACACCCGGAGGAAGCCGATGTGCCCCGCCGGCTTGGCGTCGATCTCGCAGACCACCTTCACCGTGCCCTGCTCGGCGAGGTCGGCCAGCTCCTCGGCCAGCTCGGGGTCCAGCTCGGAGCCCAGGTCCATCGAGGCACCCCGGGGCTTCCAGTGCGCGGCGATGTCGAAGGACACGGGCAGTTCGCACGCCGAACCCGCGCCTCCGACCCGCCCGCCCTTCTCCGCCGCCTTCGTGGCGCCGGCCCCGGCCTGGTCCGCCCCGGCCTCGTCCGCCCCCGCCTTGTCCGCCCCGGTCTTCTCCGCCCCGGCTTCGGCCGACGCCTTCGCGGTCGCGCTGCTGACCGCCGGTGCGCCCGGGCTCCCGTCGCCCGCCCCGCTCGACGACGAACAGCCGGCCAGTGTCACCGCCGCCAGGACCGCCGGTACCAGGCCCCGTACCGTTCCCCGCGCCATCGTCATGAAGCCCCCCACATCGCATGTCCTGCGCACCGCTCCGACCTGGGCCTACTCCCCATGATCGATCGCGGCACGTTATCGCGCTCCGCGTGGCGACTACTCTGGTACGTCGAGCGGTCCTCACCGCAGGGACCCCCGGGACAGGAGTGAAATGGCCGTCAATCTGGTCAATGTCGAGCAGGTCAGCAAGGTGTACGGCACCCGTGCCCTGCTCGACGGTGTATCCCTCGGGGTCTCCGAGGGCGACCGGATCGGTGTCGTGGGCCGCAACGGCGACGGCAAGACCACCCTCATCCGGATGCTCGCCAGGCTGGAGGACGCGGACACCGGCCGCGTCACCCACAACGGCGGGCTGCGACTCGGCGTCCTCACCCAGCACGACTCCCTGGACCCGGAGAAGACCATCCGCCAGGAGGTCATCGGCGATCTCGCCGACCACGAGTGGGCGGGCAGCGCCAAGATCCGCGACGTGCTCACCGGGCTCTTCGGCGGCCTCGCCCTCCCCGGCTTCGAGCACGGGCTCGACACCGTCATCGCCCCGCTCTCCGGTGGCGAGCGCCGCCGGATCGCACTGGCCAAGCTCCTCATCGACGAGCAGGACCTGATCGTCCTCGACGAGCCCACCAACCACCTCGACGTCGAGGGCATCTCCTGGCTGGCCGGCCACCTGCGGACCCGGCGCTCCGCCCTCGTCTGCGTCACCCACGACCGGTGGTTCCTCGACCAGGTCTGCACCCGCATGTGGGACGTCCAGCGCGGCGCCGTCCACGAGTACGAGGGCGGCTACAGCGACTACGTGTTCGCCCGCGCCGAGCGGGAACGCATCGCCGCCACCGAGGAGTCCAAGCGGCAGAACCTCATGCGCAAGGAGCTGGCCTGGCTGCGCCGCGGCGCCCCCGCCCGTACCTCCAAGCCGCGCTACCGCATCGAGGCCGCCAACGAACTCATCGCCGACGTGCCGCCGCCGCGCGACACCAGCGCACTGATGAAGTTCGCCAACGCCCGCCTCGGCAAGACCGTCTTCGACCTGGAGGACGTGACCGTCCAGGCCGGGCCCAAGACCCTCCTCACCCACCTCACCTGGCAGCTCGGCCCCGGCGACCGCATCGGCCTGGTCGGCGTCAACGGCGCGGGCAAGACCTCGCTGCTGCGCGCGCTCGCCCAGGCCGCCCGCACCCAGGGCGACGAGCAGCCCGCCGCCGGGAAGGTCGTCGTCGGCAAGACCGTCAAGCTCGCCTACCTCTCCCAGGAGGTCACCGAGCTCAACCCGAACCTCCGGGTCCTGGAGGCCGTCCAGCAGGTGCGCGACCGGGTCGACCTCGGCAACGGCCGCGAGCTGACCGCCGGTCAGCTCTGCGAGCAGTTCGGCTTCACCAAGGAGAAGCAGTGGACGCCCGTCGGCGACCTCTCCGGCGGTGAGCGCCGCCGGCTCCAGATCCTGCGGCTGCTGATGGACGAGCCCAACGTCCTCTTCCTCGACGAGCCCACCAACGACCTCGACATCGAGACCCTGACCCAGCTGGAGGACCTCCTCGACAGCTGGCCCGGATCGATGATCGTGATCTCCCACGACCGGTTCTTCATCGAGCGGACCACCGACCGGGTCATGGCGCTCCTCGGCGACCGCGCCCTGCGCATGCTGCCGCGCGGGATCGACGAGTACCTGGAGCGCCGGCAGCGGATGGAGGAGGAGTCCACCCCCTCCGCCGCCGCGCCCCGTACGTCCACCGCATCCGCCGCGGCCCCGGCCGTCTCGACGCAGGAGGCCCGCGCCGCGAAGAAGGAGCTCCAGAAGGTCGAGCGGCAGCTCGACAAGCTCTCCACCCGGGAGACCACGCTGCACAAGCAGATCGCCGACAACGCCACCGACTTCGAGAAGGTCGCGGGGCTCGACGCCGAACTGCGCGAACTCGTCACCGAGCGGGACGAGTTGGAGATGCGCTGGCTGGAACTGGCCGAGGACGCCTGACGGACGGCGATGCGGCAGGTGGTAGAACGGGACGGCAGGGACCGTACGTTCGAGGGGGACCACACCGATGTCGCAGCCGCCGCAAGGCGGGCCGGGGGAGCAGGAGGGCTTCGGCGCTCCGTACGAACCGCAGCCCGGCGCGTACGGGAACCCCGTGCCGCCCCAGCACCAGCCGCAGCCCCAGCCCGGCCCGTACGGTCAGCCGCCCACGGCGCCGTACGGCTACCCGCAGCCGCAGCCGCAGCCGCAGCCCGGCCCGTACGGCCCGCCGCCCACCGTGTCGTACGGCCACCCGGGGCCCCGGCCCTCGCCCCCGGGCGGGCGCTCGCGGGGCCGGGTCGCGGGTCTCGTCGCCGCCGTGCTCGCCGGGGCCCTCGTCATCGGGGCCGGCGTCTGGTTCGCGGTGGGCGGCGATGACGGCGCCGACGACGGGAAGCCCGTCGCGAAGGAGAGCACCGCCCTGGAGCGGCCCGGCGCCGAGCCTGTCCCGAAGGCGACGCCCGCCCCGGGGGCCGCGGAGATCAACAAGGGCCGCAAGGAGGGCGAGGCGAAGGTCCGCTGGGTCCAGCGGAACGGCGTGGACCTGCCGGGGGGCGGAGCCTCCGCCCTCGGCCCCTGGGTCGTCGGCGATGTCGTGGCCAAGGCCATGTACCGCACGGCGTCCGGCTACTCCCTCGACGACGGCGCGCGGAAGTGGAGCCTGCGGCTGCCCTCCGACGTCTGCGCGGCGCCCACCCGGCCGACCGCGGACGGGAAGATCGTCATCGGGCTCCTGACCGACACCTCCACGGAGAACTCGGTCTGCGACAAGCTCCAGATGATCGATCTGGCCACCGGCGAGGCGGGCTGGTCCGCGACCTTCGAACGCGCGCCGACGCAGGACGGGCTCGCGAACATCGTCATGGCGATCAGCGGCGACGTCCTGACGATCGGGCGCGTCGGCCGCACCGATGCCTACCGGGTCAGTGACGGCAAGCACCTGTGGGACAAGCTGCCCGGCCCCTGCCAGTCGTACGGTCTCGCCGGCGGAGCCGTCCTGCTCGCCGCTGTCAGCTGCCGCGACCAGCCGGCCGGCGAGGCCGAGGCCGAGTCCGAGGCCGACGATGTCATCGAGGAAGTGCGGCGCGTCGACCCGTCCACCGGCCGGACCCTGTGGACGTACGAGGCCGAGAAGGGCTGGCTGATCGACGAAGTCCACTCCGTCGACCCACCGGTGATCTCGCTCCGCAAGGGCGGGGCGGTGGAGGGCGAGTGGGCGATCACGGTCCTGAACGCCGACGGAACCTTCCGCTCCCGGCCCATCGCCGGCGACGACGTCCCCGAGGCCCGGTGCACCGGCATGCGGCGGAACGTGGGCGCGAACCTCGACACCTGCGTCGGAGTGACCGCCGACGCCGACACGCTCTACGCCGCCACGAAGCACCGGTTCGCGGACGGGGTGCTGACCAACGACGTCGTCGCCTTCGACATGAGCACCGGCAAGAAGAAGTGGAAGGTCCCCGCGCCCGCGGGCCAGACCCTGATGCCGCTGCGCGTCGAAGGCGGCAAGGCGCTGATCTACCTCGGCCCGCCCGGGGCGAAGAGCGGGACCAAGGGCGTCGGCGGCGGCATCGTGGCGCTCGGGCCGGACGGCGGCGCACCGCGCCAGGTCCTGCGCCACCCGGCGTCGGCCGCGGTGACCGAGCGCACCTTCACCGATCCGCTCGTCCTCTACGCCGGCGGCCGCTCGCTGCTCATGCTCACGTATGTCTCCGCGGCCACCGACGAGGAGGAGAGGGAGCTGCCGACGATGATCGCCTTCGGTGACTGACCATCACCTCCCGCCGGGTCGTAACGGGGGCATCACAAGGCGGTTCTCCCTTGGGAACAGGGGTTGGCCCGAACCGGTGCCCGGTGGCGGGTGGGTGGTAGAAAGAAGCCCCGCCCGACTGTCGTAACACCGCGGAACCCATGCCCGATTCGCTCCTTTCCGAGGGGAATTGACCCTCTTGGGAATGCGGGGGAGACCGATTCGCGCACCGGGCCGCACGAAGGGGGACGTGCTGATATGAGCCAGCCGCCCAGCCAGCAACCGCCGCAGGGAGGCTTCGGGGCTCCGCAGGAGCCGCCGAACGGAGCTCCTCAGCAGCCCCAGGACCAGCCGAACCTCGCGAAGCCGCCGCAGACGCCGCCCGGTCAGCCGTCCCAGGGGCCGCCCCCCGCGCAGCCGCCCGGCCCGCCGCAGACGCCCCCGCCGGGCACCCCGGCGTACGGCTACCCGCAGCAGCAGCCCCCGGCCGGGCCCGGCTACGGCTATCCGCAGCAGCCCGGCCAGGCCCCCGGACCGTACGGCCAGCAGGCCCCCGGACCGTACGGCCAGCAGGCCCCCGGACCGTACGGCCAGCAGGCCTCCGGTCCGTACGGCCAGCAGCCCGGCCCCTACGGCCAGCAGGCCCCGGGCCCGTACGGTCAGCAGGCTCCCGGTCCGTACGGTCAGCAGCCCCAGCCCGGCTACGGCTACCCGACGCAGCAGCACCCCGGCGCCCCCGCCCCCGGCGGACCGGGCTCCGGTCCCGGCGGGTTCCTCAAGAACAAGACCGGCATCGTGGTCGCGGCGGCGCTCGCCGTGGTCCTGGTCGCCGGAGCGGGCACCTGGTTCCTCGTGAGCGACGGCGGGGACGACCCCAAGAAGCCCGTCGCCGGCACGAGCACCGACCCCAAGCCCCCCAGCGAGTCGCCGACGGTCGACGAGGGCGACGGCACCGGCGACGGCCGCGAGGGCAACGACGACCTCAACGCCGGGCGCAAGCCGGGCGAGGCCAAGGTCGCCTGGCTCCAGAAGAACGACGTCGACCTGCCGCGCGGCGGCGCGTCCGTCGAGGGCCCCTGGTTCACCGGCGACCTGGTCGCCAAGGCCATGTACCGCGGCGTCTCCGGCTACTCCGTCGCCGACGGCAAGCAGAAGTGGACCCTGGCGCTCCCCGCCGACGTGTGCGCCACGCCCAACACCGCGACCGCCGACGGCAAGCTCGTCATCGGCGTGAAGGACGGCACCACCGACCGGGCCAAGTGCTCCGTCCTCCAGATGATCGATCTCAACACCGGCCAGGCCGGCTGGAAGAAGACGATCAAGAAGAACGGCACCTGGGACTTCCTGTCGGACATCGGTCTGGCGATCAGCGGAGACACCGTCACGGTGGGTCGTACCGGCAACTCCAACGCCTACCGCGTCAGCGACGGCAAGGAGCTGTTCGGCAACCCCGAGGGCAACTGCAAGCCCTTCGCCTTCGCCGGCGGCGCGAAGCTGATCGCCGCCGCCAGCTGCCGCACCGACGACGCCAAGAACCCGCAGCACCAGGTCCAGGAGCTGGACCCGGTCACCGGCAAGGCCAAGTGGACGTACCAGCCGAAGCGCGGCTGGGAGGTCAGCAAGGTCTACTCGGTCAGCCCGCTCGTCGTCAGGTTCGACAACGAGGCGAAGAAGCAGTACGGCATCGCGGCGCTCACCGAGAGCGGCAAGCTCCGCTCGCAGCTCGCACCCGCGCAGGGCGACAAGCTCACCGTCGACTGCGGGGGCAGCTTCGCGGTCTTCGGCGAGAAGCTCGAAGGGTGCAGCGGCGTCGCCGCCGACGCCAACACCTTCTACATCGCGACCGAGGACGACAGCAGCGGGACCTCCCGGACCAACAAGGTCATCGCCTTCGACCTGAACACCGGGAAGCCCAAGTGGGAGGCGCCCGCCCCGGCCGAGCGCGTTCTGAAGCCGCTGGGCATGGAGGGCGGCGACGTGCTGCTCTACATGCGGCCGAAGTACGACACCGCCGGCGCGCTCGTGACCCTGCCGCCGACCGGCGGCACTCCCAAGACGCTGCTCCAGCACCCGGCGTCGGCCGGCCGGATCGAGAACGGCTTCTTCTCGTCCAAGGTCCTCTACCAGGACGGCCGCTCCTACATCTTCAGCAAGCGTGTGAGCGCGAGCAACGACAAGGAAGAGCTGGAGCAGTCGACGATGCTGGTGTTCACCAAGTGACGGTCCGCCACGGCATCCGACCGCGGTCGGCCTCTCCCGGCCCCACGCGCCCCCACACCCACTCGTCTCCCGAGGTACGCACGCCATGACCCAGCCGCCCCAGCCACCGCAGCAGCCGCCCAACGAACCGCCGAACACGCCCCCGCCCTCCGGTGGCTTCGGCGCGCCGCAGGACCCGCCGCCGGGAGGGTTCGGCTGGCCCGTCCCGCCGCCCGCGGACCCCTTCGGCACGCAGCCCGAGCAGCCGCCGCAGCAGCCCGCCGCCCCGCAGGACGCGCCCGCCGGGGGCTACGGCACCCCGCCGCCGGCCGGTGGCTACCCCACCCCGCCCGCGCCGCAGCCCAACGGGTACGGCTACCCCCAGGCCCCGCAGCAGGGTTACGGCTACCCGCAGGGGCCCGCCGGACAGCCCGGCCATCCCGGACAGCCCGGGATGCCCCAGCAGGGTTACGGCTATCCGACCCAGCCGATGCAGCCGCAGTACGGGGCGGCCCCGCAGCCGGCCGGCGACGGCGGCAAGAAGTTCTCCACCCAGATGCAGATCATCGTCGCCGCGGCCGTCGCCGTGGTGCTGATCATCGGCGGCGGGATCTTCTACGCCTCCACCGGTGACGACAAGGGCGGCACGGACGAGGCCTCCTCGTCCGGCGCCACCGGCGGCGAGGCCAAGGGCGGCGAGGGCGGCCTGGCCGGCGGCGAGGAGAAGGCGCCCGCCAACACCAAGTCCAAGGTCGCCTTCCAGTTCCCGGAGCCGGTGGTCACCGACATCACCACGGTCGCGGGCTCCTGGGTCACCGACAAGGCGTACGTCAAGTCCGGCATCGCCGAGGTCAACGGCTACGACCGCGACAAGGGCACCAAGCTCTGGTCCTTCCCGCTGGCCGGCGAGATCTGCACCGTGTCCCGGCACATGAGCAAGGACTACAAGGCGGCCATCGTCTTCCAGGAGACGAAGCCGACCAAGGAGAACAAGTACCCGTCGTGCAACCAGGTCGGCGTGATCGACCTGAGCGCCGGCAAGCTCCTGTGGAGCAAGAGCGTCACCTCCGCCACCGGCGGTGACCGGCCGATCCGCTTCGACGAGGTCACGCTCAGCGGGACCACCGTCGCCGCGGGCGGAACCTCCGGCGGCGCGGCCTTCAAGCTGGCCGACGGCGCCTCGCTCTGGAAGCCGAAGGTCGGCGCGGACGGCTGCTACGACCGTGGCTACGCGGGAGGCGAAGCCCTCGCCGTGGTCCGCAGGTGCGGCACGTCCGACAGCCCGCAGCTCACCGTGCAGGCGCTGAACCCGACGACCGGCGCGCCGCTGTCCTCGTTCCAGATGCCCGAGGGCGTCGAGTACGCGAGCATCGTCTCCACCAAGCCGCTGGTGGTCGCGGCCGACGTCGGCGACACCGCCGGCGACGGCAGCAGCATCTCCGACTTCTTCTCGATCGACGCGGCCACCGGCAAGCTGATCGTCCGGATTCCCGCCGACGCGGACAAGTACGCGGCGGAGTGCGGCTCCACCGATGTCGAGCAGTGCAAGCACATGGCCGTCGGCAACAACCGTCTCTACCTGCCGACCGAGAGGCACGACGGAACCAGCGAGTACGGCGACACGAACGAGATCGTCGCCTTCGACCTGACCACCGGAAAGCTCCTCGGCGGCCGGGCGGACGCGGGCGACCGCCACACGCTGACGCCGCTCCGGATGGACGGCACCAGCATCATCGCCTACAAGGAGGGCCCGTACGACAAGGGCGGCCAGGTCGTCTCCCTCGACGGCGAGACCTTCAAGCAGACCCTGCTGATGGAGAACCCGAGCGACGAGACCGTCCGGGAGGCGGAGAAGCGGTTCTCCATCGACACGGGCGAACTCCTCTACAGCGACGGCCGGTTCTTCATGGCGAGCGGCTCGGTCCACAAGCCCAGCACCGTCAACCCGGACGAGAAGCGTTACCTCGTCGTCGCCTACCGCGCCGACTGATCACCGCGCTCCCCCGGGAGCGCCCCGCAGTGCCAGGCCCCGCCGGTCGATCACCTCACCGGCGGGGCCGATCGCTTTCCGGCCGTGGAGTGATCGCGAACGGCCGGCCAACGAGCCATGAACGCAGGTCAACTGGGGCCGAATAACGCAGAATTCGGCATTCCGGGGGGCTTCTCCCACGTAAGGGCCGCGCGGCGTCGAACAAGCGTGTAGCTTGCCGGGGCAGGAGTCCGGGGGCCGGGCGTACAGGGGCTTTGGGGGTGAGGACCGTGGGTGTGCGGCTCATGGTGGTCGACGATCACCGGCTGCTCGCCGAGGCACTCGCCTCGGCGCTGAGACTGCGTGGGCACCGGGTGCTCGCGGCGGCGGCGCCGACGTCCGGGGCGGCGGAGCTGGTCGTCGGCAGGGCCCCGGAGGTCTGTCTGTTCGGTACGGCCTCGCCCGCCGCCCCCGGGGTCTTCGACCCGATCGTGCGCATCGGTCAGGAGCGCCCGCAGGTGGCGGTGGTGGTCCTCGGACCGGTGCCCAGCCCGCGCGGGATCGCCGCGGCGTTCGCCGCCGGGGCCGCGGGGTACGTCCGGCACGACGAGCGGATCGAGGGCGTCGAGCGGGCCATGCTCAAGGCGCGGGCGGGGGAGAGCGCGATCGCCCCGCAGCTGCTGCGGGGGGCCTTCGCCGAACTGCTCAACCCGGCGGCCCAGCCCGACGACGAGGGGCGGCGGCTGCTGCGGATGCTGACGCCGCGCGAGGCGGAGGTGCTGGTGCGGGTCGCCGAGGGCGAAGGCACCCGGCTGATCGCGGCCGGCATGGACATCGCCCCGAGCACCGCCCGCACCCACGTCCAGCGGGTCCTGATGAAGCTCGGCGTCGGCTCCCGCCTGGAGGCGGCCGCCCTCGCGGCCCGTACGGGACTGCTGGAGAGGGCCGCGGACAACGGCGGCACACCGCAGGGGCCGTACCTCCCCGGACAGCGCGGGTGACGTAGGGCCCCTGCGGGCACGGCGGACGAGCGGTGGGGCGGGTCAGCCGACGTCGGACCTCGGGCCCGGGGCCGGGTCCGCTTCCGGGGCTGCCGGGGCCTCGGCCGGGCGCAGCTTCATCCAGACCAGGAAGAACAGGCCGAGCGCCAGCATGGCGAGGCCCGTCCACAGGTTGATGTGGACTCCCTCGGCCTTCTTCAGGTCGGCGTCGGACGGGCTGATGCCGGCGATGGTGACGATCACTCCGTAGACCACGAACAGGCCGCCGATGATCCGCCGGATGTCGAAGAGCCGGGCGGCGGTGGCGGACTTGCGCTCCAGCTCGGAGACTTCCTTGTGCAGATCGGATGTGTGCAGGTCGGATGTGCGCGGGTCGGACATGGTGAGTGCCTCCGATCAGAACGAGTAGGGGATGTAGCAGGCGGCGGCGAGGACGACCGCGCCCCAGCCGAGCAGCGCGGGCTTGCGGTACCAGGCGCTGTCGGCCTCGTCGAGTGCCTCGTCGGGGTCCGGCGATTCGGTCCCGTACACCAGCCCGGCCAGTTCCGCTTCGGGCTTCGGCGCGGTGAAGAGGGTGACGGCGACCATGACGACGGCTCCGGCGACGAATCCGACGATCGCGGAGACGAAGTTGGCGCCCTGGTCGGACGGGATGTCGATGATCCCGCCCTTGTAGATCCAGAAGTAGTTGACCATCGCGGCCCCGGTGCCCGCGACCAGGCCCCAGACACCGGACTTCATCGAGGCCCGCTTCCAGAACATGCCGATGATGAAGACGACGAACATCGGGACGTTGAAGAACGAGAACAGCGTCTGGAGGTAGCTCATGATGTTCGAGAAGCTGGCGGCGATGAACGCCGTGCCGATCGAGGCCAGCACACCGATCGCCGTGATCAGCCGCCCGAACCGCAGGTAGTAGGCGTCCGGCTTGTCCTTCACCACGTACCGCTGCCAGATGTCGGTGGTGAACACCGTGTTGAACGAGGACACGTTGGCCGCCATGCCCGCCATGAACGCGGCGAGCAGACCGGTCACCGCGATGCCGAGCACGCCGTTGGGCAGCAGCTCCTGCATCAGCAGGGGTATCGCGTCGTTGTACGTGAGGTCGGAGTCCGGGGTGCCGATCTTGGGCACGATCACGGCGGCGACCAGACCCGGGATCATCACGGCGAAGACGATGAAGATCTTCGGGAAGGCGGCGATCAGCGGGGTGCGCTTGGCGGCGGAGAGGTTCTTCGCGGACAGGGCGCGCTGCACCTCGGCGAAGTTCGTCGTCCAGTAGCCGAAGGACAGCACGAAGCCGAGACCCAGGATGATCGTCAGCCAGTTGGCGCCCAGCGGGTTGGCGTCACCGATGCCGGTGCCGCCCCAGGCGGTCATGAAGTCCCCGCCGTGCTGCTTCGTCAGCGAGTCGCTCATCGCGTCCCAGCCGCCGACCCGCTTCAGGCCGAGGACGGTGAGGGGGATCAGCGCGGCGAGGATGACGAAGAACTGGAGCACCTCGTTGTAGATCGCCGAGGAGAGCCCGCCGATCGTGATGTAGACCAGCACGAACAGGCCCGCGACGACGATCGCGACCCACTGCGGCCAGCCGAGGAGCGCCTCCACGACGATCGACAGGGCGTAGAGGTTGACGCCCGCGATGAGGATCGCCGCGAAGGCGAAGAGGACGGAGCTGAGCAGGTGCGCGGACCTGTCGAACCGCTGGAGCAGGAACTCCGGCACGGAGCGCACCTTGGAGCGGTAGTAGAACGGCATCATCACCAGGCCGAGGAAGACCATGGCCGGGATCGCGCCGATCCAGTACCAGTGCACCACCGCGACGCCGTACTGCGCGCCGGTGGCCGCCATGCCGAGGATCTCGGTGGCGCCGAGGTTCGCCGCGACGAAGGCGAGCCCGGTCACCCAGGCGGGCAGTGACCGTCCGGAGAGGAAGAAGTCGAGGCTCGTCCTCACACTGGCACGGGCCGCGAAGCCGATGCCGAGCACGACGACGAAGTAGATCGCCAGGATGGCGTAGTCGAGCCCGTTCGTGGGGAGCCGGAGCCCTTCGGCAAGTGTGTGCATGGGGGGTACTCGCTTCGTTGCGCGAACTGAACCCGTCGGAACTTACGCCTCTGTGTTCGAGAAATGAACAGTCCCGTTGGGGTTCTTTGTTCGATCGTGATCGAGCGCGGGTGTATGTCCGGGTATGCCGTCGGTGTACCGCCCGGGATCGCGGAATGCTCGCGGCTGCTCGTGGCCATTGACGCGTGTGTTTGCTTGTGATTTGTTATGTGCGATTATGTTGGGAGGATCTGGTGGAGGACTCTGGTGAAGAAGACGGTTACGACCCTCGCCGACGGCCGTGAGCTGATCTATTACGACTCCGCGGACGACACCGTCCGCGACGCCGTCGACCACCGCCCGCTGGATCCCGTCTCGACCTCGTCCGAGATCCGCCGCGACCCGTTGCTCGGCGACGCGGTCGCCATCGCCTCGCACCGCCAGGCGCGCACCTACCACCCGCCCGCCGACGCCTGCCCCCTCTGCCCCACGCGCGACGGACGCGTCGGCGAGATCCCCGACAGCGACTACGACGTCGCCGTCTTCGAGAACCGCTTCCCCTCCCTCGCCGGCGACTCGGGCCGCTGCGAGGTCGTCTGCTTCACCTCCGACCACGACGCGTCCTTCGCCGACCTCACCGAGGAACAGGCCGCCCTCGTCCTCGCCGCCTGGACCGACCGCACCGCAGGACTCGCCGCACTCGACCAGGTCACCCAGGTCTTCTGCTTCGAGAACCGGGGCGCCGAGATCGGCGTCACCCTCGGCCACCCGCACGGCCAGATCTACGGCTACCCCTTCGTCACCCCGCGCACCGAGCTGATGCTCCGCTCGGCCGCCCGCCACCGCGAGGAGACCGGCCGCAACCTCTTCGACGACGTGGTCGCCCGCGAGGAGAAGGACGGCTCACGCGTCGTCCTCGCCACCGACCACTGGACCGCCTTCGTCCCCTACGCGGCGCACTGGCCCTACGAGGTCCACCTGTACCCCCGCCGCCGCGTCCCCGACCTGCGGGAGCTGGACGAGCGGGCGCGGACAGAGTTCCCACAGGTCTATCTGGAACTCTTGAGGCGCTTCGACCGGATCTTCGGACCCGGCGAGCCGCCGACCCCGTACATCTCCGCCTGGCACCAGGCGCCGTTCGGGGTCCCCGGACGGGAGGACTTCGCCCTGCACCTGGAGCTTTTCACCATTCGCCGGACCTCCGGCAAGCTGAAGTTCCTCGCGGGGTCCGAGTCCGGCATGGGCGTGTTCATCAACGACGTGCCGCCGGAGGCCGCGGCCGAGCGACTGCGAGAGGTAGCGAGCAAGTGAGCGATTCCCCGAATACCGGCAAGCTCCCGAAGAAGTACCTGGTCACCGGCGGCGCCGGCTACGTCGGGAGCGTCGTCGCCCAGCACCTGCTGGAGGCCGGGCACACCGTGACCGTCCTGGACGACCTCTCCACCGGCTTCCGCGCGGGCGTCCCGGCCGGCGCCGCGTTCATCGAGGGCCGCATCCAGGACGCCGCCCGCCACCTGGACCCCTCCTACGACGGCGTCCTGCACTTCGCCGCCTTCTCCCAGGTCGGCGAATCCGTCGTCGACCCGGAGAAGTACTGGGTCAACAACGTCGGCGGCACCACCGCCCTGCTCGCCGCGATGCGCGAGCACGGCGTGCGCACCCTCGTCTTCTCCTCCACCGCCGCCACCTACGGCGAACCGGTCTCCAGCCCCATCACCGAGACCGCCCCCACCGCCCCCACCAGCCCCTACGGCGCGTCCAAACTCGCCGTCGACCACATGATCAGCGGGGAGGCCACCGCCCACGGCCTGGCCGCCGTCTCGCTGCGCTACTTCAACGTGGCCGGGGCCTACGGCAGCTGCGGCGAACGCCACGCGCCCGAGTCCCACCTCATCCCGCTCGTCCTCCAAGTGGCCCTGGGCCGGCGCGAGTCGATCTCCGTGTACGGCGACGACTACCCCACCCCCGACGGCACCTGCGTCCGCGACTACATCCACGTCGCCGACCTCGCCGACGCCCACCTGCTGGCCCTGGAGGCCGCCGCCCCCGGCGAGCACCTCATCTGCAACCTCGGCAACGGCAACGGCTTCTCGGTCCGCGAGGTCATCGAGACCGTCCGCAAGGTCACCGGCCACCCCGTCCCCGAGACCGCCGCCCCCCGCCGCGGCGGCGACCCGGCCGTCCTCGTCGCCTCCGCCACCACCGCCGTCGAGCGCCTCGGCTGGCAGCCCTCCCGCGCCGACCTGGCCGGAATCATCGCCGACGCCTGGCAGTTCGCCCGCCGAGAGGACACGACCACCCCATGACCGAGACCACCGAGCCGTCCGCGACCGCCGTGGACCCGTCCGCGACCGACCCCGCCGCCACCTTCTCCGAGCTGTACGGGGGCGAGCCCGACGGCATCTGGGCGGCACCCGGACGAGTGAACCTGATCGGCGAGTACACCGACTTCAACGACGGCTTCGTCATGCCGCTCGCCCTCCCGCACACCGCCGTCGCGGCCGTCTCCCGCCGCGACGACGGCGTCCTGCGCCTGTACTCCTCCGACGTCCCCGGCGGCGTCGTCTCGCTGCGCGTCGACGAACTCGCCCCGCACTCCGGCCACGGCTGGGCCGCCTACCCCGCCGGGGTGCTCTGGGCGCTGCGCGAGGCCGGGCACCCGGTCACCGGGGCGGACTTCGCGCTGGCCTCCACCGTGCCCACGGGCGCCGGACTCTCCTCCTCCGCCGCCCTGGAGGTCGTCACCGCGCTGGCCCTGAACGACCTCTTCCGCCTCGGCCTGTCCGGGCCCGAGCTCGCCGTCGTCGGCCGCCGCGCCGAGAACGACTTCGTCGGCGTGCCCTGCGGGATCATGGACCAGATGGCCTCGGCCTGCTGCACCGAGGGCCACGCCCTCCACCTGGACACCCGCGACCTCTCCCTGCGCCAGGTCCCCTTCGACCTGGCCGCCCAGGGCCTGACGCTGCTGGTCGTCGACACCCGGGTCAAGCACGCGCTGGGCGACGGGGCGTACGCGGAGCGCCGGGCCGGCTGCGAGGAGGGCGCCCGGCTGCTCGGCATACCGATGCTGCGCGACCTGCCTCACGAGAACCTCGCCGCGGCCCTCACCACGCTCGCCGACGCCGGGGCGGACGAGTCCGTCGTCCGCTACGTGCGCCATGTCGTCGGCGACAACCGCCGGGTCGAGCAGGTCATCGCGCTGCTCGACGCGGGCGACGTCCGCGCCGCGGGCCCCGTCCTGAACGAGGGCCACCGCTCGCTCCGCGACGATCTGCGGGTCTCCTGCCCCGAACTGGACCTGGTGGTGGCGGCGGCGAACGAGGCCGGGGCGCTCGGTGCGCGGATGACCGGCGGCGGCTTCGGCGGCTCGGCGGTCGTCCTGGTGGAGGAGGCGGCGGCCGGCACCGTGACCAAGGCCGTCAGCGAGGCGTTCGCGGCGGCCGGACACGCGGCCCCGGGGATCTTCGAGGCCATCCCGTGGGCCGGGGCGCGCCGACTGGGCTGAGCGCGACCGGTGCGAGCCGGGCCGCGAGGAGTCCGCGGAGCCCCGCGTTCACAACTCCTTGACCAGGATGAACTCGGTGACGCCCGGCGGGTAGTCCGCGACCCGGCCGACCTCCTCGTACCCCTGCCCGCGGTAGAAGCCGGGGGCCTGGAAGTCCCAGGTCTCCAGCCGCGACCGGGTACAGGCGCGCTCGGTGCGGGCGGTCCGTTCGGCCTCGGCGAGCAGACGCGCGCCGAGGCCGGAGCCCCGGTGCGGGGCGTCGACCCAGAGCAGATCCACATGCAGCCAGTACGCCCAGGTCCGCCCGGTCAGCCCACCGGCCAGGGCCCCGTGCTCGTCCAACGCCCAGACCTCCAGCGGAGTTTCGTGCTCGGCGGAGGTGGAGAGCAGCGCGCGCAGGCCGGCCGCGGCCGCGATGTTGTCCTCGTGCAGTCGCCCGCTCAGCAGAATACGACGTTCTCTGTCCACTTCTGTCTCAAGACGGAACATGAAGCACACCCTAAACACCCGGGGCAACCAGTTCGGCGAATCAGCTTCCCCTCGTGGCCCCCACCCGTACGCTGTTGCTCAGCACCGGTGGGGGCCGGTGCTCATTCAGGGGAGCGAGAGAGCCGGGTACGGCGCCCGGGGGCGGGGCGGCAGGCGGTGCGAAGGCGGCGGCCGGAGCACAGCGGGCCGTGCCGATCCCTCCGGACGCCGTACCCGCAGCTGTCCGCCCCCACCGATGGGGGTTCTGTGGCGCGTATCCGGGTTCTGGTGGTCGACGACCACCGCATCTTCGCCGAGTCGCTCGCGGCGGCCCTCGCGGCCGAGCCCGACGTGGACGTGTCAGCGGCGGGCAGCGGCCCGGCCGCGCTGCGCGCCCTGGAGCGGGCCGCCACCGAGGGGCGCGGTTACGACGTGCTGCTGGTGGACGCCGAGTTGGGCGCCTTGACGGCCGGAGGCGCGCACGCCGTCCCCGTGCCCCGGCAGGAGGAGACGGGCGTCGTCGACGGCATCTCGCTGGTCGCCGGGGTCAGTTCGGCCCGGCCCGCCGTCCGGTCGGTGGTGCTCGCCGAGAAGGACGACCCGCGGGCCGCCGCACGGGCGCTCCAGGCGGGCGCCTCGGGCTGGGTGGCCAAGGACTGCTCGTTGCAGCGGCTACTGGCGGTGATACGGGGCGTGCTGCGCGACGAGACGCATCTGCCGCCCGCGCTGCTCACCGGCGTACTGCGGGAGCTGACCGCCGCCCGCAAGCACCGCACCGAGAGCGAGCGGCTGGTGGAGTCGCTGACGCCCCGGGAACGGGAGGTGCTGCGCTGCATGGTGGCGGGGCTCGGCCGCAAGGCGGTCGCCGAGCGCCTGTTCCTCTCCCCGCACACGGTGCGCACCCATATGCAGAACGTGCTGGGCAAGCTCGGGGTGCACTCGACGCTGGCCGCGGTGGCGCTGGCCCGCCGGGCGGGGGTCGGCCCCGCCGAAGCGCCGCTAAGTGGGAATGTTGTCGAACGGGGCGGTCAACTGGCGCAGTAGCCCGGCCAGTTCGCCGCGCTGGTGGCGGGAGAGCTCGCCGAGGATGGCGCGTTCCTGGTCGAGCAGTCCGGCCAGCGACTGGTCGGCCTTGTCGCGCCCCTCGGCCGTGAGCCGGACGAGGACGCCCCGCCGGTCGCTCGGGTCGGGCAGCCGCTCGACGAGGTTCTTCTTGGTCAGCCGGTCGATGCGGTTGGTCATCGTGCCCGAGGTGACCAGGGTCTGGGTGAGCAGCTGCCCGGGGGAGAGCTGGTACGGGGCGCCGGCGCGGCGCAGCGACGTCAGCACGTCGAACTCCCACGGCTCCAGGTTGTGCTCGGAGAAGGCTATGCGGCGGGCCCGGTCGAGGTGGCGTGCCAGGCGGGAGACGCGGCTGAGCACCTCGAGTGGTTCCACGTCGAGGTCGGGGCGCTCTCGGCGCCATGCAGCGACCAGTCGGTCGACCTCGTCCTCCATAGCGATCAGTGTAGAGGGTCCCTCGACATGAAGTCTCTTGAATTCAAGTGTCTTGACATCAAGAGATTCTCGGCGTGATCCTGTTCCCCATGACCGCACCCGACCAGCCCTCCTGGGACCCGCAGCAGTACCTGCGCCACGCCGACCACCGCACCCGCCCCTTCCACGACCTCCTGGCCCGCATCGGCGACCTCCCCGGCCACCCCGCACCCCGCATCGCCGACCTCGGCTGCGGCGCGGGCAACGTCACCGCCCTCCTCGCGGACCGCTGGCCGACCGCCCGGATCACCGGCTACGACACCTCGCGCGAGATGCTCGCCGCAGCCGCCGCCCACGCCCGGCCCCCCTTGCTCGACTTCGCCGAGGCCGACGCCGCGACCTGGACGCCCACCGAGACGTACGGCCTGATCGTCTCCACCTCCGCACTCCAGTGGATCCCCGGCCACGCCGAACACTTCCCCCGCTGGCTCGACGCCCTCGCCCCCGGCGGCACCCTCGCCTTCCAGCTCCCCGGCAACTTCACCGCCCCCAGCCACACCCTCCTGGCCGCCCTCCGCGCATCCGACCGCTGGCGCCCCCTGCTCCACGGCATCGGCGACCGCACCGCCTCCGCCCTGGACCCCGCCGACTACCTCACCCGCCTCCGCGACCTGGGCTGCACGGCCGACGTCTGGGAGACCACCTACCTCCAGACCCTGCCCGGCGACGACGCGGTCCTCGACTGGGTCAAGGGCACCGCACTGCGCCCCGTCCTCACCGCCCTGGCCGACGATCCGGCGGCCCGCGACGCGTTCCTCACCGAATACCGCGGCCTGCTCCGCGAGGCCTACCCGCCCGGCCCGTACGGCACGGTCTTCCCGTTCCGCCGCATTTTCGCCGTCGCCCGCAAGAAGCCGGAGGCGTGACCGAGGGGCCCTACAGCTCCTTGAGCGCGTCCGCCGAGACGTCGATGTCCACCGGGAACGGCACACCCGTCTTCAGCCGGTCGTGATGGATCCCGGTCAGCGCGTACGCCTTCGTCACCGGGTCCAGCTCATAGACCCGCACGACGGGGTGCTGGTCGGTGCCGACCATCTCCACGAGCCAGAAGTGCGGGATGCCGGCCGTCGCGTACTTGTGCGGCTTGGCCTCACGGTCGCGCGCCTCGGAGTCGGGGGAGACGACCTCCACGGCGAGGAGGACGTCGGCGGCCTGGTACCGCGTCACGTCGAGCCCTGTGATCGCCTCGGTCCGCACGACGGAGACATCCGGCTCCGGAGCGTTCCGCCGATCCAGCACTACGGTCATCTCCCGGCGCACCCTCACCTCCGGGGGCGCCGTACTGCGCAGTCCCGTCACCAGCAGATCGATCATCGTGCTGTGAAAGTCTCGCTGCGGACTCACGAAAACCAGGCTCCCGTCGATCAGCTCTGTGTGCGGCGGGAGATCGGGCAGCGTGAACAGATCGTCCACGGTGTATCCGTCCTGCGGGGGCACCGGCCAGCGGGAGCTGTGCGCGGTGGTCGGCTCGGCGGTCATGGTTCCTCCCATGGACGAATCCTCTGCCCTCCCGACCACCCTACGGCGGGAAATCCGCATACGTCATCACAACGGGTGACGACGTGCGGAAGGGTTACGCGGTCAGCTCTTCCGGTGCCCTATCAGCCGAGGCTTCGCCTCCAGATTCTCCAGCCCGTGCCAGCACAGATTCACCAGATGCGCGGCCACCTCCGCCTTCTTCGGCTTGCGCACGTCCAGCCACCACTGGCCCGTCAGCGCCACCATCCCCACCAGCGCCTGCGCGTACAACGGGGCCAGCTTCGGATCAAAGCCCCGGGCCTTGAACTCCAGGCCCAGGATGTCCTCCACCTGCGTGGCGATGTCACTGATCAGCGAAGCGAACGTGCCCGTCGACTGCGCCACCGGCGAGTCCCGCACCAGGATCCGGAAACCGTCCGTGTACGACTCGATGTAGTCCAGCAGCGCGAACGCGGCCTGCTCCAGCAGCTCGCGCGGATGGCCCGCCGTCAGCGCCCCCGTCACCATGTCCAGCAGCCGGCGCATCTCGCGGTCGACCACCACCGCGTACAGGCCCTCCTTGCCGCCGAAGTGCTCGTACACCACCGGCTTGGACACCCCGGCACGCGCCGCGATCTCCTCCACCGACGTGCCCTCGAAACCCTTGTCGGCGAAGAGCGCGCGCCCGATGTCCAGCAGCTGCTCGCGGCGCTCCTTGCCCGTCATCCGGACCCGCCGGGCCCGGCGGGAGGGAGAGGTCCTGCTCTGCTCGCTGCTCGTGCTGCCGTCGGTCGCCACGTCGTCAATCATGCCGCGTCAGCCGGAACAGACGTGCGCCGGGAGTCAATACGCTCGGCATCCGGCCACCGCACATCCGTGGCCCAGCCCAGCATCTCGAACCAGCGGATCAGCCGGGCGCTGGAGTCGATCTGCCCCCGCATCACCCCGTGCCGGGCACTCGTCGGGTCCGCGTGGTGCAGGTTGTGCCACGACTCGCCGCACGACAGCACCGCCAGCCACCACACGTTCCCCGACCGGTCACGGGACTTGAAGGGCCGCTTGCCCACCGCGTGGCAGATCGAGTTGATCGACCAGGTCACATGGTGCAGCAGCGCCACCCGCACCAGCGAACCCCAGAAGAACGCCGTCGCCGCACCCCACCACGACATCGTCACGAGGCCGCCGACCAGCGGCGGAATCGCCAGCGAGACGATCGTGAAGGTCAGGAAGTGGCGCGAGATGCCCCGGATCGCCGGGTCCTTGATCAGGTCGGGGGCGTACTTCTGCTGCGGCGTCTGCTCCTCGTCGAACATCCACGCGATGTGCGCCCACCACAGCCCCTTCATCAGGGCCGGCAGGCTCTCCCCGAACCGCCACGGCGAATGCGGATCACCCTCCGCGTCCGAGAACCGGTGGTGCTTGCGGTGATCGGCCACCCACCGCACCAGGGGCCCCTCCACCGCCAGCGACCCCATCACGGCCAGCGCGATCCGCAACGGCCGCTTCGCCTTGAACGAACCGTGCGTGAAATACCGGTGGAAGCCGATCGTGACCCCGTGACAGCCGATGAAATACATCGCCACCAGCAACCCCAGATCCAGCCAGCTCACCCCCCGGCCCCACGCCAACGGCACCGCCGCGACCAGGGCCGCGAACGGCACCACGATGAACACCAGCAGCGCGAACTGCTCGATCGAACGCTTGCTGTCGCCGCCCAGCGTGCCGGGGGGCAACGAGGCCCCGGCCGCCCCGGGAGGCTCGGTCTCGTCGATCACATGAGGGGTGCTCGCCATGGGGGGATACCTCTGAGGGTGAGGGAGAAGAGCGGACGGCCGTGGCTACGGTTCCGTAACCTACGGCTTGGTAAGTATGGCAGTGACGGGCGCCACAACACGAGAGGCCACTCCAACCCGTCCCGCGCGATACCCCGCCCGCCCACGGGGTAAGGGGATAGGGGCCCGGGTGTCCCGGGCGGCGACCGCGACCCCCATCGGGCCCACGGACACGCCGCCTGCGACGACACCTATCCTGGGAGCGTCGGACAGCGCGGTCCGCACCCGCTCGTCGGGGCGTGGCGACAGCACCGCTGCCAGCCGCAGGGCCCCGGACCCCGCCACCCGCCCCCACCACCACCCGCATGGGGACGGCGAAGCGAACGCACCTCCTCATTCACTGCAAGGAGCCGCACACTGTGAGCAGTGCCGACCAGACCCCTGCCGCCAGCCCCGCGCTGCGCGCCGACATCCGCCGCCTCGGCGACCTCCTCGGCGAGACCCTCGTACGCCAGGAGGGCCAGGAGCTCCTCGACCTCGTCGAACGGGTCCGCGCCCTGACCCGCACCGACGGCGAAGCCGCCGCCGAACTCCTCGGCGACACGGACCTGGAGACCGCCGCACAGCTCGTGCGCGCCTTCTCCACCTACTTCCACCTCGCCAACGTCACCGAGCAGGTCCACCGCGCCCACGAGATGCGCGACCGCCGCGCCGCCGAGGGCGGCCTGCTCGCCCGCACCGCCGACCGGCTCAAGGACGCCGACCCCGAGCACCTCCGCGAAACGGTCAAGAACCTCAACGTCCGGCCCGTCTTCACCGCACACCCCACCGAGGCCGCCCGCCGCTCGGTCCTCAACAAGCTCCGCCGCATCGGCGCCCTCCTGGAGACCCCGGTCGTCGAGGCCGACCGCCGCCGCCTGGACCTTCGCCTCGCCGAGAACATCGACCTCATCTGGCAGACCGACGAACTCCGCGTCGTCCGCCCGGAGCCCGCCGACGAGGCCCGCAACGCCATCTACTACCTCGACGAACTCCACGCGGGCGCCGTCGGAGACGTCCTGGAGGACCTCGCCGCCGAACTGGAGCGCGTCGGCGTCGAACTGCCCGCCGGCACCCGCCCCCTCACCTTCGGCACCTGGATCGGCGGCGACCGCGACGGCAACCCCAACGTGACCCCCGCCGTCACCTGGGACGTCCTGATCCTCCAGCACGAGCACGGCATCACCGACGCCCTGGAGATGATCGACCACCTCCGCGGCCTCCTCTCCAACTCCATCCGCTACGCCGGAGCCACCGAGGAACTCCTCACCTCCCTCCAGGCCGACCTGGAACGCCTCCCCGGCATCAGCCCCCGCTACAAGCGGCTCAACGCCGAAGAGCCCTACCGCCTCAAGGCCACCTGTATCCGCCAGAAGCTCGTCAACACCCGCGAGCGCCTCGCCGAAGGCACCCCCCACCGCCCCGGCTGCGACTACCTGGGCACCGCCGAACTCATCGCCGACCTGGAACTCATCCAGACCTCCCTGCGCGCACACAAGGGCGGCCTCTTCGCCGACGGCCGGATGGACCGCACCATCCGCACCCTCGGCGCCTTCGGCCTCCAGCTCGCCACCATGGACGTACGCGAACACGCCGACGCCCACCACCACGCCCTCGGCCAGCTCTTCGACCGGCTCGGCGAGGAATCCTGGCGCTACACCGACATGCCCCGCGACTACCGGCAGAAGCTCCTCGCCAAGGAACTCCGCTCCCGCCGGCCCCTCGCCCCCACCCCCGCCCCGCTCGACGCGGCCGGCGAGAAGACCCTCGGCGTCTTCCACACCATCAAGCAGGCCTTCGAACGCTTCGGCCCCGAAGTCATCGAGTCCTACATCATCTCCATGTGCCAGGGAGCCGACGACGTCTTCGCCGCCGCCGTCCTCGCCCGCGAAGCCGGACTCGTCGACCTCCACGCCGGCTGGGCCAAGATCGGCATCGTCCCGCTCCTGGAGACCACCGACGAGCTCAAGGCCGCCGACGTCATCCTCGACGAAATGCTCGCCGACCCCTCCTACCGCCGCCTCGTCTCCCTGCGCGGCGACGTCCAGGAGGTCATGCTCGGCTACAGCGACTCCTCCAAGTTCGGCGGCATCACCACCTCCCAGTGGGAGATCCACCGCGCCCAGCGCCGCCTCCGCGACGTCGCCCACCGCTACGGCGTACGCCTGCGCCTCTTCCACGGCCGCGGCGGCACCGTCGGCCGAGGCGGCGGCCCCTCCCACGACGCCATCCTCGCCCAGCCCTGGGGCACCCTGGAGGGCGAGATCAAGGTGACCGAGCAGGGCGAGGTCATCTCCGACAAGTACCTCATCCCCGCCCTCGCCCGCGAGAACCTGGAACTGACCGTCGCGGCCACCCTCCAGGCCTCCGCCCTGCACACCGCACCCCGCCAGTCCGACGAAGCCCTCGCCCGCTGGGACGCGGCCATGGACACCGTCTCCGACGCGGCCCACGACGCCTACCGCAAGCTCGTCGAGGACCCCGACCTCCCCGCGTACTTCCTCGCCTCCACCCCCGTCGACCAACTCGCCGACCTGCACCTGGGATCCCGGCCCTCCCGCCGCCCCGGCTCCGGCGTCTCGCTCGACGGCCTGCGCGCCATCCCGTGGGTCTTCGGCTGGACCCAGTCACGGCAGATCGTGCCCGGCTGGTACGGCGTCGGCTCCGGCCTCAAGGCCCTGCGCGAAGCCGGACTCGACACCGTCCTCGACGAAATGCACGAGCACTGGCACTTCTTCCGGAACTTCCTCTCCAACGTGGAGATGACGCTCGCCAAGACCGACCTGCGCATCGCCCGGCACTACGTCGACACACTCGTCCCCGACGAGCTGAAGCACGTCTTCGACGCCATCGAGGCCGAGCACGCCCTGACCGTAAGGGAAGTCCTCAAGGTCACCGGCTCCACCGAACTGCTCGGCACCAGCCCGGTACTCCAGCAGACCTTCGCCATCCGCGACGCCTACCTGGACCCGATCTCCTACCTCCAGGTCTCCCTGCTGGCCCGCCAGCGCCAGGCGGCCGAGCGCGGCGAGGAAGCCGACCCGCTGCTCGCCCGCGCCCTGCTGCTCACCGTCAACGGCGTCGCGGCAGGACTCCGCAACACCGGCTGACCCTAAGGACGTACGGACGTACGAACGGGCCCCGGGGCGGTCCTGCTACAGCGCGACGAACGTCGCCACCAGCAGGACCGCCCCCGCCGTACCGACACCCCACGCCGCCCGCGACATCCGCAGCCCGCCACCGATCACGAACGCGGCCAGCACCAACGCCCCGCCCAACGGCACCCACGCATGCAGAAAGCCCGGCAACCCCGTGCGGACCACCGCATCGGTGCCGGGCTTCACCACGACAGAGAAACGATCCCCCTCCCGCGCCGCGACCGACCGGTCCACGCTCACCCGCGGCCGCTCCCGCGACACCGCGTCCGGCTCGTACGAACCGGTGCACGTCTCCTCGCCGCACGCCGTCACCGTCACCGTGCCGTGGTCACGCCCCTTGGCCAGAACGATGTGGTGCGCGGTGTTCCACGACGACCACGCACCCGCGACCAGCAGCACCAGGACGACCAGCCCCATCGCCGCCCGACGGCCCGCGAGCGCCGCATGCTGGGAAGAGCTCCGTTTCATGGGGGCCGATCCTTGGCCAGACCCCCACCCGCGGTCAACCTGTGGCCGAAAAACGCCCCACCAGGGAAGGGAATGTCAGAAGTTGTGGAGGGAGGCAGGGCGCCTCAGGAGTTGTACGCGCTCTGCGCCCGCTCCAGCCCCTCCGCCAGCAGACACTCCACCGCGTCCGCCGACCGGTCCACCAGGAACGCCAGCTCCTTGCGCTCGGTCGACGAGAAGTCCTTCAGCACGAAATCCGCGACCTGCATCCGACCCGGCGGCCGCCCGATCCCGAAACGCACCCGGTGATAGTCCGGACCCATCGCCTTCGTCATCGACTTCAGCCCGTTGTGCCCGTTGTCGCCACCGCCCAACTTCAGCCGCAGCATCCCGTAGTCCACATCCAGCTCGTCATGGACGGCCACGACATGATCCGTCGGCACCTTGTAGAAGTCCCGCAGCGCCGTCACCGGCCCGCCCGACAGATTCATGTACGACATCGGCTTCACCAGGATCACCCGCCGGCTCCCCGGACCCGGCGGACCCATCCGCCCCTCGACGACCTGCGCCTGCGCCTTCTGCGCCCGCTTGAACTTCCCGCCGATCCGCGTCGCCAGCAGATCGGCGACCATGAACCCGACGTTGTGCCGGTTCGCCGCGTAGTCGGGGCCGGGATTGCCCAGGCCCACGATGAGCCAGGGGTCGGTGGCGTCGGACATCAGCGCTCGGTCTCCTCGCACGCAGGGGGATGGCAGGGCTAGCAAGATGGCACGCGTGGCACGCACGGCAGGCATGGCAGGCAAACGGGGCGGCGGCTCCCGGAAGGGAACCACCACCCCGTCAGTCAAGCAGGTGGAACGGTGAGCGGTACGGCTCAGGCCTCGGTGGTCTCGCCGGCCTCGTCCGCGGACGGCTCCTCGGCCTGCGCGGCGACGACCTGGATCACGATGGCGTCCTCGTCACCGGCCAGCACGGAGCCCTTCGGCAGCTTGATGTCCTTGGCCTGGATCGAGTCACCGGCGTCCAGACCCGCGACGGAGACCGTCACGGACTCGGGGATGTGGGTGGCCTCGGCCTCGACGAGCAGCGTGTTCTGCACGAACTCGAGAAGGTTGGCGCCCGGCGCCAGGTCGCCCTCGGCGTGCACCGCGATCTCGACGTTCACCTTCTCGCCGCGCTTCACGGTCAGCAGGTCGACGTGCTCGATGGTGCTGCGGAGGGGGTGACGCTGCACAGCCTTCGGGATGACCAGCATGTCCTTGCCGTCGAGCTCCAGACCGATCAGGACGTTCGCCGTACGCAGCGCCAGCAGCAGCTCGTGGCCCGGCAGCGTGACGTGGACCGGCTCGGCACCGTGGCCGTAGACGACTGCGGGAACCCGGTTGGCGCGACGCACACGGCGGGCGGAGCCCTTGCCGAACTCGGTACGGACCTCGGTGGCGAGCTTGATCTCAGCCATGGTTGCACTCCTCGTCAGGTGGGTGAGCCGTCAGGAGACGGAACACGAACGGTCACCCGGCCCACGACAGGCCTGCTACGAAGAGCGCGTCGATAACGGACCGCCGTACACACAGGTACGGCCTCCCTCGCCGAGCAACTCGCTGAGTCTACCCGGCGGGGAGGCCGCACCCAAAGTGGATCACCCGAGGATGATCGACACCGCTGTCAGCCCTGCTCCTCGAAGAGGCTCGTCACCGAACCGTCCTCGAACACCTCACGCACCGCACGCGCGATCGTCGGCGCGATCGAGAGCACCGTGATCTTGTCCAGCTCCAGCTCACCCGGGGTCGGCAGCGTGTCCGTGAACACGAACTCGCTCACCTTCGAGTTCTTCAGCCGGTCCGCCGCCGGACCCGACAGCACCCCGTGCGTCGCCGTCACGATGACGTCCTCCGCACCGTGCGCGAACAGCGCGTCCGCAGCGGCGCAGATCGTGCCACCGGTGTCGATCATGTCGTCGACCAGCACACAGACCCGGCCCTCGACGTTGCCCACGACCTCGTGGACCGAGACCTGGTTCGGCACGTCCTTGTCACGACGCTTGTGCACGATCGCCAGCGGCGCGTCCAGCCGGTCGCACCAACGGTCGGCGACCCGCACCCGGCCCGCGTCCGGCGACACGATCGTCAGCTTGGAACGGTCGACCTTCGCCCCCACGTAGTCCGCCAGGATCGGCAGCGCGAACAGGTGGTCCACCGGACCGTCGAAGAAGCCCTGGATCTGGTCCGTGTGCAGATCGACGGTGAGGATCCGGTCCGCACCCGCCGTCGCCATCAGGTCCGCCACCATGCGCGCCGAGATCGGCTCACGGCCACGGTGCTTCTTGTCCTGGCGGGCATAGCCGTAGAACGGCACGATCACCGTGATGGAGCGGGCCGAAGCGCGCTTCAGCGCGTCCAGCATGATCAGCTGCTCCATGATCCACTTGTTGATCGGAGCCGTGTGGCTCTGGATCAGGAAGCAGTCCGCGCCACGTGCCGACTCCTGGAACCGCACATAGATCTCACCGTTGGCGAAATCGAAGGCCTTCGTCGGCACGAGACCGACTCCCAGCTGATGGGCGACCTCCTCGGCAAGCTCGGGGTGGGCGCGGCCGGAGAAGAGCATCAGTTTCTTCTCGCCGGTCGTCTTGATCCCGGTCACAGCACAGTCTCCTCAGACGTGTATCTGGCGCTGCACGCATAGGTCCCGATGTGCAACGAGCCAGCCGAAATGGGTGAGCATCTATCACGGTACGCCGTCACCGGCGCACCTGTTTCCGGTCAGCTTTGCCCGTCGGTCTCCCGCGACGACGCCTGAGCGGCCTGCGCGGCGGCGCTGCCCGGCCGCTTCCGGGCCACCCAACCCTCGATATTCCGCTGCTGGCCCCGCGCCACGGCCAGTGAACCGGCGGGCACGTCCTTGGTGATGACCGACCCGGCGGCGGTGTAGACCCCGTCCCCGACCGTGACGGGCGCCACAAACATATTGTCCGAACCGGTACGGCAGTGAGAACCGATCGTCGTGTGGTGCTTGGCGACACCGTCGTAGTTCACGAAGACGCTCGCCGCACCGATGTTGGTGTGATCACCGATCGTCGCGTCACCGACGTAACTCAGATGCGGGACCTTGGTCCCTTCCCCGATCGTCGCGTTCTTCATCTCCACGTACGTACCGGCCTTGGCCTTCGTCCCCAGCCGGGTACCCGGCCGCAGATAGGCGTACGGGCCGACGAGCGCCCCCGCCCCGATCTCCGCCGAGTCCGTCACCGAGTTGTCCACCCGGGCCCCGGCACCGACGACGGTGTCCCCGATCCGCGAGTTCGGCCCCACCTCGCTGTCCTCCGCGAGGTGCGTGGTCCCCAGCAGCTGGGTCCCCGGGTGCACCACCGCGTCCCGCTCGTACGTCACCGTCGCGTCGATCAGCGTGGACGACGGGTCCACCACGGTCACGCCCGCGAGCATCGCCCGCTCCAGCAGCCGCTCGTTGAGCAGCCGGCGCGCCTGCGCCAACTGGAGCCGGTTGTTGATGCCGAGGATCTCCCGGTGGTCGCCCGCCACGGAGGCCCCGACCCGGTGCCCGGCCTCGCGCAGGATGGACAGCACGTCGGTGAGGTACTCCTCGCCCTGGCTGTTGTCGGTGCGCACCTTGCCCAGCGCCTCGCCCAACAGCCGCCCGTCGAACGCGAACACCCCGGAGTTGATCTCCCGGATCGCCCGCTGCTCGTCGGTGGCGTCCTTGTGCTCGACGATCTCGGTGACCGCACCGGTGGCGGGGTCGCGCACGATGCGCCCGTAGCCGGTGGAGTCGGGGACCTCGGCGCTCAGGACGGTGACCGCGTTGGCGTCGGCGGCGTGGGTGGCGGCGAGCGCGCCGAGCGTCTCGCCGGACAGCAGGGGGGTGTCGCCGCAGACGACGATCACGGTGCCCTCGACGGCGCCGCCCAGCTCCTCGAGACCCATGCGGACGGCGTGCCCGGTCCCGTTCTGCTCGGCCTGAAAGGCGGTGCGCACGGGGGCGTCGCCGGCGTTCAGGTGCGCGGTGACCTGCTCGCTGGCATGTCCGACGACCACGACTAGGTGCTGGGGGTCCAGCTCACGGGCGGCGGCGACGACATGTCCGACGAGCGAGCGCCCGGAGATCTCGTGCAGGACCTTGGGTGTCTTCGACTTCATGCGGGTGCCCTCACCCGCTGCGAGGACGACGACGGCTGCCGGGCTGGTTGCGCTCACGGATGTGCCCTTCGGCTTCGGGTGGTGGTCATCCGCAGGATACCGGGGGTGTTTCTGGTGGAAACGGGGGCGGGCCCCGACCGGTGTGGTCGGGGCCCGCGAAGTCGCTCCGCCGCTAGGACTCGAACCTAGACCGAACACCTCCAAAGGGTGCCGTGCTGCCAATTACACTACGGCGGAACACGCGTCAGTCGGGCAAAGCGAGGCCCTGCCCGAAAACGCTGCCGCCTACTATGCCGCACCACCACCCTTCGATGCGACGGTAGAGGTCAGCGCTTTGCCTGACCTGGATGACCAGGCAGCCGCGATAGTCCGTGCCGACGTTCTTGCGGTTGGTCTTCGGGTTGTGCTTCTTGAGCGTGGTCTTGCCGAACGATGCGACATCGGTCCCGGCGAGATCTGCCCAGTAGTCCAGGGCTGAGGGCACATCGGCCGATTCGTGGATCATCACGTGGAAGCGAAGCCGGTCGTGGTCGACCTTCAGAAGGGTGAGCCAGGCCAGGAAGACCTTGATCATGTCGGGGTCGCTGTTCACGAAGGCCACGCGTTCCCGTCGCGCATGAGGCTTGTCCTTGGTGCCCTCGGCCCAGTACAGCCCGACGCCCAAGAGGAACAGTTCACGCTCGGACAAGGCGCCGATCTCCCGCTCCGCTGCACCCTTGGCCGCCTGGCGCTCTGTCTCGCGTCGTTGCAGGGTCGCCTCCCATCCCCGCCTCGCGATCGCTGACGCTTCTTCCTTCGTAGGTGGCTCGGGCTTCGGCAGATCCCGTACCCACAACGAGATGGACCCCTTGGAGCACCCCAGCTCCACCTGGATCTGGTCGTACGTCATCCCCTGGAGCCGCAGTTCCCGGGCCTTCGCCCGTACGTCGTCCTTGGCGCGGGGCCGCTTTGTCCACTCCGGGGCGGGCTCTCCCTCCAGGAGCCGGTTGAGGAGGTCGTTGTTGTCGACGTGGAGCCGGTCGCGGATCTGGCGGCGGCTGAGTCCCTCCCGGCGCAGCGCCACCGCCTGCTCGCGCAGGCCCTCGAAGTCGGCGTACTTGCTTGTGGTTTCCGTCATACGGGGATCGTCGTCCGGAATGCGAACGTCCGGGTCGAAAGCGCGGTCGATTCGCCATTTCAGGCGATCGGGATGTGTTTCGTGCTTGTTCGAACGCGGAACGTGCTGTTGCCGGTCACCGGAAAATGGGATGCGTCCGCCCGTAGGCTGGATGCCATGACCGCAACGGGGGCAGACCGGGAAGCGGCGGGATCGACCACCCGCGGCTACTGGTGGTGGGAGCGGCGACGCGGTGTCGCCCTGGACGTGGGACTGGCGCTGGTGTCGGCGCTGGAGTGTGGCCTGGAGGGGGTGGAGTTCGCCCGGAACACCGGGGTGCCGGTGCCGGTGGGCGTGGTGTTCGGGCTGTTGGCGGGTTCGGTGCTGCTGGTGCGCCGGCGGTGGCCGATCGCCGTGGTGCTCGTGACGGTCGCGATGACGCCCGCGGAGATGGGCTTCCTGATGGCTCTGGTGGGCCTCTACACGCTGGCCGCGTCCGAGGTGCCGCGCCGGATCACCGTCGTCCTGGCGGGGATGGCGCTGGTGGGGACGTTCATCGTCACCTGGGTGCGGCTGCGGCAGAGCGTGGCCGAGCAGGCCGACTTCGGGCCGGGGGGCTGGTACGTCCCGCTGATGTCCGTCTTCATGGCGGTGGGGCTCACGGCCCCGTCCGTGCTGCTCGGCCTCTACATAGGGGCCAGGCGCCGTCTGATGGAGAGCCTGCGGGAGCGGGCCGATTCGCTGGAGCGGGAGCTGTCGCTGCTCGCGGACCGGGCCGAGGAGCGGGCCGAGTGGGCGCGTACGGAGGAGCGGACCCGGATCGCCCGGGAGATGCATGACGTGGTGGCCCACCGGGTGAGCCTGATGGTGGTCCACGCCGCCGCCCTCCAGGCGGTAGCGCCGAAGGATCCGGCGAAGGCGGTGCGCAACGCGGCGCTGGTCGGGGACATGGGGCGGCAGGCGCTGACGGAGTTGCGCGAGATGCTCGGGGTGTTGCGCACCGGGGACGCGTTGATCGCGCCGGCCGCCGCGGGGGCGGTTCCGCTGGCGTCGGTGAGGAAGGCGGCTGTCGCGGCCGCCGCCACCGCCGCGTCCGAGGACGGGCCCCGGCTGCATGAGCTGGAGGCGTTGGTGGCGCAGTCGCGGCAGGCGGGGATGGTCGTGGAGCTGTCGGTGGACGGTGCGGCGCGGCCGTATCCGCCGGAGGTCGAGCAGACGGCGTTCCGGGTGGTGCAGGAGGCGCTGACGAACGTGCACAAGCATGCGGCGGGCGCGAAGACGTGGGTGCGGCTCGCGCATCGGGAGGCCGAGGTCGCGATGCAGGTGGAGAACGGTCCTTCGGACGCGGCGGCGGCGGATGCGGGGTTGCCGAGTGGGGGGAACGGGCTGGTGGGGATGCGGGAGCGGGTGCTGGGGCTGGGGGGTGTGTTCGTGTCCGGTCCGACGGACGCGGGGGGCTTCCGGGTTTCGGCGGTGCTTCCGGACGCGTTGGGCGACGCCTGAAGCCAGTCGTTTCGGGCCGCACATTTCAGCCTGTCCGGATTGGGCTGCGCACTTCAGCGTGCTGTGTGATGGCCGCCCTACTCAGCCCGTCCGGCGTTTGAGGACGGAACCCTGGGCGTGGGGAGCGGCGACCCTTCCTGGGCGTGGAAGCGATGGTGCCCCTCCGTGTCCGGGAAGCGGTGGTGCCCGTTCGTCCCGAGCGACGGTTCCGTCCTCAAGCGCCGGACGGGCTGGAGGGGTGGCCGGTTCGTGCTCAAGCGCCGGACGGGCTGGAGGGGGTGGCCGGGGGCGTCCTCAAGCGTCCGACGGGCCGGAGGGGGTGGCCGGGGGCGTCGCCAAGCGCCGGACGGGCCGGAGGGGTGGCCGGGGGCGTCGTCAAGCGTCCGACGGGCCGGAGGGGGCCGGTCAGGCCGGGGATCAGGCGGAGGTCAGGCGGGCCGGTTGGGTGCCGGTGACCAGGGTGGCCAGGGCCTCGTCGATGTCCTGGCCCAGGAACCAGTCGCCCGTGTGGTCGATGCTGTACACCCGGCCGTCCGTGTCGATCGCCAGGACCGCCTGCTCCTCGCCCTCCGCCCCGAGCGGGCTGACCTCCGTCTCCAGGGCGCGGCCGAGGTCCGCGAGGGTCCGCGCCAGGTGGAGGCCGCTGAGCGGGTCGATGCGCACGGCGGCGGGTGCGATGTGCCGGCCGGGTGCGGACGCGGTGATGTGGAGGCCGCCGAACTCCGCCCAGGCCTCGACCGCGGCCGGGAAGACGGCGTGCTGGTGGCCGGCCGGGGAGGCGTGGGAGCGCAGGGTGTCGGCCCATTCCTCGGCCTGGCGGATGTCCCAGCGCCCGGGCTGCCAGCCCGCTTCGCGCAGGGCGGCGTCGACGGCGACGGGGAATCGGGTGGTGGAGTGCTGCTGGCGGTCGTGCATCGGTGGGCGGTCAGCCCTTCTCGGCGGTGGTCGCGGTGCCGGTGGAGGTCAGGTCGACGGGGCGTACGCCGAAGTGGGACAGGAGTGCGGAGCAGGACCGGCAGGGTGGTGCGTAGCTGCCGTGGAGGGGGTCGCCGTCCTCGCGGATGCGGCGGGTGGTGAGCCGGGAGTGTTTGAGCGCGCGGCGTGCTTCCCCGTTGGTCAGGGGTTTTCGCTGGGCGCGTTTGGAGCGTCCGCTCTCGGCGGCGGTGAGTTGGCGGGAGAGCAGTATGGCTTCGGGGCAGCGGCCGGTGAAGCGTTCGCGCTGGCCGCTGGTGAGGGTGTCGAGGAAGTCCTGGACGAGTGGGTGCAGTACCGGTGGCTGGTCCCCTTTGCCGGCGGTGCAGGTCAGGGTCTCGCCGCGTACGGACAGCGCGGCGGCCACGGCGGGGAGGATCCCGTCGCGGCGGTGGATCAGTCGGGGTGTACGGCTGGTCTCGGTGCTGCTCCAGCTGAGGCGCGGATCCCCCGATGTGGCGGTTTGTGTGGAATGCATCGTGTTGGCGTCCCTCCCTGCAATCCCCCGAGTTGCGGGGACAGCCTGCCAAATGTGCCAGGTGGTGGGGAAGCTGGGTCGGGGAAACGTGTCCGCGTGTCGCCCGGAGGTGCGGGAGCGCCGCCTCACCGTCACGCGCATGTGACCGTTCGTGACGGATCCGGCGGGACGGGATCCCCTGTCGCCCCACGGCTTAGGCTGTGCGGAACACCGGACGCAGCAGGGGGCAACAGCCATGACGACAGGTCGGCTCGGGCAGCAAGCCGCGCCACCGAACGCCGCTTACGCCGGGCAGGTCGTGAACTTCCCGGACCCGGTCCGGGCGTCCCGCCACCCCAGAGGGGTGCGGATGGACGGGAACGGTCACCCGGTTCTTTCGCCGTATGCGCGTGCCGCCGCCGAGATCGCCGATCCGCCTCCTGGTTTCGGTATCGATGAGCTGCGCCTCACCGACTACGTGTCGGCGAACGCGGCGTTGGCGGCGAGCGGTCACGACCTGTGGGACACGATTCCCGCGGTGGCGACCCCGCACGGCTG
The DNA here is from genome assembly GCF_028747205.1 of Streptomyces sp. CA-278952. Taxonomy (NCBI): domain Bacteria; kingdom Bacillati; phylum Actinomycetota; class Actinomycetes; order Kitasatosporales; family Streptomycetaceae; genus Streptomyces; species Streptomyces sp. CA-278952. Next base: position 4,859,301 of record NZ_CP112880.1, read on the forward strand.
GACCTGGCATCACGTGCCGGGCGGTCGGCGGATGGAGTTGGTGCCGGTCGAGGTGAAGGCGCTGCTGCGTCATCACGGCGGTCTGGCGGGCACGGACGTGGATCAGAACCGGCGTGGCACCCGCCCGTTGCAGGAGACCCGCCCGGCGCACTTCCGGCTGCCCAGGGGTGCGGCCGCGGTGAGCGAGCAGCAGGTTCAGGGTGTCGAGGAGGATCTCGGTTACCGGCTGCCGGGTGCGTACCGCTCGTTCCTGAAGGTGGCGGGCGGTTCGGCCCCGGTGGGCGCGGCGTTGGACGCGGAGCTGGGGCTGTTGGTGGACCAGCCGTTCTTCACGGTGCGTGACGAGGCGGCGGTGAACGATCTGGTGTACGTGAACAAGTGTCTGCGGGACCACTTCACCAAGGATTTCCTGGGTGTCGCTTTTGTCCAGGGTGGGATTCTCGCCGTGAAGGTGCGCGGCCAAGACCTTGGTTCGGTGTGGTTCTGCCCGTACGACGATGCCCGGGACCGGGACGGCTGGAGTGTCCAGGAGCGTGTGGAGCGGCTGTTGCTGCCCTGCGGTGCGGACTTCGATGCCTTCCTCCAGCGGTTGGCGGGCAATCCGCCGGAGTTGGAGACCGTGGCGAACCTGATGGTGGACGGTGGCTTCGCGCGCGCCGTCCCGGTGGAGGGGTGAGCGCGGTGGTGACTTTCGCGCAGGCACAGGAGCGGGCGGACGAGTGGGTCAACGGTGACGTGCCCGCGTACCAGCACCGTGAGGTACGGGTCCGTGAGTTCGAGCTGGGTTTCGTGGTGTGGGCCGAGGACCGGGCGGAGGGCCCCGTGTCGGACGGGGGCCGTCAGCGGCTGGTGATCGCGCGGGACAGCGGTGAGGCGACGTTGTGGCCGGGGCTGCCGGTGGGTGAGGTGATCCGGCGGTACGAGGAGGATTACGGGACTCCGGCCGGTGCGCCGGTCGCGGCTCCCGAGCCGCCGCGGCGGGTGGACCTGAACCAGACGTCGTTCCTGTTGACGCCGCCGGAGTGGCTCCAGGAGGCGGCGGACAAGCTGGGGATTCCGGATCATCGTGCGGAGCGCCGGGAGTCGGCGGAGGCGGCCGTGGCCGCCTCCGGTGCGCCCGCCGCCCCTGCCGCTTCCGTTTCCGAGCCCGGCCCTGTGCCCTCCGCTGTCGCGGACGCGTCGCCGCTGCCTTCCTCGCCCGCTTCCGCCGGGGGTTCCGCCGCGTCGTGGCCCGCCGCCGGCGGCGACGCCCACGAGCCCACGGCCTCCGACGGGGTGCCCGCAGGAGCGACCCCCTGGGCGGGTACGGACACCAACTCGGACTCCGACGACGGGGCCGTTCCGCTGCCCGCGACGGTGTTCGCGCCGCCGCTGTCGGGCACGGACGACGAGGAGGCCCCGCCGCTGGTCGTCCCGGCGGAGGCGCCCACGGCCCTGATGTCCGGGGGCAGTCAGCTGCCGCGTACGCAGGTGGCGCAGGCGCTCCGGCCGGGCCAGGGTCCCCCGGGCGGGGCGGGTGACATCGCGGACGCGGCCACCAGCAAGGCGGTCGTGCCGCCGCGCGGGGCTCGCGGGGGCGGTTCGTCGGCCCCGCCGCCGCCCGGCGCCCCGGGGGTTCCCGGGATGCCGCCCGGTGCGACGCCGCCGCCTTCGGGTCCGGGTGCGCCCGGTGCTCCGGCGGGCGGGTACGTCCCGACGCAGCTCGTGTCCCAGCTCGGCCCGCCCGGTGCCACCCCGCCGCCGGGGCCGCTGCCGGGCTCCACGCCGCCTCCCGGGCCGCCCGGGCCTCCTGGGCCTCCCGGTCCGCCGCCCGGTTCCACGCCGCCCCCGGGCGGGGGGATGCACCATGCCGCGACGATGTTCGCCGACGGGAGCAGCATCGGTGCGGGCGTCGCGGGTGCGCCCAGGCCGCCGGGTCCGCCGGGGCCGCCCGGTGCCCCGGGAGTTCCGCAGCCTCCCGGCCCGCCCGGTGTTCCGGGTGCGCCGCAGCCTCCCGGTCCGCCGGGTCCGCCGCCCGGTTCCACGCCGCCTCCCGGTGGGGTGCACCACGCGGAGACGATGTTCGCGAGCCCGGGGCAGGTGGGGCCGCCGAGCCCTCCCGGTCCTCCCGGTCCTCCCGGGGCCCCCGGCGCTTCGCCGGTCGGAGCCCCCGGTCCCGTACCGCAGCCGCCGGGTCCGCCCGGTCCGCCGCCCGGTGGGCACACTCCGCCGCCGGCGGCGTACGGCTATCCGCAGCAGCCCACCGGTCAGCCGACCGTGGGCCCCGGCTACCAGGCCGTGCTGCGGTTCCGGGCTCCGGACGGCAGCGAGCAGCAGCTGATCCGCCGTTCGGCGCCGGGCACCCCGCACCCCGAGTGGCAGATGCTGCACGAGCTGCGGGCGATGAACGTGCCGCCGCAGCAGGTCATCGAGCTGCACACCGAGCTGGAGTCCTGTGAGCTGCCGGGCGGTTACTGCGCCCGGATGATCCGGGAGACCTGGCCGCAGGTGCGGATCACCAGCGTCGCCCCGTACGGCACGGATCACGCCAGCCGTCAGCAGGGCATGCAGCATCTGCTGACGCACCAGGGCGAGCTGCACCAGGTCGCGGACGGCCCGGCGCGGCCCGCGCCGGTGCGGGCGCCGCTGCCGCAGATGCCGCCCGCGCCCGCGCTGCCGCCGGAGGCGGTGGCCGAGGAGCTGGTGCAGGCGTTCGGTCCGCAGGGCATCCTGCGGTTCGACCAGCGGGCGGTGTCCCGTCAGGGGGTGCCGGAGATCGTCGCGCACACCTTGGTGTGGGCGGGGCTGCCCGCCGATTTCGGGCCGTTCTTCTGGGCGCAGCCGGGTCAGCCGGTGGTGCCGACGCTGGCCGAGCTGGCGGTGCAGCGGCAGGTGCAGCCCGCGCCGGACGCGGGGTCGTATCTGGTGATGGGCACGGACTTCGGCCGGGCGATCTGTGTGCAGTACGGGACGGCGAACATCGTGGCCGTGCCGGTGGAGGCGGGTCCCGGTGGGCAGTCGGTGCCGCCGCAGTTCGTGAACACCGGGCTGCCGGAGTTCGTGCGGTCGATGGCGTTGCTGGGCCGGATGTGGCGGTTGCGGTTCGGCCTGAACCCGGAGCAGGCGGGCCGTTGGACCGTCGATTTCCAGGCACAGCTGGTGGCGCTGGACCCGGCGGCGCTGGCGTCGCCGGAGAGCTGGTGGTCGGTGCTGCTGGAGCAGATGTGGGACGGCCTGATCTGAGCCGTACGCAGAGCTGAGCGGCGAGTGCGTAAGGAGGCGTCCGGACCCCGGAAGGGGCCGGGCGCCTCCTTGTGTACCGGGGGTGGGCCGGGGGCCCGGGCCGATGATCACCGGTTCGCCCGGGTCTGTGATGCCGGTCGCTTCCGGCCTGAATGCGGTTGATCGATTCCGACTTCCGGCACCAATTGCCGCATCCTTGACGTGTTACGGGTGTCGGAGCGTGGCAGGGCGTGTCGGCGGGTCGGAGAGAGGTTTCAGGGATGAGTGCTGGACCGGGGTCCGCGTACGACGTCGTCGGGGTGCGGGGGCGTGGTTACCGTCCGGAGCAGGTGGACCGGGTGGCGGCCGCCCTGGTCGCCGAGCGGGACGGGGCGCTCGCCGAGCTCACGCGGCTGACGGGCAGGGTGGAGGAGCTGCTCGCGGAGTCCGCCCGGCTGGCGGAGGCTGTGGCGACGCTGCCCGTGCAGGACTACGCGGAGCTGGGGGAGCGGGCGCAGCGGATCCTGGCGCTGGCCGAGAGCGAGGCGGAGGCGCTGGACGCCGATGCGGTCGCGGCGGGCCAGGCGCTGCGGGACGCGGCGGAGGCGGCGGGCCGGGTGGCCGGGGACGCGGCGCGCGAGGCGGCCGGCGGGGTGCGTGCGGCGGCGGACCGGGCGGCCGAGGAGCGGGTGGCGGGGGCGGTCCGGGAGGCGGAGGGGCTGCTCGCCGCGGCCCGGCAGGACGCCGAGGAGGTGCGGGCGGCGGCCGCTTCCGTGATGGCGGCGACCCGTGACCGTACGGCGAGCGTGCTGGCCCACCAGGAGCAGGAGCACGCGGAGCGCCTCAAGGCGGCCGAGGCCGAGATGGCCGCCGCCGAGGCGGCGTCGGAGGCCCGGTTCGCGGGGCTGACCGAGCGGGCCGAGGCGCTGCTCGCGGAGGCGGGACGGGACCTCGCCGCCACGCAGGAGGTGGCCCGGCACGGCCAGGAGGACGCGGAGGCGCGGGCGGCGGAGCTGCTGGCCGAGGCCCGGGTCCGTGAGGAGCGGGTGGTGCGGGAGACGGAGCGGATCCTGCGGGAGCACGAGGAGGGCCGCGAGGAGGCCCAGGCGCACATGGCGCATGTGCGCAGCTCGCTGGCGGCGCTGACGGGGCGGGTGGCGTCGGGCGACTGAACGGGTTCCGGCAGGTCGCAAAGGACCGGCAGGTCGCAACGGGTGGCAACTCTTGACGAACGCGTGTTCTCGGGAGGTGATGGAAGCGTTCAGTTCCCACGTATCCGTTCCCCGTTCAGCAGGGAGTGTTCATGTCGGTCCCAGCGCCGGACATTTTGTCACCGGAGTTCGAAAGAGATCCGTATCGGGCGTATCGCCTGATGCGTCAGGACACGCCCCTCATGTGGCACGAGGCCACCGGAAGTTACATCGTCTCGCGTTATGAGGACGTCGAGCGCGTCTTCAAGGACAAAGAAGGCGAATTCACCACGGAGAACTACGACTGGCAGATCGAACCCGTGCACGGGCGGACGATCCTCCAGCTCAGCGGGCGCGAGCACGCCGTGCGTCGGGCCCTGGTCGCGCCGGCCTTCCGGGGCAGCGACCTGCGCGAGAAGTTTTTACCGGTCATCGAGCGCAATTCGCGCGAATTGATCGACAGGTTCCGTGATGCGGGTTCCGTCGATCTGGTCGCCGACTATGCCACCCGCTTTCCTGTCAACGTCATCGCCGACATGCTCGGACTGGACAAGTCCGACTATGAGCGCTTTCACGGTTGGTACACGGCCGTCATCGCGTTTCTCGGCAATCTCTCCGGTGATCCGGAGGTGGCCCGGGCCGGTGAGCGTACGCGCGTCGAATTCGCCGAGTACATGCTGCCGATCATCCGGAAGCGGCGGGAGGAGCCGGGCGACGATCTGCTGTCGACGCTGTGCACCGCGGAGGTCGACGGCGTCCGGATGGGCGACGAGGACATCAAGGCGTTCTGCAGTCTGCTGCTGGCCGCCGGGGGTGAGACCACCGACAAGGCCATCGCCGGCATCTTCACCAATCTGCTGCGCCACCCGGAGCAGTTGGCGGCGGTCCGCGCCGATCGCACCCTCATATCCCGCGCCTTCGCCGAGACGCTGCGCTACACGCCGCCGGTGCACATGATCATGCGCAAGTCGGCGACGGAGGTGGTGCTCAGCGGCGGTACCGTACCGGCGGGTGTCACCGTCACCTGTCTGATAGGCGCCGCCAACCGTGACGAGGACCGCTACCGGAACCCGGATGTCTTCGACATCTTCCGTGAGGACCTGACCGCCACGAACGCCTTCTCGGCGGCGGCCGACCATCTCGCCTTCGCACTCGGCCGGCACTTCTGCGTCGGTGCTCTGCTGGCCAAGGCCGAGGTCGAGATCGGGGTGGGCCAGTTGCTGGACGCGATGCCGGACCTGCGGCTGGCCGACGGCTTCGACCCGGTCGAGCGGGGTGTCTTCACTCGAGGGCCGCAGAGCCTGCCGGTCCGCTTCACGCCGGTGTCCGGCTGACCGGAACGCGGACTGTCCGACCGACAGGAACGCCGACTGTCCGACCGACAGGCTGACCGGAACGTCGACGTCGACCCGAGCGGCCGGATGACCCACGGACTCCGGCCGCTCGCACCGAAACGGTGCCGACGGACCCGCCCTAGTGGGCCATCGGGCTGAACTGGACCGGCAGCGTCGACAGCCCGCGCATCCAGATCGAAGGACGCCAGGAGAGCTCCGTCGGCTCGACCGCCAGCATCAGGTCCGGCAGCTGCTCCAGCAGCGTCTCCACCGCCGTACGGGCCATCACGTCGGCCAGCAGCGGTGCGGGATAGGGACAGCGGTGTTCGCCGCCGCTGAACGACAGGTGCGCGGAGTTCTCGGCGCCGACGTAACTCTCCGGCCAGATCTCCGGGTCGGTGTTGGCCGCGGCGAGCCCGAGGACCAGGCAGTCGCCCGCCCGGATGTGCCGGCCGCCGAGCTGGGTGTCCCGTACGGCCCAGCGGCCGATGAAGTTCTGCGTCGGGGTGTCGAGCCACAGCACCTCGTTGAGCGCCTCGCCGACGCTGAGCCGCCCGCCGGAGACGTTCAGTGCGAAGCGTTCGTCCGTCAGGAGCAGCCGCAGCGTGTTGCAGATCCAGTTCGCGGTGGGCTGCTGGGCCGCGGCGATCACCGAGATCAGGTCCTGGACGATCTCCTCGTCCGTGAGGCCCGCCCCGTGCGTCACCATGCGGGAGGTGACGTCGGTGCCGGGTGCCGCCCGCTTGTCCTTGACCAGTCGGCGCAGCCGGTCGCCGACGCGTCCGTAGGCCGCCACCGGGTCGTCGCCCTCGCCGGCGTCGAGCGAGATGCGCAGGTCTTCCACCAGCTGCTGGGTGTCGGAGCCCGATACCGGCATGCCGCACATCTGGACCACGGCCCGCATCGGCAGGGCGTGGACGTAACTGCTCATCAGTTCCGTCCGGCCGCTTCCGGCGAACTCCGCGATGAGCCGGTCGGCGATGCGCCGGCAGTCGCGTGCCAGCTCGAACTGGTCGATGCCTTCGAGGGCTTCGGTGATGACGCCGGCCCTGCGCCGGTGCTCGTCGCCCTCGGTGAAGAGCACCGACGGCTGGTAGCCGACGAACGGCATCAGCGGCCAGTCCGGGGGGATGGTCTCCCACTGGTTCCAGCGGCGTGAGTCCCGCGCGAACAGTTCGTCGTGCGTGGTGACGTAGGTCAGTTCGGCGTAGCCGAGGACCAGCCAGGCGGGAACGTCCCCGTCGAGCAGCACCGGCGCCACCGCCCCGTGATCCCGTCGCAGCGAGCGGTAGAGCTCGGTGGGCGTCTGCTGGTAGGAGGCTCCGGACAGCCGCACCGCACCGGCGTCGCCACCGGCACCGACCGGGCAGCCGGAGGGGGCCCGGGGATCGAAGGAGGGACTGGAGGGACTGGAGGTGCTCATGGTGTCGTCTCCCGGGCGATGGCCATCGTGCGCAGATGGTCGACGAGCGTGATCAGTACGTTCTTGCTGGACCGCCGGACCCGGGCGTCGCAGTCGATCATCGGGATGTGCTCGGGCAGCGCCAGGGCCTGACGGATCTCGTCGAGGGGGTGGGCGAGGTCGTCGTCGAAGCGGTTGACCGCCACCACGAACGGGGTGCCGTGGTGTTCCAGCCGGTCGATCGCGTACCAGGAGTCGTCCATGCGGCGGGTGTCCACGAGGACCACGGCGCCGAGCGTGCCGGAGAACAGCCGGTCCCACAGGAACCAGAAGCGTTCCTGGCCCGGGGCGCCGAACAGGTAGAGCACGATGCGTTCGTTGAGGCTGATGCGTCCGAAGTCGAAGGCGACCGTGGTGGTCGTCTTGGCGTCGACGCCGTCCGTCTCGTCGACGCCGACGCCCGCCTGCGTCATCACCTCTTCGGTGTTCAGCGGCCGGATCTCGCTCACCGAGTGGACGAGTGTGGTCTTGCCGACGCCGAATCCTCCGACGACGACTATCTTCAGGCCGGTTTCCGCGGCGTCGGCCAGCGGGGTGCGCTGTGCCGGCAGCTCATAGCTTCCGGAGTCCATGGAGCACCTCCTTCAGCAGGTCGGAGTCGGGGAGCGCGTTGGGCGATGTGGCCGAGCGGGGGTGGCGGGCGGTGATACGGCCCATGTCGTGGAGGTCGTCGAGCAGGATGCGTACCACGGTGACGGGAAGCGAGAGTTCGGCGGCGATCTCGACGACGGCGGTCGGGTGGCGGCACAGGTCGAGGATCCGCGCGTGCTCCGACTGCATTCCGGCGGTGGGCCGGCACTCGCTGACCACGAGGGTCACCAGGTCGAAGGAGTCCGCGGAGCGGCTGCGTCCGCCGGTGACCGTGTAGAGCCGGTCGGGGGCTCCGGTGTCGACGGGGCGGAGGGTCATGACGCGCTCCTCGGCACCTCGCCGCGTGGTGCGGCGCGCAGGTGCTCGCCGATCTGCTCGACCATCTCCGTCATCTGGTGGCCCACCACGCTGGGGTCGGCCTCCTCCGTGGCGACGACGGCCAGATGCGCGCCTTCACCGGCCTCGACGATGAAGAGCAGACCGCCGTGGAACTCGGTCATCGAGTGCCGGACGCCTCCGGTGCTGTCGCCGAACTCGATGGACGCGCCTTGGGCGAGGGCCTGCATGCCCGAGCAGATGGCCGCCAGTTGATCGGCCTGGTCGAGGGTGAGGTGCTCGGTCCAGCAGAGCTTGAGCCCGTCGCGTGACAGGGCCAGGGCGTGCCGGGTGCCGGGGGTCTGCTCGAGGAGCCTCTGCAGGAGCCAGGTGAGGCTGTTGTCTGTGGTCTGCATGATGAGTGAACGGGACCGTGGCGCCGGGGGAGCGGCGAGGGCCCGTACCTCCAATCTCGGGTGTTCGAGCGAGCGCGTCCGGTGGACCGGACACCGAACGGATGGGCGTTCCGGGTTACGGAGCGGTGGTCGGCGGTACGGTCCCGGCGTCGGGCGGCCCTTCGGCTCTGCCGTCGGGGTCTCCGGCCGCCCTGCCTTCGGGACGGCCCCCGGTACCGGCTCCGGTACTGCCCCCGGGATTGCCTCCCGGCTTGGTACCGCGCCGGAAGGCACCGAACTGCTGTCCTGCGCTGGGTGGCGGTGAGGTCCGCGGCGCGTTGCCGCGCGGGTCCCCAGGAGAGGCGGGCGTGGGCGAGCCGCGGTGGCGGCCGCGCTCCCGGTCCGCCTCCGCCATGGTGCGGCCGGGGGTCCGTACGGGCAGGCCGCCGGGGGTGGAGCTCACCGCCGGGCCGGCGGCCTCCCGCCCGTGCTCGCGCGGACGGACCACGAAATGGTTCGCCGCCGTCGCAGGTGCAGGAGGCGTTACGGCGGCGGGCGCGCCCGCTTCGGGCACGGAGGGAGGCAGGGGCGCGGGAGTGGCGGGCGGGTGTGTGGAGGCCGGTGACGGCTGTACGGGCGTGGGCTCGGGTGCGACCGGAGGCGCCGGGTAAGCCGGAGCGGCGTGAGGCGTCGGGTAGGCCGGTGCCGGGGAGGCGGGCGATGGCAGCGCGGGCGGCGTCGGCGCGGGCGCCTGTGCGACCGAGGCGGGTGCGGCGACCGCCCGCTGAACCGGAGCCGGGTGGTTCTCCCGGGGCTCCTGCGCGATCAGATGCCGGGGCAGCAGGACGACGACGCCGGTGCCGCCGCGCGAGGACGGACGGTAGTTGACGCTGATCCGGTGCTTGAGCGCGAGCCGTCCGACGACGGCGAGGCCGAGCCGGGTGCCCTGGAGCGTCGCGAGGTCCGTCGTCCGGCCGGCGACGGAGTCCGCCGCCCGTCGCATCGCCGCGTCGGCCATCTTCAGACCGCTGTCCTCGATGGTGACGACGATGCCGGTGCCGCGTTCCTCGACGTAGACGTGCACCTCGTCGATGGGCGGGGAGAAGTTGGCGGCGTTGTCCATCAGTTCGGCGAGCAGGTGCATGACGCCTTCGGCGGCGAAGCCGGAGATGGAGACGTTGGAGGAGCAGTGCAGCCGTACGCGTTGGTAGGCGGCGATGCGGCCGACCGCGCCGCGCAGAATGCTCTCCATGACGATCGGCCTGTTCCAGGCACGGCTCGGTCGGCCGCCCATCAGCAGCGCCAGCCGGTCGGTCATCAGGCCGAGCTGCGAGGTGCTGTGGTCCAGCTTCAGCAGATCCCCGAACACCTCTTCGCCGTGACGTTCCTGCATGTTCCGCAGATCGGCGAGCATGCTGACGGACTTCGCCTGGACCCGGCTGAGCGCCTTGGCCGACGCGGTCGTCGCCGCGAGAGCGCGGCGCTCGCTCAGGGCGAGCTCCCGGAGCACCGCCTCGACCGACGCGCGCAGCAGCGGCTGCTCCGGCAGGTACACCTCGGACTGCACGGTGGCGCCGGACTCGCCGTCACGGAGCCTGGCGACCACGCCCGGCAGCGTCTCGCGGGTGAACCGGTCGACCTCGGAGGTCAGCGCGTGCAGCTCCTCACGGAGCCGTGCGTTCTCCGCTCCCAGCTCGTCGTGGACCCGGGTGCTCTCCGTCCGCAGCGCGGCGGCCTGCTGCGCCTGCCCTTCGACCGTGGTCGCGAGGACGTGCAGCACCTTGCGCTGACGCGGGCTGCGCGGCAACGGGACCCGGCCGAGGGCGTCGGCGGCCTGCACTCCGCCGCGTACCAGCTGGATCAACGCGGGCAGCGCCACGTCGGCGGTGTGCGCCGTGTCCGTTTCGAGAGCGGCCAGGGAGGCCTTGAGCTGTTCGGCCTCCGCGCCCTTGGCCGAGGCCGAGCGCCGGGCACGCCGGGTGACGCCGTGAGCGGTGGCGAGCGTGACGGTCAGGGCCACCCAGGCGGTGAGGACCACCGCCACAACCCAGCCGCGCGCTTCCGAGGGCGCCAGGGTCGCTGCCACGGCTCCGGCGACGGCACACGCCGACAACACGGCCACGAGCGGGGCTATCGCGGCCCTCGGCGTTTTCCTCGGCCGGTGCTGACTGGCTGGTGCGGGTTTCGGCATGGATGCGGTTCCCTCAGTTCTACCGGGCAGAAGGTATGCGGCCGCTCCGAGAAGGTGCAGATCACCTTGGTGCATCGGAGGAAAAGCGGAAGCGGTCTTTCCTGTCGGGGGTTGACCACATCGTAGACATGCTTGTGCGGCGGATGATCCGGTCTGCGGCATAGTCCGTAGGCAGAGTGATTTTTGTCGAGAAGTGGCCAGCGGGCTTGGGGTGTTGTGGTATTCGCGAGGCGGCGCGCCGTACGGAGGGGTGCTGGCGTGAAAGGGGCCCCGGGGAATGGTCGGGACACAGGCGATGGCGCCCGCCGCACGACCTCGGCGCAGGCCGCGATTTGGTGATTCCTTGAGGTCAATAAATTCTTTTCGGCCAATCTGAAAAGCCTTGCCGGGGCGTATCGGCCGAGGCTGTGGTACCGGTAGATCCGGGATGGCACCGGTACGTGCTCAGTGACACCAGTAAATGGAGCGGTGCCGCCTGCCGATGGTCAGTCCGACCTCGGTGAGGCCGAACCCTGCACGTTCTCCGTGAGGGGCCGGCCTACGGCCACGTTCGCTCGATGCGATCGTGTCGAACGGCATAGGCGGTTGCGATCGAGGAAGAATTCAGGCGGCAAGCCGCACCACGGCTTCGCACAGTGCGCCCACCTGCTCGGGGGTCATGTCGAAGTCGTAGGCGATGTCCTCGACGGTCTCTCCGGCTTCCCACAGGTCAGTGATGGCCTGGGCCGGGACGCGATGGGCTGCGATCACGGGCAGACCGCGGCCGAACCGTGGATCGATCACCACCGGCACCGCTTCCCCGTACTGGCTGAGCTGCAGACTCGACGGGAAGTCGTCGTCCGCCTCCCACGTCAGGTAGCGAAGGTACTGCGCCACGACCTCCTGGATGGGAGCTTGGCCGTCCCTGGCCCGGCGGAGGTCCCCGAGACCGTGCTCGACGAAGATGTCCACGCCGTCCGTGGCGATGCGCTTGGAGACGAGGCCGTACGGGGTGTCGAAGGCCTTCCGTACGGCTGCCGCCGCCTCCCTGATCTCGCTCATCCGCAGTCCCAACGTGCTCAGGGACCGCAGCACGTGAGCTTCAGCCACTGCGATGAACGGTACGGAGGGCTGCCTCTTGCGCGTCGGCTCGACAGCGTGGACGAGCGGGGCCCCCGCCGCCTTCTCGTTCAGCCAGCTCTTGAGGGTCGTGTAGGGGATCTCAAGGTACGAGGACGTCTCCGTGGGTGTCAGGAGTCCGTCCGTAAATCTGTCGCCCATGATCCACCTCCCGTATGCGGCTCCGCATCGTTGCACACAACCTTGCCAGGGCTCGGCTGCGGACACATGTTCAGTGAGCGGCGACCGCTGCGACGAAGGCGGTCCAGGCGGCGGCCGGGAGAACGAGGGCGGGGCCGTGGGGGTTCTTGCTGTCACGGACGGGGACGACGCCGGGGAATCCGTCCGCCACCTCCACGCAGTCGCCGCCCTCCTGATTGCTGTAGCTGCTCTTGCGCCAGGCGGCGGCGGTCAGATCGGGACGGGATGCGGCTTCCACGGTAATCGGCCTCCAGTACGGGCTCGGTCGAGCGCTACGAGGTGGGCGCGGGTCTATCCGGCGGTTACGGTGCCGATGAACGCAGTCCAGGCAGCGCTGGTCAGCACCAGGGCGGGGCCGTGGGGGTTCTTGCTGTCACGGACGGGGACGACGCCGGGGAATCCGTCCGCCACCTCCACGCAGTTGCCGCCCTCCTGGTTGCTGTGACTGCTGCTGCGCCAGGCGGCGGCGGTCAGATCGGGACGGGATGCGGCTTCCACGGTAATCGGCCTCCAGCACGGATCGGATCAGGTCGAGCGACATCAGCGGTGGCAGCGCCATCGCCCTGAGCTGATCGTAAGTCAGAACGAACCGTTCGACCTCGTGCGGTTCCTCGGTCAACTGGCCGTGGTGTGCGCCTTCCGTGTAGGCCACTTCGGTGCCGTCCGGCATGACCAGCAGGGTGAGGGAGCCGCCCAGCGCACCGTGCTCGCCCTGGTCGAACGGCAGCACTTGGATGGTGATGCCGGGCTCCTCCGCCATGTGGAGCAACTTCTCCAACTGGCCGCGCATCACCGCCGAGCCGCCGATCGGCCGACGGAGCACGGCCTCGTCGAGGATGATCCACAACTCTGGCCGGCCCGGGCCGGCCAGCCGGGTCTGGCGGTCTAGCCGCGCGGCGACGCGTTCTTCCAGATGTTCGGCGCCCCGAAGTGAGTGGCCCACGCTCAGCAACGCCCGTGCGTATGCGGGGGTTTGCAGGAGACCGGGCACGACATGGGAGGCGTACTCGCGGATCACGGCCGCACGGGCGGAGTACGCGATGAACGCCTGCGACCAGTTCGGAAACGCCTCCCGGTACACGTACGGCCACAGATCGATCAGCAGCTCGTCCGCCACCAGCTCCCTGTCCAGAGCCCGGGCCAGCTCCAAGGTCGGTTTCGCCCCGGTCGCGCGCTCGATCTGGGCGATGCGGCTGCCGACCACATGCGTGAGCGCGCCCACGTCGGTCTGGGTGAGTCCGGCCGCCGTACGTAACTTGCGTACGCGCGATCCGAAGAGCGCAGCCATGGAGGACTGCGGGTCAATGGGTTTGGTCACGGCGCTGCTTCCGTTCCTTACGACCTGCGAGGTAAGGCGCTGTCACCTTCCGAGGCTAGGTCGCGCTCCCGACTCTTGAGTACGGAACGTCACGGAACTCGCACGTGTGGGTGACGTGAGGAGAGTCGAGTGAACGGATGGTCGGCATGACCGGCAAGAGGACGACCACGGCGGAGAAGGCGGAGCAGGTGGAGAGGGCCGGTGCGCGAGAAGCGGTCCGGCCCGTTCCGCGCGGCTTCGGCCTGACCGCCAACGGCTACGGCTCGCTGTCCCGGCAGTTCCCTTCCACACCCCGAGGTGCGCGGCTCGCCCGCCGTTCCGTCGTGCGGCAGTTGGGCCACTGGGGGTTCGGGCCGATGACGGACGCGACGTGCTCGGTGGCCCTGGTGGTCGCGGAGCTGGCCGCCAACGCGGTGTGCCACGGGCGGCTCCGGGGGCGGAACTTCCATGTGCGGGTGGACTATGAAGGTCCCGCGAGCCGCTTCCGTATCGAGGTCTCGGACGCCGTCCTCGGCCGGACGCCCGAGGACCCGAAGCTGCCGCCGGACGATCAGGAGTCGGGGCGCGGCCTGTTCCTGGTGGAGTGCCTGGCGTCGCGGTGGGGGTGGGAGCCCCGGAACCCGATCGGGAAGACGGTGTGGGCGGAGGTGGCAGCTGTCCGGCCGGACGGCGAGGGCTAGGAGGCGGGTGCGTCAGGCCAACTTCCCCCGAATGCAACCCAGTTCGGCGCGGGACCGCGGGATACTGGATCGCACTGCTCTGAGACGGGGCTCCGGGGCGAGGGATGGCGACGAATCGGGAGACTCGGGTGGTGGCCCCGGTGTCGAGCTCGGCGTGGATGTCAGCATCGGCAGCGGGAGCGGGAGCGCCGATGGCGAGGGTTCGGGCGGCGACGGCGGTGACGAGGGCTCGGGCGGCGACGGCGGGGTCAGTGGCTCCGGCGAGGACAGTGGCTCCGGCGGGGGCGGTGCGGTGAAGCAGCCGCCCGTGAGCGACCCGACGACGGAGGCGTTCCGGCGCGTACGGGTGGGAAGCTGCCTGCCCATCCACCGCACCGGGCCCGGTAGCGCCTGGAACGTCGACGTACCGCCCGAGGCCGTCTCCTGCGGCTCCAGGCGTGCCGGTCTCTTCCGTGTCACGCGGACCGGGGCAGCGATGTCAGCTGTGATACGGGCAAGGGCCGTACGTCCTGGAGCTACCACTCCCGCGCGGCAGGTTCCGCGCAAATCTGCCTGGAACGGGTCTGGGTGGAGCGCTACTGCATCCTCGGCAACAACACCAGTGACGGCATGTCGCTGGGCACCACCACCACCGCCGTCGACTGCCGGGCCAAGCGCGTACCCAAGCCGTACGACCATGTCCTGGTCGTCTCCGGCGTCTACCGCGCCCCGTCGGACGCCGGCTCCAGGTATTGCAGGGAGGGCCCGTCCGACCGGCGTACGTACTGGTCCCTGGTGGTTGCCCACCGCACGGTCCTGGTCTGCTTCACCTACCCGAACACCTGAGGGCGGCCCGCGCCGGTCCTGGGCGCGGGCGCGGTGTCAGGAGGTGTGCATGATCTGGATCAGGTTGCCGACGGTGTCGTCCAGGACCGCCGTGGTGACGGCGCCCATCTCCGTCGGCTCCTGGGTGAACCGCACGCCGAGCTTGCTCAGTCGGTCGAACTCCGCCTGTACATCGTCCACGGCGAAGGCGGTGGCCGGGATGCCGTCCTCGACCAGGGCCGTCGTGTACGGCCGCACGGCGGGGTGCTTGTTCGGCTCCAGGAGGAGTTCGACGCCGTCGGGGTCCTCCGGTGAGACCACGGTCAGCCAGCGGTCCTCGCCGCCGACCGGGACGTCGTGCTTCTTCCGGAAGCCCAGTACGTCCGTGTAGAAGCGCAGGGCCTTCTCCTGGTCTTCGACGAAGACGCTGGTCAGGTTGATCCTCATGGGGTGCTCTCCGGTGCTTTCGGCCCGAGCCATCGGCTGACGATGTGCTCAAGGGGTTCGGTGTCGAGGTCGTGAAACTTGTAGCGGCCCTGGCGGCGCGTGACGACCAGTCCCGCCGCTTCCAGGACGGCCAGGTGCTGGCTGACCGCCTGGCGGGACAGGCCCAGGCCGTGTCTGGTCGCCAGCCGCGCGCATATCTCGAACAGGGTCTGGCCGTTCCGCTCCGTCAGCTCGTCGAGGATGCGCCGCCGGGTGGGGTCGGCCAGGGCCTTGAAGACATCGTCCGCCATGACTCCACGATAGGCAAGTAGCGACTTGCCTATCAAGGCGGGTCGCCGCGCTCTGGGCTCCCCGATCTCCCAGCTCGTCGCGTAGCAGCAGAAGAGCGCCTGGCAGGAGTCGCGGGCATCCCGCCGGGCGCTCGCTTGGGGACGGGCTCTACCCGCGCCTCGCCTCGATCACCGCATGCGGGTCACGCAGCCACGTCTGCTGGCCGCGGTCGGTCACGGTCAGCCCGAACTGTCCCGGGTCCGGGCTGCCGAGTTGCTCGTACTCTCGCCATGCCGTCTCGATCTCTTCCCACATCAGGCCAGGCCCGTACTGCCACACGACCTCGCCCGTCGCCGTGGTGGCGGCAGCCCCGCTCTCGTGGCTCACCCACACCCGGGCGCCGTCCGCGGTCCCCGTGCCGCTGACCCGGACGCCGGGCAGGCGGGCCCCCGCGTACAGGGCGAACCCGAGGCCGAGGATCCGGGCGGGGTCGAGGCCCGCGGCGCGCTGCCGGCCCTTGCCCCCGATCTGGTGCTCGACCGGGCGGTGCGAGCGCATCGGCATGTACATCGCCGACCCGCAGACCGGCCCGATCGCTGTTCCCTCGTCCTGGACGTGGAGCTGGACCAGTGCGCCGGACCAGAAGTCGCGGGCGAGCGGGGCGACGATGACGCCGCCGGGCCGCACCTGCCGGACCAGGGTGTGCGGGACGTACCGGAGGGCGCACGTGGCGATCAGGCGGTCGACCGGGTCGATACCGGGGATCTGCTGCTCGCCGTCACCGACGTGCAGATGCGGCCGGTATCCGGCCCTGGCAAGGTGATTTGCGGCCTGTTGAGCCAGCACGGGGTCCAGCTCTACGCTGTAGACCTGCTCCTCGCCGAGCCGCTCGCAGAGCAGTGCGGCAATATGCCCGGTCCCGGTGCCAATCTCCAACACGCGGTGCCCGTCCTCGATACCGAGGAGCCCGAGCATCCGGGCCACCATCGACGGCATGGAGTTCGACGACGTCGCGATGCCGGGCCCACCCTCAATCCCGTCGTCGAGCTGCGTGACGACCGGCTCGTCGGAGTGGACCAGCGCCGCCCGGTCGTCCGTCCCGATGACCGGTTCACACCGGTCCGGGAGCTGCCGCCAGACGACCTGGGGAATGTAGTCGGCGCGCGGCACGGTGTCCCAGACCTTCCGCCACTCCGGGCTGAGTAGCCCTCGGTGGGCGAGGCTCTGCACGAGTGCCGCGTAGGTGGGCACCTCCTGCTGTGCCGTACTCACGACTGCGGGCTGTGCTTCTGTGGGCGGCTTCCGTCCGGCGACGGGGCCGGGGCGGGGTCCGGTACCCAGGGCTTGTCCGACGGCTCTCCGCCGTGCTTGCCATCGTCGGCCCGTGCGATGTGCGTGGCCATCCTGTCTCCTTCGTGAGTGGGAGCGTGGCCGTGCCGGAGCAGGGTCACGCTGTGGTCAGCGCAGTGGGCGCCGGTGTCGTCCTCCACGGGGGAGGTGCGCATGCCGCCGCCGTCGGCGTAGCACCACGTCATCGTCCGGGCGTCTGGCACGCGGGGCACTCGAAGGCGGGGAACTGGTGCGAGGGCCTCCGGCCGTTCGAGGCGCACGACCTTTGCCTCCTCGCGCACGATGAGGGTGAGCCCGTCGCGGCCCACCTCGTACAGCCTTGATCGTCATCACGGGTATGCCCCCGTCGCAGTCGGTGAGGTACGCCAGACCGTCCAGACCGTAGGGACTGCCTGTGCGGGCACACCAGCCATGTGCAGAAATGTGCGCACGGCCCCTTGCGGGGGCAACCGCAGGAACGCCCCCTTGACCTCACCCGGGCTGTGCCTGACGGTGTTGCACACAACTGCACACCCCTCAGCCGGAGGTGCCACATGTCGTTACAGTTCATCGGAATCGACCCGCAGACCGGCGACGACGAGAGTCCGACCGTGTGGATCGACCAGGGGAAGGGGGAGCTCGTCCTTCAGGGATGGAAGCCGAGCCCCGAACTCGAAGCCGAGTGCGCCGCCCTCGAACTCCCCGGGCACGCCGTAGGGATCCCGGACACCGAAGCCGTGGTCCGTATCCCCGCCAGGATGGTGGACATGATCAGGGAGGCGTGCGATGCCCTCGAATGCGCCAACCACGTTCGCTGACCTCCTGGCCCAGTGTGAACGGTCCGCCGTGCACCTGGAGATGCGGGACGTCTACGCCGTCGACAAGGAGAAGGGCCCGTTCGCCGAATGGCGTGCCGGCTTCCGCCACGACCCGGCAGACCGCGCGTCCTGGTGGCGGCCCTGGCTCGACCTGGTCGCCGAGACCGTAGGCCGCGGCGTCGTCATCCGCCGGGCCCGGATCGTGTCCGAGCCCCTCAGTGAGTACATCCGCTACGAGCACTCCGGCACCTTCACGAACATCGAGGCCGGCGAACAGGTGCGGTGGCTGCCCCGCCGCCGCGCCTCGGAGATCGCCCTGCCCGGCAACGACTTCTGGCTGTTCGACGACCGCATCGTCCGGTGGAACCACTTCGCCGGCGACGGCTCGTCGCAAGGCCCGGAGCACACCACCGACCCGACGGCGGTGAAGCTGTGCGGCGAGGCGTTCGAAGCCGTGTGGGACCGAGGCGTAGCGCACGATCAGTTCGAGATCCGCTGACGACCGCACCCGGACAGGCCGGCACATGACCACATCCCCCTCCTCCTCGGCCCAGGCCGCGCGCGAAGTCGTCGCAAAGCGATTGCGCGACCTCCGCAAGGGAGCCGGGCTCACGGTCACCGAGCTGGCCGCCGGGTGCGGCTGGCACCACGCCAAGACGTCCCGCATCGAGAACGCCCGTACCGCCCCCTCCGCCGTCGACATCCGCCGCTGGTGCCGCACCGCCGGCGCGGACGCCTTGGCCGAAGACCTCATCGCCCAGTCGCTCCACGCCGAATCGATGTACACGGAGTGGCGCCACCAGGTCCGACACGGACTCGCGCAGCTGCAGAACAGTTCCGTCACCTTCCTCCGGCAGACAGAGCTGTTCCGCGTCTACTCTTCCTCGCTCGTCCCCGGCCTCCTCCAGACCGAGGGATACGCGGCCGCCGTCCTCGCGATGAGCGCCCGGTTCCGCGAACTGCCGGTCGACGACAGCGCCGAAGCCGCCCGCGCCCGCGTCGACCGCTCGCGCGTCATCCACGAGCGGGGCCACCGTTTCGTCCTCCTCATCGAGGAGGCCGTACTCCACTACCGGATCGGCGACGCCGACGCGATGGCCGCCCAGTTCGGCCACCTCCTCACCGTCGGAGCCCTCCCCGCCGTGTCCCTCGGCATCATCCCGACGACGGCGCACCGCGAGCAGTGGCCGCGCGAGACGTTCCACCTCTACGACAACTCCCTCGTCTCTGTCGAGCTGGTCTCGGCCCGGGTCCGCATTACCCAGCCCAGCGAGATCGCCTTGTACGCGAGAGCGTTCGAGGAGCTGCGGCAGACTGCGGTGTATGGCGCAGCAGCGCGGGCCCTGGTGGTGAAGGCCATCGACTCCCTCGGCTGACCCCGGGCATGCCCCCACCGGCGAACTTCCCTGCCAGCGGTCGTCGCAACACCCCAGCTCAGGGGATGCAGTGGGGGCGCGATTAGGCGGGACCACCCCCGCACGCGCGGGGACCACCGGGGAGACCCTTGGCCCGGTGGGACCCCCCGCGTGCGCGGGGACCACCCACGGAGAACGGCGCTACGCAGCGTGGGAGGGGGACCACCCCCGCGTGCGCGGGGACCACCCGGATGCGGCGGCGGGCGACCTCGCTAGGTCTGGACCACCCCCGCGTGCGCGGGGACCACAGTTCGTGACCTGCGGGTTTATGCGCCCGCAGGGTTGTTTTTACCCACTTCTTGGGAAACGGACATATTTCCTCGATGGGGCAAACCGTTCTGGCCTGGAGTCGGGCGTGTACAGGGGTGATTCTGCCCTTTGCCGGTCGCGTGTGGTATCTCGTCTCTGCAAGAGGAAGGGCGTTCGTCGTGTTCGGGATCTCGCGGGGGTGCATGGCTGCCATGCGGGAGGTTCGGTGACCTGTCGTGCGCTTTGCCCGTGGCGTCTGTCGGTCGGGGGTACGAGTTGATCGTGGCGCTTGTGCTCAGACGGGTTTGAGCAGGTCGCGGAGGTTGCTCATGTGGGCCTTGACGTCGGCGATCTCGGCAGGGTGGGGCGGGGTCTCGTCTGCCGGAGAGTGGACGGTGCGGCAGGGGCGGCAGAGGCCGTCTGGGAGGGCTTCCGGCTGGCCGGGGCGTCCGCAGTCGGTGCATTCCATGAGGAGGCGGCGAGTTGGGGCGGGGGTGGCGGGTCGGGCGCTGTCGGTGGGGAGCTGGGGTGGGATTTTGTCGGTGAGGCGGCGGCGGAGGAAGCCGAGGGGGCTGTCGACCTGGGCGGGGAGTCCTGCCGTGAGGGCGTGGGTCAGGTAGTCGACGCTCACGCCTCGGGCGAGCCATTCCGTTGCTTGTGGTTCGAGGGTGGTGCAGTCGTCGGCGGAGAGGGTGAGGCGGTGGTCGTCGCGGCCGAGGCGGGCCAGGGCGAGGTAGGCGGGAGACCGGCCTGCCCCGGGGACTTGGGGTGTCGCGGGAACCGCCCCCGGGGCGGGCGGATGGGGCGGCGCGGGCGCGGTGTCCGGGGCCGGGGTGCGTTGCTGCGGTACGGCGGTGGGTTCGGGGACCTGATCGGTACCGGGGCACTCCGGGGCGGGCGGAGGCGGCGGCTCCTCGGCCGGGGCCCACGGTGGCGGCGGTGCCGTGTCGGGGACGGACGTCTCCGGTACGGGGGCTGCGGCGAGGGCGGCCTGTTCGGTGGCGAGGTAGGTGTTCCACCACTCGTTGTCGCGTGCGGTGCGGGACCAGAAGGTGCGGAAGACCCAGCGGGTCTCGTCGCCCGCGCCGACCGCGCAGCGTACGCGCCGCAGGTGGCCGGCGACGGAGAGGTCGGTCAGGGAGGTGGAGACGGCCTGTTGGCCGTAGAGCGGGAGCTGCTTGGCCAGCGTCTTCACGCTCATCGCCGCGCCCTCGGGGAGGTGGTCGACGAATCCGGCGACGTACCGCTCGCGGGTCGGCAGGTGGGCGAAATCGTCGCGCGTACGCGGGCGTTGGTCGGGTGCGGAGCGTTTGCCGTAGCCGGGCTTGGCCATCGGGTACGCGGCGGAGAGTGCGGGAGCGGGCAGGGCGGAGCTAGTGTGCTGGATAGCCATGGGATCGGCTTTCTGGGTTATCGATCTTGTGGTGAGACCCCGGCCTGGTGCTTGCGACACCGGTCGGGGTCGTTTGGTTCTCGCACGGTAAGCAGTCGTGACGCTGTGCCGCAAGCTGTCACGATTAGTCATACTTGCTGGCCGTGACGGGGGCGGGGAGGTAGGGGAGGTTTCCCCAACCCCCTTCTTCTACCTACCGGTTAAAGAAGGCGCTCGAATCCCGGGTCCCGCATCCCGAAGCCCGAGTCTTGGCACCCGAGCTTCGGGCCGGGGCCCCGTTCACGTACCCCCGGAAGAGTGACCCGACCGCCCCGAAGCACGGGGCCCGCAGCCCGGGACCCGAGCTTCGGGGGATGCCTGCATATTGCGGGGACGCGTCGCCGCCCGTCGTGGGGCGGCGCCGTACATCAGACCGGGCGGGAGCCTGCCCGGCCTGCCGGAAGGACGGGCTTTCCGCCGCACGATCACTCGGCCTTGCGTGCGGGCAGCGTACTGGCAGGCCGCGTCTAGGAGGGGCTGTCGTGCCGGTCGGCCGCCCCGGTGGTCCTGGGGGCGGCGGCGGTCTCGGTGATGACCGGGAACCGGCGCGGGGCGAGGGTGATCAGGGCGAGGAGGGCCAGGGCCGCGGCTCCGGCGGCCCCGATGTAGACGTGGTCCACCGCGGCGTCGACCGCCCGGCGCAGGTAGTCCGTCGCCGCCGCGGAGAGGGTGCCCGGGTCCTCCAGGGCGCGGGCGACGGCGTCCAGGTCGTCGGGGAGGCCGGCCACCGGGGCGTCGAGGAGGCGGGCGGCCAGGACGCCGTTGGCGACGGCACCGAAGACCGCCGCGCCGATGCTCTGGCCGACCTGGCGGCAGAAGAGGACGGACGCCGTCGTCGTACCGCGCTCCGCCCAGCCGACCGTCGACTGGACGCCCACGATCAGGGGGAGTTGGAACAGGCCGAGGGCCGCGCCGAGCAGGAGCATGAGCAGGGCCGGGTGCCAGGGCTCGCCGGGGTAGGGGAGCAGGGGGAAGGCCAGCAGGATCAGCAGGGCGGCGCCGATGCCGATGATCGCGGTGAGCCGGAAGCCGATGCGGTTGTAGACCCGGTCGGACAGGGCCGCCGAGACGGGCCAGCTCAGCGTCATCACGGAGAGCACGAAACCGGCCGCTATCGGGCCCAGGCCCAGCACCGACTGGGCGTACGTGGGCAGGAAGACGGTCGGCGCGACCATCAGCAGGCCCAACGCGCCGAGCGCCAGGTTGACCGAGGCGATGGTGCGCCGACGCCACACCCAGCCCGGGATGATCGGCTCCGCCGCCCGCCGTTCGATGACGACGGTGAGCAGCGCCAGCACCGCGCTCGCCCCGAACAGGCCGAGCGAGGGCGCCGAGAGCCAGGGCCAGGCGACACCGCCCTGTACGAGCGCGGTGAGCAGCAGGGCGCCGGTCGCGAAGACGGCGAGCGCGCCCGCCCAGTCGACGCGGGGCCGGACGGCGGGGCGGGGGCGTGCGGGTTCGTGGAGGTGACGGGCGATCAGCCAGAGCGCGACCACCCCGACCGGGAGGTTGATCAGGAAGATCCAGCGCCAGTCGGCGTACCCGGCGAGCAGCCCCCCGACCACCGGCCCGGCGACCGCGGAGGTGGCCCACACCGTCGACAGCTTCGCCTGGATGCGCGGGCGCTCCTTCAGTGGGTAGAGGTCGGCCGCGATGGTCTGGACCGTGCCCTGGAGCGCGCCGCCGCCCAGACCCTGGACGATGCGGAACGCGATGAGCGCGCCCATGTTCCAGGCGGCCGCGCAGAGGATCGAGCCGATCAGGAACAGGATGATCCCTGCTATCAGGACCGGCTTGCGGCCGAAAGTGTCGGAGAGCTTCCCGTACAGGGGGAGCGTGACGGTGACGGCCAGCAGATAGCCGGAGAAGAGCCAGGAGAAGACGGTGAACCCGCCGAGGTCGCCGACGATCTGGGGGACGGCGGTGGACACGATGGTGCCGTCGATGGCCGCCAGCGCCATGCCGAGCATGAGCGCCGCCACGACGGGGCGGCGGCCCCGGGGGGTGGTGAGGGCGGGCGGCGCGTTCGTGCCGTCCCCGCCCGCGCCGGGGCCCGTACCCGTACTCGCACCCGTGCCGGGGCCCGTACTCGTACTCGCACCCGTGCCGGGGCCGGCTGTGGCGCTCGCGCCCGGGCCGGTTTCGCCCGTGCTGGTTCCGTCCGTGCCGGTTCCGTCCGGGCCGGGGGCGGAGCCCGCCGCTGTGTCGTCCGCGCCCACGTCGCTCTTGTCGTCCGCGCCGCTCACCGGGTTTCCTTCCCTATGCACGCATCTCCCGGGGGCACTGTCTCATCCGGGAGCGCCGTACGGGGTGGGACGAGGAGAACGGTCGCGGGTTCGGCGGGGGAAAGGGACAGCGTGGGCAAGGGCGCACCGGCGGAGGCCTCCGCTCCGGTTGGGTGGCCGCCCCGCCCGTGGTCCCGCCGGGGCGAACGGTGCCCCTGACCTCGCCTCCACCTGGGGGGCGAGTCCCCTAGGGGGCGCCCCCTCCTAGTGGCCAGGGCCTGTTCCTCCCGGCGGAGGACGTGGCGGCGGGGGGCGTCTCCTTAACCTGTTCTTACGTCGCTGCTACGGCCCGCCGCAGGGGGGCAGGTGGGGAAAACCCCACCTGAAGACTGCGCTGGGCACCATCGCGCCGGACACCGTCCAGAACTCAGACTCGGACCGTACCCAATGACGTCCAGTCATCGACCGACATAGGAGAAATACCGTGACAACGGCTGTGACCATTCCCAGGCACGGGGGCACTGGAGGGCGTACGGCCGTCGCGGCGCGAGCGCGGCAGGTCGTGAAGGCGTACGGGACCGGGGAGACCCGGGTCGTCGCGCTCGACCATGTCGACGTGGACATCGCTCGCGGGCAGTTCACGGCGATCATGGGCCCGTCCGGCTCCGGCAAGTCGACCCTGATGCACTGCCTGGCCGGGCTCGACACGGTGACGTCGGGCGAGATCTTCCTCGACGAGACCGAGATCACCAAGCTCAAGGACAAGAAGCTCACCCAGCTCCGGCGCGACCGGATCGGCTTCATCTTCCAGGCGTTCAACCTGCTCCCGACGCTCAACGCGATCGAGAACATCACCCTGCCGATGGACATCGCGGGCCGTAAGCCCGA
This sequence comes from Streptomyces sp. CA-278952, assembly GCF_028747205.1. Taxonomy (NCBI): domain Bacteria; kingdom Bacillati; phylum Actinomycetota; class Actinomycetes; order Kitasatosporales; family Streptomycetaceae; genus Streptomyces; species Streptomyces sp. CA-278952. The sequence continues at coordinate 4,883,154 of NZ_CP112880.1, forward strand.
CGCCGCCTGGCTCCAGCAGGTCGTGGACACGGTCGGGCTCTCCGAGCGCCTCAAGCACCGCCCCACCCAGCTCTCGGGCGGTCAGCAGCAGCGTGTCGCCGTCGCCAGGGCGCTGGCCGCCCGGCCGGAGATCATCTTCGGTGACGAGCCCACCGGAAATCTGGACTCCCGTGCCGGGGCCGAAGTCCTGTCCTTCCTCCGCAAGTCGGTCGACGAGCTGGGCCAGACCATCGTCATGGTCACCCACGACCCCGTCGCCGCCTCCTACGCGGACCGGGTGCTGTATCTCGCCGACGGTTCCATCGTCGACGAGATGTACAACCCGACCGCGGACCAGGTCCTCGACCGCATGAAGCACTTCGACGCACGTGGGCGGACGTCATGACTGTCTGGAAGACCTCGGTGCGCAACTTCCTCGCGCACAAGGGCCGGATGGCCCTCTCCGCCGTGGCGGTGCTGCTGTCCGTGGCGTTCGTCTGCGGCACGCTCGTCTTCACCGACACGATGAACACCACCTTCGACAAGCTCTTCGCGGTGACCTCGCCCGACGTCACCGTCAGCCCGAAGGCGGCCGGCGAGAACGACGAGCAGCCCGACAACGGCAAGCCCGCCTCGCTGCCCGCCTCCGTCGTCCAGGAGGTCGCGAAGGCAGACGGCGTGAAGAAGGCGGAGGGTGCCCTCTTCTCCATGGCGGTCACCGTCGTCGACAGCGAGAACAAGAACATGGGCTCCGATACCGGAGCCCCCACCATGGCGGGCAACTGGACCGAGAACGACCTGCGTTCGATGGAGATCACCTCCGGACACGCACCCCGCGGTCCCACCGAGGTGATGGTCGACGCCGACACCGCGAAGAAGCACAAGCTGAAGATCGGTGACGAGCTGCGCATCATCGCCGCCACCGGTGACATGAAGGCGAAGATCGGCGGCATCGCGTCCTTCACCGTCACCAACCCGGGTGCGGCCGTCGTCTACCTCGACACCGCCACCGCCCAGAAGCAGCTGCTCGGCGCCCCCGACGTCTTCACCCAGATCCTGGTGAGCGCGGAGAGCGGCGTCAGCGACACCCAGCTGAAGAAGAACATCGCCACCGCCCTCGACGGCTCGGCCGCGTACAAGCTCCAGACCCAGCAGGAGGCCACGGAGGCCAACAAGGACTCCATGGGCTCCTTCCTGGACGTCATGAAGTACGCGATGCTCGGCTTCGCCGGAATCGCCTTCCTCGTCGGCATCTTCCTCATCGTCAACACCTTCTCGATGCTCGTCGCCCAGCGGACCCGTGAGATCGGTCTGATGCGGGCCATCGGCTCCAGCCGCAAGCAGGTCAACCGCTCCGTGCTGGTGGAGGCGGTCCTCCTCGGCATCGTCGGCTCCGTGCTCGGCGTCGCGGCCGGCGTCGGTCTCGCCATCGGGCTGATGAAGGCGATGGGGGCCGTGGGCATGGAGCTGTCCACCGGCGACCTCACCGTCGCCTGGACGACCCCCGCGATCGGCCTCGTGCTCGGCGTCGTCGTCACCGTCCTCGCCGCGTACATCCCTGCCCGCCGGGCCGGCAAGGTCTCGCCGATGGCCGCGCTGCGCGACGCCGGGACCCCCGCCGACGGCAGGTCCGGCTGGATCAGGGCCGGTATCGGCCTGTTCCTGACGGCGGCCGGCGCTGCGGCCCTGTGGGCCACGACCCAGGCGGACAAGGCCACCGAAGGCTCGGTGTTCCTCGCCCTCGGCGTGCTGCTGACCCTGATCGGCTTCATCGTGATCGGCCCGCTCCTGGCCGGTGTGGTGGTGCGCGCCCTGAGCGTCGTCGTCCTGCGGCTCTTCGGCCCGGTCGGCCGACTGGCCGAGCGCAACGCCCTGCGCAACCCCCGGCGTACGGGAGCGACCGGAGCCGCCCTGATGATCGGGCTCGCCCTGGTGGCCTGCCTGTCCGTCGTCGGGTCCTCCATGGTCGCCTCGGCCACCGAGGAGCTCGACAAGTCGGTCGGAGCGGACTTCATCGTCCAGGACAGCAGCACCGGCCGCCCGATCGTGCCCCAGGCCGCCGACGCCGTGCGCGCCGTCCCCGGCCTGGAGCACATGACCGACTACACCTACATCAAGGCGAAGATCACCGCCCCCAACGGAAAGACGGAGGACGAGGGGGTCACCGCCGCCGACCCGACGTACCAGCAGGACGTCCGGCGCACCGCGATCTCCGGCGACCTCTCGAAGGCGTACGGCAAGAACGCCATGTCCGTCGGCGAGGACTACGCCGCGAAGCACGGGGTCAAGGTCGGCGACACCCTCACCGTCGCGTTCAAGGCGGGGGAGACGGCGAAGCTCAAGGTCGCGGCCATCACCTCCGACGACAGCAACATCGACCGTGGCGCGATGTACACCAACCTCACGACGGCGATGTCCTACGTCCCGGCCGAAAGCATGCCGCAGAACGTGGCCATGTTCGGCCAGGCGGAGGAGGGCAAGGAGAAGGAGGCGTACGCGGCCCTGAAGAGCGCGATGGCCGAGTACCCCGTCTACAAGGTGCAGAACCAGGCCGACTTCAAGGAAGACCTGAAGGACCAGATCGGCCAGTTGCTGAACATCGTCTACGGCCTGCTCGCCCTGGCGATCATCGTCGCGGTGCTCGGTGTGGTGAACACCCTCGCCCTGTCCGTGGTCGAACGGACCCGCGAGATCGGCCTGATGCGCGCCATCGGGCTCTCCCGCCGCCAGCTGCGCCGCATGATCCGGCTGGAGTCCGTGGTCATCGCCCTCTTCGGGGCGCTGCTCGGACTCGGACTCGGGATGGGCTGGGGCACCGCGGCCCAGAAACTGCTGGCGCTGGAGGGACTGGAGGTCCTGGAAATCCCGTGGCCGACGATCCTCACGGTCTTCGCCTGCTCCGCCCTCGTCGGACTGTTCGCCGCTCTCGTCCCGGCCTTCCGGGCGGGCCGGATGAACGTCCTGAACGCCATCGCGGCGGACGGATGAGCCGGCGTCCTCCCGACCACGGTGACCCTCCGGGTGTCACCGTAGGATGACCCGCAGGCCCCGGGACGTTCCTCCAAACGTCCCGGGGCCGAGCGCGTTCCCCACACCCCGCTTCCCGCGCGCGTCCCCGCACCGCGTTCGTCTTCCGCCCCGCGTTTCCCACCCCGCCGAGGCCTGCGGGCCTTCGGGCCTTCGGGCCTACGGGCCTACGGCCTCAGATCCAACCGCGTTCCCGGGCCAGCAGCGCGGCCTGTGCCCGGCTGGCCGCGCCGAGCGTCTGCATCAGATCGGCGACGTGTCGCCGATAGGTCCGCACCGACACTCCCAGCTCCCGCGCGCCCGCCTCGTCCTTGCCCACCGTGCACATCGACACCAGCACCCGCCGCTCGATGCCGGAAGGGCGAGGGGCGGCGTCGCCCTCGCCGCTCTCCGTGCCGCCGCCCGCCCGGGACAGCTCGTCGGCCTGGTCCCAGATCCGCTCGCACAGGGAGACGATGCTGGAGACCAAGCCGCTGCGGTGGGCCAGGAGCGCGCCACCCGTGATGTCGGGAGGGGGCGTACGGGCCCCCTGCTCCGCGCGTAGACCGGCAATGACGTGCCGCGACCGGGTGACGCGCTGGAGCTCCTGATGGAGCGTGTGCAGCCGGATGTCCACCAGTCGGGCCAGGGCCACCTCGGGATCCGTCGGGAAGATCCGCCGTTCGGCGTCCTCGGCGCGCAGCAGCCCCAGCTCCTGGAGCCGGGCGATCCGGGCGCGCGCCTCCCGGGGGCGGGAGTGCGACAGGAGGTGGAGCTCGTCGGCGCGGGTGCCGGGGTTGCGCAGGAAGTGCCGGTAGATCTCTTCCTCGGCCTCCGGGACCCCGAAGACAGACATCTCGTTCTCGCCCACGTACGCCCCCGATGCCTGGTGCCGTGGAGGTGTACGCCGAGGGTGCTCCGCCCCGCGCCGCCCGTCCCGGCCGCTGCTCGCTCCGCCCGTGCCCCGTGCCGTTGACCGTGCCCCGTACCGCATGGGTGGCGCGCCGGTCGATGTACCCGTCCGCGTGTCCGTGCAATGGTCGGGCAAAGACTAGACGCTGGGAACACTCCTGTGAGGACCCCCGGCGTAACTGTGCGCGGGACGGAGATGAACGGTGCGCGACCGTCGACGAGCGGCGGTGCCGGCGCGACGGACGGCGGTGCCGGGCGCGGACCGGACGGCCGGATTCGGGCACGCGGTGGCCGATCCGGACCAGGTGTGAACCGGGCCGGCCGGAATTGGACATGCGTTGGCCGATCCGGACCGGGTGTGAACCGGGCCGGCCGGGATCGGGCGGGAAGGCGGGCGGCCGGGCCGGGGGTACGGGCGGCGGCACGGCGGACCGCAGGCTCACCGGTTGCGGGAGCGGCTGTCGTCGCCGGGTCGTACTCTGGAAGTCACCCCGGCCCCCGGGGGTGCCCGGCGGATCGGGCACCCCTGACGTGTCGGGCCCTTCGCGTTGCCCCGGTAGCAGCCGGCTGCCGGTGAACCCTGAGCCGCACCTGATCTGAACCCCGGACGGAAACTTCATGAGCCTGCACGGTCTGCTGGATGTCGTCGTTACGGACCCGGCGCTCGCCGAGGCGGTGAAGGCTGCCGGGGACGGGCACCGGGCCCACGTCGACCTGGTGGGCCCGCCCGGCGCGCGGCCGTTCGCCGTGGCCGCGCTGGCCCGGCAGACCGGCCGGACCGTGCTGGCCGTCACCGCGACGGGCCGGGAGGCCGAGGACCTGGCCGCCGCGCTCCGCACCCTGCTGCCGCCGGACACGATCGCCGAGTACCCGTCCTGGGAGACGCTGCCGCACGAGCGGCTCTCGCCCCGGTCGGACACCGTGGGCCGCCGCCTCGCCGTGCTGCGACGCCTGGCGCATCCCCGCGAGGACGACCCGGAGACGGGGCCGGTCTCCGTCGTCGTCGCCCCGATCCGCTCCGTGCTCCAGCCGCAGGTCAAGGGGCTCGGCGAGCTGGAGCCCGTGGCGCTGGCCGGCGGGCAGAGCGCGGATCTGGGGGAGGTCGTGGACGCGCTGGCGGCCGCCGCGTACTCCCGGGTCGAACTGGTCGAGAAGCGCGGCGAGTTCGCCGTGCGCGGCGGGATCCTGGACGTCTTCCCGCCGACCGAGGAGCACCCCCTTCGGGTGGAGTTCTGGGGCGACGAGGTCGAGGAGATCCGCTACTTCAAGATCGCCGACCAGCGGTCCCTGGAGGTCGCCGCGCACGGGCTGTGGGCCCCGCCCTGCCGCGAGCTGCTGCTGACCGACCAGGTGCGGGAGCGGGCGGCGGCCCTCGCCGAGCAGCACCCCGAGCTGGGCGAGCTGCTCGGCAAGATCGCCGAGGGCATCGCGGTCGAGGGCATGGAGTCCCTGGCCCCGGTCCTGGTCGACGACATGGAGCTGCTGCTCGACGTCCTGCCGCAGGACGCGATGGCGATCGTCTGCGACCCGGAGCGGGTCCGTACCAGGGCGGCCGACCTGGTCGCCACGAGCCAGGAGTTCCTCCAGGCGTCGTGGGCGGCGAGCGCGGGCGGCGGCGAGGCCCCCATCGACGTGGGCGCGGCCTCGCTGTGGGGCATCGCGGACGTCCGGGACCGGGCCCGCGAGCTGGACATGATGTGGTGGTCGATCTCGCCGTTCGCGGCCGACGCCGCCGACCACGACGACGACACCCTCCAGCTCTCCATGCACGCCCCCGAGGCGTACCGGGGCGACACCGCCCGTGCGCTCGCCGACACCAAGGGCTGGCTGGCCGACGGCTGGCGCACGGTGTACGTCACGGAGGGCCAGGGCCTGGCCACCCGTACGGTCGAGGTGCTGGGCGGCGAGGGCATCGCGGCCCGCCTCGACGCGGACCTGACCGAGCTGACCCCGTCCCTGGTGCACGTCTCCTGCGGGGCCATCGAGCAGGGGTTCGTCGACCCGGCGCTGAAGCTCGCCGTGCTCACCGAGACGGACCTGACCGGCCAGCGCACCGCCACCAAGGACCTGGGCCGGATGCCGGCCCGCCGCCGGAAGACGGTCGACCCGCTGACGCTGGAGGTCGGCGACTACATCGTCCACGAGCAGCACGGTGTGGGCCGGTACGTGGAGATGGTGCAGCGCACGGTCCAGGGCGCGACCCGCGAGTATCTGCTCGTCGAGTACGCCCCGGCCAAGCGCGGCCAGCCGGGCGACCGTCTCTACATCCCGACCGATCAGCTGGAGCAGGTCACGAAGTACGTCGGCGGCGAGGCCCCGACGCTGCACCGCCTCGGCGGCGCGGACTGGACGAAGACGAAGCAGCGGGCGAAGAAGGCGGTCAAGGAGATCGCCGCCGACCTGATCAAGCTCTACTCCGCCCGGATGGCGGCCCCCGGCCACGCCTTCGGCGCGGACACCCCCTGGCAGCGCGAGCTGGAGGACGCCTTCCCGTACGCGGAGACGCCCGACCAGCTGTCCACGATCGCCGAGGTCAAGGAGGACATGGAGAAGACGGTCCCGATGGACCGGCTGATCTGCGGCGACGTCGGCTACGGCAAGACGGAGATCGCGGTCCGGGCGGCGTTCAAGGCGGTCCAGGACGGCAAGCAGGTGGCGGTCCTGGTCCCCACGACTCTCCTGGTCCAGCAGCACTTCGGCACGTTCACCGAGCGCTACTCCCAGTTCCCGGTCAATGTCCGCGCCCTGAGCCGCTTCCAGTCGGACACGGAGTCCAAGGCCACCCTCGAAGGCCTCAGGGACGGGGCCGTCGACCTGGTCATCGGCACCCACCGCCTCTTCTCCTCCGAGACGAAGTTCAAGGACCTCGGCCTGGTCATCGTGGACGAGGAGCAGCGGTTCGGCGTCGAGCACAAGGAGCAGCTGAAGAAGCTCCGCGCCAACGTGGACGTGCTCACGATGTCCGCGACGCCCATCCCCCGTACGCTCGAAATGGCGGTCACCGGCATCCGCGAGATGTCCACGATCACCACCCCGCCGGAGGAGCGCCACCCGGTCCTCACCTTCGTCGGCCCGTACGAGGAGAAGCAGATCGGCGCGGCGGTCCGCCGTGAACTGCTGCGCGAGGGCCAGGTCTTCTACATCCACAACCGGGTCGAGTCCATCGACCGGGCCGCCGCCCGCCTCCGCGAGATCATCCCGGAGGCCAGGATCGCCACGGCCCACGGCCAGATGTCCGAAGCCTCCCTGGAACAGGTGGTGGTGGACTTCTGGGAGAAGAAGTTCGACGTCCTGGTCTCCACGACGATCGTCGAGTCCGGCATCGACATCTCCAACGCGAACACCCTGATCGTGGAGCGCGGCGACAACTTCGGCCTCTCCCAACTGCACCAGCTGCGCGGCCGGGTGGGCCGGGGCCGCGACCGGGGCTACGCCTACTTCCTCTACCCGCCCGAGAAGCCCCTGACGGAGACGGCCCACGAACGCCTGGCCACCATCGCCCAGCACACCGAGATGGGCGCGGGGATGTACGTTGCGATGAAGGACCTGGAGATCCGCGGCGCGGGCAATCTGCTCGGCGGCGAGCAGTCCGGCCACATCGCGGGCGTCGGCTTCGACCTGTACGTCCGCATGGTCGGCGAGGCGGTCGCCGACTACCGGGCCCAGATGGAGGGCGGCGAACAGGAGGAGCCCCCGCTGGAGGTCAAGATCGAGCTCCCGGTCGACGCGCACGTCCCGCACGACTACGCCCCCGGCGAGCGGCTGCGCCTCCAGGCCTACCGCGCGATCGCCGCGGCCTCCTCGGAGGACGACATCCGCGCGGTCCGCGAGGAGTTGACCGACCGCTACGGCCCGCTGCCCGAACCGGTCGAGAACCTCCTCCTGGTCGCCGGCCTGCGCATGCTGGCCCGCGCCTGCGGCGTCGGCGAGATCGTCCTCCAGGGCTCCAACATCCGCTTCGCCCCGGTGGAGTTGCGCGAGTCCCAGGAGCTGCGCCTGAGGCGTCTGCACCCCAAGACGGTCATCAAGCCGACCGCGCACCAGCTCCTGGTCCCGCGCCCGACGGCCGGAAGGATCGGCGGCAAGCCGGTCATCGGCCGCGAACTGCTGGCGTGGACGGGGGAGTTTCTGACGACGATCCTGGGGTCTTAAGGGCCGGGTACTGCGTGAACGATCGGGCCCCGCCGGGCTGACCGGCGGGGCCCGACGCGTCTGGCCCGAGCCCCTACGGCGTCGCAGGCCGCTTGAAGGCGGCCCACACGGTCTTGCCCACGACGTGGTGGTCGACACCGAACTGCGCGGCGAGCTCACCGACGAGGAACAGCCCGTGCCCTGAGCAACTGCTGTCGTCCGCGTGCTGAATCTCCGGCCGCCCGTCGCCGCTGTCCCGGACCTCCAGCCGTACGAGGTCGTCCGTCACGTCGAGGCGGACGGCGAATTCCCGTGCCGGTGGGTTGGCGTGGTCCCCAGGAGCTTTGTGGGCCCGAGTGCTGTACACGGTGATGTACCTGTGCTGGTTGCTGGTTCACTTCCGCAGAGTCCCGTTCAAGCTGAGCCGCTTCCTGGGCTGGTGCCACGCGGCGGAGCTGATCCGTATCACTGGCGGCGTCTACCAGTTCCGGCACCGTGAGTTCCAGGAGTGGCTCGCGCGCCATCCCGTTCCGCTCACTCGCCCCACCGCACCCACGCGTGACTCCGCTACCGCCCGGGCTCCCTAGGAAGCTCCTTTTCGCGCTTTCTGGAGAAGGAAGGGCAGCCGGGCCGTTCCTGGTTCGCGGACGAGTGGGCCGTCACGGGGTACCGGGGGCCCGGGCGTCGATGGGGCCGCATCGACGCCCGGGCGAGGGAGGGCCGTTGTCATCCCTCGGCGGCGGTCTCCCGGCTCAGCGGTCCAAAGTCCTCGGCCTCCACCGGTCCGCCGACACGGCAGACGTCACTTCACCACGACGTTGTCCCCGGACGACGTCGACGCACCGGTGGTGGTGTTGCCGTAGTACGCCCAGCGCCACGTACCCGACTTGGAGGCCTTCACGGTCGTCTTGAGCTTGCCCGAGCCGTCCGCGTACACCTTCTTGACCGTGCTGTAGGAGGCCGAGCCGGAAGGCTTGAACTGCAAGCTCACGTGGCGGCCACCGTAATAGGCGTACTTCCTGGTCTCCCAGTTGGCCCGCGTGACCTTTCCGGTCACGGTGATGGTCTTGCCCTTGGCCACCGGTTCCGGTGAGGCGTTGACGGTCAGCCGGGAGTTGCGCTGGACGTAGACCGTCATGCCCTTGTCGTCGACGTCACCGCTGCCGTCCTTGAAACGCACCTCGGCCCCGACCCTCCAGGCCCCGGCCTCGCTGTTACGCATGTCCCACACGCTCGGGTCGAAGTACATCGTCTCGTTGATGTCGCAGGCGCCGACCTGGTTGGGGCAGTCGTTCGTCTCGATCGAGTGCCACAGCTGCTCCTCCCCACTGTTGCGGTGGAGGAACACCAACCCCGGCGCCTTCCACGGCTTCGTGGTCGTCATCCGGAAGGAGGCGGGCACGGCGACCTCCTTCGTCGTCCCGATGACGATCGGCTTGCCGCCGTTCACCTGGACACGGCTGAACGAGGCCCCGCCCTCGGCCGCCCCGGCCGGCACCGCGGCCACCGCCGTGAACACCGCCGCCGCACCGCCGGCCACGACGGCTCTCCAGACCTGCTTCCCCACCTGATCCCCGATCTCCGTACGAATGGCGCCGAAGGATCGTCCCTCCAGCGCCTTACAGACGGCCGACACCCCCCCCAGGGTTGTGTACCCGCGCATCACGATGGGGCATCGGCCCCGCGGACGCGGCCGACCGGGGCGGCGGCAGCCGAGGGAACGCCGCCCGGACGGTCTCGCAGGACAACTCCGTGCTCGACCGGCTGAGGTCACTCGGCCGGGGCCAGCGCCTCCGCGATCTCCTCGTGCAGCCCCAGAGGCAGGCGCGTCCCCCACCGGTCCGCCGCCCCGGCCGCCAGCTCCCGGCTCCACCGCCAACTGTTCGCCGCCGCCGTGCGGAGGGATTCCGGGGTCAGCGGCCCGGTCGTCGTGGCGTACCGCTCGACGTCCGCCGACGGCAGGTCCACCTCCAGGGCGCGGCTCGGGGTGAGCCAGTGGGTGGTCGAACCGTGCAGCAGGCGGCAGAGCTTGAGCTGGAGCGGGGCGATCACGGCGTGCAGCAGGTTGTGGGCGCGGGCGTACTCGCCCCGGGCCTGGACGTGGGCCAGCATCAGGGTCCAGTTGGCCAGTTCGTCCGTGAGCTGCTGGGCGGTGGCCACCGGCTCCGGCGGGCGGAAGGCGGCCAGTTCGCGGGCGGCGGCCGTGAGGTCGCCGGTGCGGTCCAGCAGGACGGCCGCTTCGGGGCGGGGGAAGTGGACCTGCCCGTGCCAGGTGCGGATCTCCGCGATGCCGGGGCCGGTGGGCTCGACGTGGAACTCCCCCCGCATCAGGTCGTCGAAGACCACGGCGAGGATGCCGTACATGTTGGTGTACACCAGTTTCAGCGGGGCCAGCCGTTCCACGAACTCCCGCCCGTCGAAGGCGTCGACGTCCTCCTCCCGTACGTAGAGGCAGGCGTCCAGGTCCGAGTGGGCGTCGGCCTCGCCGAGCGTCCACGAGCCGTAGAGGAGGACGCCCTCCACCCGTGGATCGGCCTCGGCCGTCGTGCGCAGCAGCTCGACGCGGCGGGCCAGCGCCGGGGCTCCGGCGGGCAGGGGAGTGCGGGCCTCACGGGCGTGGGCGGGCGGGGTGTGCGGCATGGCCGGGTCTCCTGAGTGGGGTGCGGGGGCGTACGAACGAGGCCCGGCTGTCGACGCCGGGCTGCTTCCGGTCCCGGTGCGGGACCTCGTCCGTGGCTCAGGAGAAAACGCCCATGAGGGGCAGCCTAGGGGGGCCCGTGTCAGCTGTCGCGGCCTTTCTCCGGCGTGAAGATCAACGCCGTGAGTGACCGGAACGCCTCCTCCGGGTCCCGGCCCTCCATCGCGTCGGCCAGAGCGCCGCTGAGCAGCAGCGTCGCGAAGCCGTGGGCCAGGGACCACGCGGCCACCCCCGCGAGGCGGTCGTCCTCGCCCCGGCCGGTCGGCGGGAGGTCCGCCACGCCCGCGCGCAGGGCCTCGGTCGCCCGGGCGCGGGCGGCCAGGAGGTCCGGGGCGTCGGTGCGGTGCAGGTCCGGCTGGAACATCACCTGGAAGTGCGCGGGGTGCGTCGCCGCGAACCGTACGTACGCCACGCCCCGCTCCCGGAGGTCCGGGGCTGCGGCCAGTGCGTCGGCGAACAGGGCGTAGCCCTCGGCGGCCACGGCGGTCAGCAGGCCCGTGCGGTCCTTGAAGTGGTGCGCGGGAGCCGCGTGCGAGACGCCGGCCCGCCGGGCCAGGTCGCGCAGGCTCAGGGCGCCGGGGCCGTTCGTCGCGATGACGTTGAGGGCGGCGTCCAGGATCACGCGCCGCAGGTCGCCGTGGTGGTAGGTGCGCTCGCGCTCACTGTTCATGGCAGCACCCTACCCGGCATCTTGTCATTGACAAGTTTCAGCGGTGCGCGCATGCTGGGGGTCTGATCTAGTCATTGGCAAGATGTGTGACGCCTGTTCTGAAGGGTGGAGATCATGACCGGAGAACCGGCCCGTGTGCGGCAGATGTGGCACCTCCTGGAGCCCCTGCACGCCGTTCTGTACTACGCCCCCGAGGCCTTCGAGGAGGCCGCCGCCCTGGGGTACGACACCGAGGAGCGCTGGGCGAGCTATTTCGCCTGGCGGGCGGCTCCGCTGGGGGCGGTGGGTGCGGAGGAGGCGGTGCGGACGTTCCACAGCTTCGCCCCGGCCATGGTGGAGCGTTACGTTCCGGGCGGCTGGGCGACCGCCGCCCCCGAGGCCGTGCTCGCGGCCCGGCTGCGGGCCGTCGACCGGTCCTATCGGGCCCTGTTCGGGGACCGCGTGGAGGGACCGGAGTTCGCCGAGGCCGCCGCGCCGGCCCGCCGCGCGGCGGAGGCGGCGGGACCCGGGACTCCCGGCGGCCTCGGAGCCGCCAACTCCGCGCTGCCCTGGCCCGACGCCCCGCACCTGGTGCTCTGGCAGGCGGCGACCGTTCTGCGTGAACACCGGGGAGACGGGCACATCGCCGCCCTCGTCGAGGCCGGCCTCGACCCGGTCGAGTCGCTGGTCTCCTTCGCGGCGGTCGGCGCGGCGCCCCCCGAGGTGTTCGCGAGCCGGGAATGGGGCCCGGAGGAGTGGGGCGCGGCCCGGCGGCGGCTGCGGGAGCGCGGGCTGCTGGCTGCGGACGGCACGGCCACGGACGCGGGGCGCGAGCTGCGCGTAAAGGTGGAGCTGCGTACCGACGAAGAGGCCGCCGGGCCGTGGCGGGCGCTGGGGGAGCAGGGGCGCGAGCGGCTGGTGGAGCTGCTGGGGGAGCCCTGGCTGGAAGTCATCGGGTCGGGGATGCTGCCCGCCGAGAACACCCTGGGCATCGGGAAGGTGTGACCGGGCCGGGGAGCCCCGTGTGCTGAAGCGCCGTCATGGAAACCCCTCCGGCGGGGAAGGCGCCCATAGGATTCTCGGCGTTCGGCTCTCTCCCCGTCAGGACGGCTTCACGTGATAGCTCCCCGTACGCACCGCCGCCGTACGCACCGAGCGGCGGCCCTGCCCGCCATCGGCGCTCTCGTCGTGATCGCCCTGGCGGGCGGCTGCGGCCCCGACGGCCTCGCGGCCGGTGGCGGGGACAGCGCGAGCGGCGGGACCGACGGGGGCGCGCGGTCCGCCGAGGGCTTCGGCGCCGGTCCGCTGGACAACCCCGACGGTACGAAGCCGGGCCTGGCCCCCCTCACCACCGACGCGGACCGGGCCGCCGCCCGGAAGGTCATCGAGAAGGTGGCCACCAAGGGGCGCGGCCCGAAGACCGGCTACGAGCGGGAGAAGTTCGGCTACGCCTGGAAGGACGGGATCGACGGCATCCCGCTCGCCCGCAACGGCTGCGACACCCGCAACGACCTGCTCGCCCGGGACGGCAAGGACATCGAGCACAAGGCGGGATCCGACTGCGTGGTCATGTCGATGACCCTCCAGGACCCCTACACCGGCGAGAGCATCGACTGGCGGAAGCAGCGGGCCACCGAGGTGCAGATCGACCACGTCATGCCCCTGTCCTACAACTGGCAGATGGGCGCCGCCCGCTGGAACGAGGCGAAGCGCGAGCGGATCGCCAACGATCCGCTCAACCTCATCCCGGTGGACGGCCCGGCCAACAACGCCAAACGGGACTCCGGCCCCGCCTCCTGGCTGCCGCCGTACAAGCCGATCCGCTGCTCCTACGCCGTACGGTTCGCCCAGGTCTCGCTGAAGTACGAACTCCCGGTCACGCCCGCCGACAAGCGGACCATGCTCACCCAGTGCGGTGGCTGAGCGGCTACTGGGCGGCAGCCACCGCACCGGGGAGCGGGCGGGTCTCAGACCTTGCCGCCGCAGATGACGTCGTACGGCCGGCCCATCGCCATCATCAGCTGCATCGGCTCCGTGGTCGCCGCCGGGCACTCGGTCTTCTCCTTGACGAGGCCGAGGACCTTGAAGGCGTCCGCCCCGGCCGAGGCGCAGGCGATCTCCTTGGCCGTCGCCGAGATGCAGTCGCCCTCGACCAGCTGGCCGCCGCCGGCGCCCGCGTCGCCGGGGTGGTCGCCGGTCAGGTTGCGGCCGCAGACCGTGTTGGTCGGGATGCCGCCGCCCTTCTTGTCGTCGCCGGAGCCGAAGACCCGGGAGACCTGGATGATCAAGTCCGTTCCGGCCGGGCACTGGATCGCGTTGGGCAGGAAGCTCGCGTCCTCGATCTTCAGCGCCTTGAAGGTCGCGCCCGCCTCGTCGCAGTCGAAGGCGCGGTAGCCGTCCGGCTTGTTCTCCGGGTCGGGACCTCCGCAGTCACCGATCTCCCACGAGCCGCCCTTGCCGTCCGACGCGGACGAGGACGAGGGCGACTTGGAGTACTTGTTCGAGGACTCGTCACCGAAGATCTTGAACGCCCCGTAGCCCAGGCCGAGGATCACCGCGAGCACGACGACGCTCCGGAGGCACCCGGCGGCTCTCCGGGGGCGGGGCGGTGTGGTGGCGGGCTGGGTCATGGTTCTGCTCCTCGACGAGTGGCGCACCGGGTGCGAAGTCACGGGTGGGGACGCGGCATGAACACCTCATGGTTCCGGCTGGTTCCGGTCGGTTCCGGCCGGAACCAGCCGGTGGGCGCGCGCGGTGGGCGCGCGGTGGTTCCGAGCCGATATTCGCTGGTCGGAGGTGCTGCGGCTGTTTAGGGTCGCGCTTATGGAGCTGAACATCACCACCCTCGCCGAGCGCCCTGAGCTGGCCGACGCCCTGGACCGGATGCCGGACACCTGGCCGGAGTTCATGCTGGAGGACCTCGTCGGCTGGGCGAACTTCCCCCGGATCGCCGTCGAGTTCCCCCAGTACGTACTGGTCGCCACCGACCCCGAAGGCGCCGTGGTCGCGCGCGCGTTCAGCGTGCCCTTCCTGCTGGACACCCAGGGGCGTGGCGAACTGCCCGTCGGCGGCTGGGACCAGGCGCTGCTGTGGGCGTTCTCGGACCTGCGTCGCGGGAACACCCCCGACACGGTCAGCGCGATCGACATCACGGTCGCCACCGGCCAGCTGGGCAAGGGGATATCGGGCCGGATGCTCGCCGCGCTGCGCGACAACGCGCGGCGGCTCGGCTTCGGGCAGCTCGTCGCCCCGGTGCGGCCGAACGGCAAGCACCTGCGGTCCGGCCTGCCGATGGAGGAGTACGCCCGGCTGACCCGCCCCGAGGACGGGCTGCCCGAGGACCCCTGGCTGCGGGTCCACGCCCGGGCGGGCGGCAAGGTGGACTCGGTCGCCACGGTGTCGATGACGGTGAGTGGTTCGCTCGCGCAGTGGCGGGAGTGGACCGGGCTGCCGTTCGACACGGACGGTCCGGTGGAGGTCCCCGGGGCGCTCCTCCCGGTGCACTGCGCGCTCGCGCACGGTTACGCGGTCTACGTCGAGCCCAACGTCTGGGTGCGGCACCAGCTGTGATGCCCAGGCCGGAAGGTCCGGGCAGGGTGCCCACCACGAGACCGGCCCGTCCGGGCACGGCTCCCACCGGGGTACCCGCCCGTCCGGGCACGGCTCCCACCGCGATACCCGCCCGTCCGGGCACGGCTCCCGCGCACGTCCCCGCCCTCCTCGTCATCGACATGCAGAACGCCCTGGTGGCGATGGCGTACCGGGCGGCCGCCACCGTCGAGGCCATCGCCGGCCTCCAGGCGCGGGCCAGGGCCGCCGGCGCGCCGGTGATGTTCGCGCAGCAGGGGGACGACGAGCTGGAGCCCGGGACCGGGGGCTGGTGGATCGTGCCCGAACTGGCCCCCGCCCCCGGTGAGACGGTCGTGCCCAAGGCGGCCCCGGACAGCTTCCTCGACACGGAGCTGGACACGGTCCTGCGCGCCCGGGGGGCCACCGAGGTCGTCGTCACCGGGTTCGCCACCGAGATCTGCGTCGAGTCCACCGCCCGGCAGGCGCTGAGCCGGGGGTACGACGTGGTGCTCGTCGCGGACGGCCACACCACGTCCGTCCGGCCGGGCCCCGGCCCGTACGCCGCACCGGAGGCGTCCGTCGCGCACCACAACGAGATCTACCGCAACCTCCGCTTCCCCGGACGGCGGGTGCGCGTACTGCCGGCGGCCGAGGTGGACTTCACGGGCGGAGCCCCGGCACCGGCCGGGTGACCGGGGCTGCGGGGCCGCGGGCGGGGCGAAGCACAACGGTTGGGTACAACCCGGGGTCGGCCCGTCGGTGGAGGTGTATACGCTCACCCCACACGTCCGACATACGCGTCCCAGGAGCAGCACATGCACGGCTACGGCCCGACGCCGCAGCAGCAGACGACATCCCGGCCGTCCCCGGCGACGCTCACGGCGGTGCGCGTGATCCTCGTGACGGTGACCGTGCTGAGCTGCGGCCTGTTGGGCTGGGTGGCGATGCTGCGGCTCGCGATCGTCACCCGCAGGCCGCGGGACTGGTTCCTGCTCGCGGTCGTGATCGTCCTCAACGTCGCGCTGTTCGCCTTCATCATGGCCACACCGGACGACCCCGACGAGATGTCGGACGCGGCGGTGCTGTTGATGCTGCTCTGGATCGTCGTCCTGCTGGCCGGGGTGCTCACCTACTACCTGTACGTGGAGATCCGCCACTACGGCTCCCTCGGCTCCCCGCCCCCGTACAGCGCTCCCGGGCACCCCGCACCGCTCCTCCCGTACCAGCAACACCCCGCACGACAGCACCAGCACCAGAACCAGCACCCGCAGCCCAACCCGTACACCGTGCCGACCCCGCCGCCCACGCCCACCCCCGCACCCCAGCGCCTCGACCAGGTCCGCGCCGAGCTGGACGAGCTGAGCGACTACCTCCGCAAGGAGAACAGGGAGGGCGAGGGCCGGTGAGCGGGCGGATCATCGCCGACCGGTACGAACTGGCGACCATCCTCGGCCAGGGCGGCATGGGTCAGGTGTGGACGGCCTATGACCGGCGGCTGGACCGCCGCGTCGCCGTGAAGCTGCTCCGCCCCGACCGGGTCGCCGGGCCCACCGGCAGCGACGCCGCCGACGAACTGCGCCGCCGGTTCGTCCGCGAGTGCCGGGTCACCGCGCAGGTCGACCACCCCGGCCTGGTCACCGTCCACGACGCGGGCAGCGAGGACGACGACCTCTACCTCGTCATGCAGTACGTCGAGGGCGCCGACCTCGCCGACCATCTCGCCGAACGGAACCCGTACCCCTGGCCGTGGGCCGTCGCGGTCGCCGCCCAGCTCTGCGCTGTCCTCTGCGCGGTGCACGCGGTGCCGATCGTCCACCGCGACCTCAAGCCGCGGAACGTGATGGTCCGGCCCGACGGCACCGTCACCGTTCTCGACCTCGGCGTCGCCTCCGTCCTCGACACGGACACCACCCGCCTCACCCACACCGGTTCACCCATCGGCTCCCCGGCCTACATGGCCCCCGAGCAGGCGATGGGCGGGGCGGTCGGCCCGTACACCGACCTGTACGCCCTCGGGGTGCTCCTGCACGAACTCCTCAGCGGTGACGTGCCGTTCGCCGGTTCCACCGCGCTCGGCGTCCTGCACCGCCACCTCTACGAGTCCCCGCTGCCGGTCCGGAAGACCCGCCCCGAGGTCCCCGCCGCGCTGGAGGCCCTCGTGCTGCGGCTCCTCGCCAAGGACCCCCAGGACCGGCCCGCCTCCGCCCAGGAGGTGTACGAGGACCTCGCCCCGCTGCTGCCCAAGCACGGGACCCCCGCCGAGCCGCTCGACCCGACGCGCCCGTTCCTGCGCCCGCACGCCCCCTGGCCGGACCGGGCAGCCACCCCCGCCTCCGTGCCCGCACCGGCCACCTTCGCCGCGACGCCCCCCTCCCTCGGCGCCCCGCCGTCCTTCACCCCGCCCCCGGCCGCCGCCCCGGCCCCCGCGCGCCCCGCCCACCTGCCGCCGAGCACCCCGCCGCCGCCCGCCCGGCCGGACGTCGCGCGGGCCGTGGACGAGGTCAAGAAGCTGCTCGGTGAGGGCCGGATCACCCAGGCCGTGGACGTCCTCGGCGCCACGCTCCCGGCCGCCGCCGCCGAGCACGGCGAGCACTCACCGGTCGTCCGCATCCTGCGCAAGCAGTACGCCGCGACACTGATGGACGACGGGCAGTACCGCCGCGCCCTGCCCGAGCTGCGCCGCCTCGCCGAGGACCGTACCGCCGAAGCGGGCCAAGCCGACGCCCAGGCCCTCCAGTTCCGCTACGACGCCGCCCAGTGCCTCGAACAGCTCGGCGAGGCCGGGGCCGCCCTGGTCGAGTACCGCGCGATCCTCCCGTACTACGAGAACGCCTACGGGCCGATCGCCTCCGACCCCGGCCGCGCACTCGACATCCGGCACCGCATCGGGCAACTGCTCCTGGCGGTCGGCGACCACACCGCGGGCCGGGCACAGCTCCAGGCCCTGCTGTACGACGCCGAGCGCACCTACGGACCGCACCACCCGCTGCCGATGGACCTGCGCCGCCTCCTCAGCCACCAACGGGACGTCCGCGGAGGCTGACAGCGTCCCCCGTACCGCCCCCGCCGGAGCACCGTCCCGACCACTCTGCCGACCACTTCCCGGGCCCTCTTCCCGACCACATCCCCAACTCCTCCCGAATCGTTGGTCGAATCAGTGGCACCGGCCACCTCCACTGCCTAACATCGATCACCGCAAGGCTTTGTGCACTGATGCACAAACTCTCCCCGGGAGGCTCCTTTGCACCGCCGTCGTCGCACCGCGCTCGCCGTCCTCGCCGCGACACTCGTCGCCGCGCCCCTCCTTTCGGCCTGCGGCAACCAGTCCCACCCCGGCGCCGCGGCCGTCGTGGGCGGCGATCGGATCGAGGTGTCGACGGTCCAGGATCGGGCCGCGGACGTCCGCAGCGCCCAGGAAAGCTCCCCGGAGGCCGCCCAACTGGTGAACAAGTCGGGCCAGCTCAGCCGCGCGAAGCTGCACGGGCTGATCTTCGGCCGGATCCTCGACCGCGCCGCCGCGGATGCGGGCGTCACGGTCTCCCGCAAGGAGATCCAGGAGATGCGGAAGGCCAGCGGCGCCCAGCAGGGCGGCGAGGAGCGGTTCGAAGCGATGATGCTCCAGCAGCGCTGGGTCGCCCCGGACCAGATCGACGCCGACATGCGCCAGGAGGTCCAGCTCCCGAAGCTGGCCGAGGCGCTCGGCGCGGACCTCGGCACACCGGCCGGCCAACAGGTCGTCGGCGAGGCCCTCACCAAGGCGTCGAAGGCTCTCGACATCGACGTCAACCCGCGCTTCGGCACCTGGGACGACCAGAAGATGCAGCTCGGCAACTACAGCGCGCCCTGGATCACCCAGGTCACCGAGTTCGCGCCGAAGGACTCCCCGGCCGGCGCCTGAGCCGAAGGGCGCCCGAAGCGAAAGGCGCCTGAACCGGCGGGCGCCTGTACCGGCGGGCCGGCGACCCCGGGGCCGGGGGTAGGTTCGCAGAGTGAACGCCGAAGCCCCCGACGCCCCCGTCGAGACCCCCGCCGACCCCGGCCGCATCGTCCTGCTCACCGCCAGCCACCGGGTCGCGCCCGGCCTGCTGTCCTGGCCGGCCTGGCAGACGCTGCACGCCGCCGACCGGGTCCTCGTCCCCGGTCCGGACCACCCGCAGCTCCCCTACCTCCGTGAGGCGGGCGTAAGCGTCGAGCACGTTACGCCCTCCGCCGACGAACTGGTCGCCGACTGCGCGGGCGGCCGGACCGTCGTCGTCCTGGCCGGCGGCGAGGGCGACAGCCGCCTGACGGACGGCCTGGCCCGGCTCGGCGGCTCGGGCCGGGTGGCCATGCCGGACCTGGAACTGCTCCCCGGCTCCTACGACCTGCCCGGGGCCCGCCTGCTGGACCTGGTCCAGGTCATGGACCGGATCCGCCGCGAGTGCCCCTGGACCTCGCGGAAGACCCACCGGGGCCTCGCCAAGTACGCCATCGAGGAGGCGTACGAACTGGTCGAGGCGATCGAGGACGGCGACCGGGACGAACTGCGCGAGGAGCTCGGCGACGTCCTGCTCCAGGTCGTCTTCCACTCCAGGATCGCCGAGGAAGGCCGCCCGGAGGACGGGGCGGAGCCCTTCGCCATCGACGACGTCGCGGGCGGCCTCGTCGACAAGCTGATCCACCGCCACCCGCACGTCTTCGGCGACGAGAGCGCCGAGACCCCCGAGGACGTCCACGCGCACTGGCTGCGCACCAAGGCGATCGAGAAGCAGCGGACCTCGGTCACCGAAGGCGTCCCCCTGGGCCAGCCCGGCCTGGCCCTCGCCGCGAAGCTCGCGAGCCGCGTCCGTACGGCGGAGCTCGACGTCCCCCTCCCCACGGGCGACACCATCGGCTACGAACTCCTGGCCCTCGCCGTACGCGCCGAGGCGAACGGCGTCGACCCGGAGACCGCCCTGCGCGCCGCCGCCCGCGCCTACCGCGACGCGATCCTGGCGGCGGAGGGCGGGGCGGAGCACGCCGGGAAGCTGCGGGAAGACGTCGGTCCGCCGACCGATACCGTCAAGGAGTGAACGACAGCCCCGCCCCCCGCACCCCCGAGCCCTCCGCCTGCCCCCACAGCGCCGCCCCGAGCGAGGCCGTCCCGGCGGCCCCCGGCCCCGAACTCTTCACCTGGGAGTTCGCCACCGACCCCTACCCCGCCTACGCCTGGCTCCGCGAGCACCGCCCCGTGCACCGCACCGCGCTGCCCAGTGGGGTCGAGGCCTGGCTCGTGACCCGGTACGGGGACGCCAAGGAGGCGCTCGCCGACGCGCGGCTCTCCAAGAACCCGGCCAACCACGCCGAGTCGCCGCACGCCAAGGGGAAGACGGGGATCCCGGGGGAGCGCAAGGCGGAGCTGATGACGCATCTGCTCAATATCGACCCGCCGGACCACACCCGGCTGCGCCGGCTCGTGTCCAAGGCGTTCACCCCCCGCCGGGTCGCGGAGTTCGCGCCCCGCGTGCAGGAGCTGACGGACCGGCTCATCGACGACTTCGTGGAGAAGGGGAACGCCGATCTCATCCACGACTTCGCCTTCCCGCTCCCCATCTACGCCATCTGCGACCTGCTCGGCGTCCCCGAGGAGGACCAGGACGACTTCCGGGACTGGGCGGGCATGATGATCCGGCACGGCGGCGGGCCGCGCGGCGGGGTCGCCCGGTCGGTGAAGAAGATGCGCGGCTACCTCGCCGAACTCATCCACCGTAAAAGGGAGAACCCGGGCGACGACCTGATCTCCGGGCTGATCCGGGCCAGCGACCACGGCGAGCACCTCACGGAGAACGAGGCGGCCGCCATGGCGTTCATCCTCCTGTTCGCCGGGTTCGAGACGACGGTCAACCTCATCGGCAACGGGACCTACGCGCTCCTGCGCCACCCCGAGCAGCGCGCCCGGCTGGAGGCCTCCCTGGCGGCGGGGGAGCGCGACCTGCTGGCCACCGGGATCGAGGAGCTGCTCCGGTTCGACGGGCCCGTCGAGATGGCGACCTGGCGGTACGCCACCGAGGCGCTGACCCTGGGCGGCGAGGAGATCGCCGCCGGGGACCCCGTACTGGTGGTGCTGGCGGCGGCCGACCGCGACCCGGAGCGGTTCACGGATCCGGACACCCTGGACCTTGCGCGGCGTGACAATCAGCACCTCGGATACGGACACGGCATCCACTACTGCCTGGGAGCGCCGCTGGCCCGGCTGGAGGGGCAGACCGCGCTGACCACCCTGTTGAAACGCCTTCCCGACCTGCGACTTGCGGGAGAACCTGGCGATTTGCGCTGGCGTGGCGGGCTCATCATGCGTGGACTGCGCACCCTTCCGGTCGCGTTCGAGCCGGGTAGCCGATCCGAAAAAAGTGACACAGTGTCAACTCCGTGACTTTCACGTGATCTGGGCTGCATCGACTTGTGACACACGTTCGAGTCCCGCTAGGTTCACGGTTCGACGCGTCGGTCGCACCTTGCTCACGCGTCACTTGTGCTCCGAAGCAGCACGGAGTCCGGCACGGAATCCGCTGCGCGGCGCTCAGGTCACTCGCTTGTCAGTCGCACGGAAGGCATACTCATGGGCTCCGCGAACGGCAGACACCGCCGCCCTCGTCAGGCACCCGCCCTCATCGTCGCCGCGGGCGTGACGGGATCGGCCATCGCCATCCCCCTGCTCGGCGCCGGCGGTGCGCAGGCGGCCGAGGCCACCACCTGGGACCGGGTCGCCGAGTGCGAGAGCGGCGGCATGTGGAGCGCCGATCTCGGCAACGGCTACTACGGCGGGCTCCAGTTCTCGCAGGAGACCTGGTCGGCGTACGGAGGCGCGGCGTTCGCGCCCCGCGCCGACCTCGCCAGCCGCTCGCAGCAGATCTCCGTCGCCGAGAAGGTCCTGGGCGACCAGGGCCCGAAGGCGTGGCCCAGCTGTGCGGTGATCTCCGGTCTCGCGGTGGACGGCAGTCTGCCCGGCGTCGACCCGGGCACCTCGCCGTCCACGGACCCGTCGGCCGACCCGTCCGCCGATCCGTCGGCGGACCCTTCGGCCGACCCGGCCCCCACCCCGACCGACGAAGCGGACGCAACCGGTGAATACGGTGAATCACGTGAAACGGGCAAGGGTGAGAAGGGTGATGAGGCGGACAAGAGCGGTAGTGGTGGCGCGGAGAAGGGGAGCGGGACTCCCGACTCCTCGGTGACGCCCTCCGCCCCGCCCGCCTCCGACGCCCCCGACGCCTCGGACCCCTCCACCGCCCCCGACGCCTCGACGGGCGAGGGCGACGGCAAGGGAGGCAAGCACCGGGGCGCCCCCGCGCCCGAGGAGGCCGACGGGGGCCGGAAGGACGGCCCCCGTGATTCCGGCCGGCACGCATCGCGCGGCGAAGGCGACGCGCGGGACGGTGGCGCGGCGGCCGCCGACGGGTACACGGTGCGGCCCGGGGACAACCTCTGGGCGATCGCCGACGCCCAGGAGATCCCCGGCGGCTGGACCGGCCTGTACGAGACGAACAAGGACCTCCTGGGCTCCGACCCGGACCTGATCCTGCCCGGCCAGAACCTGGACCTGCGCCTGGACCGCGGTGCGGGCGAGGACGCGGACCCGGCCGCACCGGAGGGTGCCGAGACGTCCGCCGGGGCGCCCGCCGCCAACTGATCGAATTCGGGAAAACACCCCGAAAAGCGAGGCAGTTAAGAGACCTATGTCCACTTTTGCGTAAGTGAGACATGGGTCTCTTTGCTTCAACTGGCGTGATTCGTCCGGCCGGTCCGGGTGAATCGCCCCCCACCTGCGGAAACAGCCCGTCGGTCACGGCGAGTTCGGGTTGATTGCCCCCTATGTCCATCTTTGAATGTCGGGGTTGCCTGTGTTTACGGTCGGAACCGCTCGCACCGCGGGCCCCGTCGACCGTCACGCCGAATCCTGCCGTCGGTCGAAGGGAACAGACGCGTAAGCGCCGTAGGCAGGAGCGGGGGACCCAGGTAAGCCGCCGGGTCCGGACGCCTCGTCGAACCGACGGGGACGTACGGGACCGGCTAGGGGTGAAGTCGCGAGCAGCACCGCGCGACCGGGCAACTCATCAGCCCGAACCCGACAGCTCACCTCGTAGGCGTCGGTGAGGAGATTCCTTCCATGCTGCTGAACAGCAAGGGCAAGCACCGCCGCCCGTCCAAGGCCACCCGTATCGCCACCCTCGCGGGTGTCACCGGTGCCGCCATCGCCGTCCCGCTGATGGGCGCGACCAGCGCTTCCGCCGCCTCCGTCGAGACCTGGGACGCCGTCGCCCAGTGCGAGTCCGGCGGCAACTGGTCCATCAACACCGGCAACGGCTACTACGGCGGACTGCAGTTCTCGCAGTCCAGCTGGGCCGCCGCCGGCGGTACGCAGTACGCCTCCCGTGCCGACCTGGCCTCCAAGGACCAGCAGATCGCCGCCGCCGAGAAGCTTCTCGACCTGCAGGGCCCGGGCGCCTGGGCCTGCGCCGGCGCCGGCGGCCTCACCAACGACGGTGTGGACCCGGGCGTGAACACCGGCTCCGGCTCCGGCGAGAGCAAGCCCGAGCAGGCGCAGCCCGAGCGCCAGGCCGAGCAGCCCACCACGCGCTCCGAGCAGCGCGAGGCCCCCAAGGCCGAGAGCAAGAAGACCGTCACCACCCCGACCGGCGAGAAGGTCCAGAAGGGCGACGGCGAGTACAAGGTCAAGGCCGGCGACACCCTGAGCACCATCGCCCAGGCGGAAGACGTCAAGGGCGGCTGGAGCAAGCTCTTCAAGCTCAACGACGACATCGTCAAGGACGCGGACCTGATCTTCCCGGGTCAGCAGCTCCACCTGAAGTAACCGCCGTCTCTCCTCCCCGGAGGAGAAGCGTCCGGCGGCACTTCTCCTCGCACGGCTTCCCGGCCCGGCGCGCTCGTCCCCCAGCGCGCCGGGCCGGGTTCTTCGTGAGCGGCGGGCGCCGATGGCCCATGCGTTCACCTCTTGTTGTTACCACTCAGTAGATTTCTAGAGTTTTGTCCCGTGATGCAGGTCCTTGGGTCCTTTTTCGTCCCAGGAGGCGGGCGGTCGGCCGGTCGACGCGGCCGGGCCCGATAGGCTCGTGCCGCAAGGCCACAGTGACCCTGCACAACCAGTGTCAGATCCCAGAAGGAGATGCCTCGTGCCGTCCATCGACGTCGTCGTAGCCAGGGAAATCCTCGACTCCCGGGGCAACCCCACGGTCGAGGTCGAGGTTGGCCTCGACGACGGCAGCACGGGCCGTGCTGCCGTTCCGTCCGGTGCCTCCACCGGAGCGTTCGAGGCCGTCGAGCTTCGCGACGGTGACCCCAACCGCTACATGGGCAAGGGCGTCGAGAAGGCCGTCCTCGCCGTCATCGAGCAGATCGGCCCGGAGCTCGTCGGGTACGACGCCACCGAGCAGCGCCTCATCGACCAGGCGATGTTCGACCTCGACGCCACCGAGAACAAGGCCTCGCTCGGCGCGAACGCCATCCTCGGCGTCTCGCTCGCCGTCGCGCACGCCGCCTCCGAGGCGTCCGACCTGCCGCTCTTCCGCTACCTCGGCGGCCCGAACGCGCACCTGCTGCCCGTTCCGATGATGAACATCCTGAACGGCGGCTCGCACGCCGACTCCAACGTGGACGTCCAGGAGTTCATGATCGCCCCGATCGGCGCGGAGTCCTTCTCCGAGGCCCTGCGCTGGGGCGCGGAGGTCTACCACACGCTGAAGAAGGTCCTCAAGACCAAGGGCCTGTCCACCGGACTCGGCGACGAGGGCGGCTTCGCCCCGAACCTGGAGTCCAACCGCGCCGCCCTGGACCTCATCGTCGAGGCCATCAAGGAGGCCGGCTACGTCCCGGGCCGCGACATCGCGCTCGCGCTCGACGTCGCCGCGTCCGAGTTCTACAAGGACGGCGTCTACGAGTTCGAGGGCAAGTCCCGCTCGGCCGCCGAGATGACCGAGTACTACGAGGAGCTCGTCTCCGCGTACCCGCTGGTCTCCATCGAGGACCCGCTGTACGAGGACGACTGGGCCGGCTGGAAGGTCATCACCGACCGCATCGGCGCCAAGGTGCAGATCGTCGGCGACGACCTCTTCGTCACCAACCCCGAGCGGCTGGCCCGCGGCATCGAGGAGGGCTCCGCCAACGCCCTGCTCGTGAAGGTCAACCAGATCGGTTCGCTGACCGAGACCCTGGACGCCGTCGAGCTGGCCCAGCGCAACGGCTTCAAGTGCATGATGTCGCACCGCTCCGGCGAGACCGAGGACGTCACCATCGCCGACCTCGCCGTCGCCGTGAACTGCGGTCAGATCAAGACCGGCGCCCCGGCCCGCTCGGACCGCGTCGCCAAGTACAACCAGCTGCTGCGCATCGAGGAGATCCTCGACGACGCCGCGGTGTACGCGGGCCGTTCCGCCTTCCCGCGCTTCAAGGGCTGACCCGTAGCGTCAGGACGGTAGCCTCCGCCCGTCCCCGCACCCGGTCCCGTACCGTGTGCGGGGACGGACGTGTGTGATGGGGAGGCGGGAGACATGGCCGGGAAGGACCGCGACCGGTTCTCCACCGCGACCAGGCTGCGACTGCTCGGCGAGCAGACCGCGGCCCGCGTGTACCGATCCCAGAACCGCCGGCAGGCCCGCCGCTCCCGGCTCACCGGCCGGGCCGCGTTCCTGGCGCTGGTGGTCTGCTCCCTGGTGGTGGCGCTCGCCTATCCGATGCGGCAGTACGTCTCCCAGCGCGACGAGATCGCCGAGCAGGAGCGGCTCTCGCAGCAGGCGGAGCGGCGCACCGAGGAGCTGCGGGACGAGAAGGCGCGGCTCCAGGACGACGCGTACATCAAGCGGCTGGCCCGCCAGCACCTCCACTACGTCCTCCCCGGGGAGACCGGTTACACCGTGGCCGACCCCGACGCGGCCCGGGACCGCCGCGGCGAGTCGGGCGCGAGCGACCGGCCGTGGCACTCGAACCTCTGGGACGGCGTGGACAGCGCCGACCGGCCCGACGACCGCGACTGACACCGACCCCGTACGTCCCTCCGTACGTCCACCTCCACGAGCTTCCGAGCAGAACCAAGGCAGGCATGGAAACGCCCCCTCCGCAGACCGAGTCCACCAAGCCCACCGACGCGGACATCGCCGCGTTCGAGCAGCAGCTCGGCCGCCCGCCGCGCGGTCTGCGCGCCATCGCGCACCGCTGCCCGTGCGGCAACCCGGACGTGGTGGAGACCCAGCCCCGTCTGGAGGACGGCACGCCGTTCCCGACGACGTACTACCTGACCTGCCCCCGGGCGGCCTCGGCGATCGGCACGCTGGAGGCCAACGGGGTCATGAAGGAGATGACGGCCCGTCTGGAGACCGATCCGGAGCTGGCCGACGCCTACCGGGCCGCGCACGAGGACTACATCACCCGCCGCGACGCCATCGAGGTCCTGGAGGGCTTCCCGAGCGCGGGCGGCATGCCGGACCGGGTGAAGTGCCTGCACGTCCTGGTCGGCCACTCGCTGGCCGCCGGCCCCGGGGTGAACCCGCTGGGCGACGAGGCCATCGCGATGCTGCCCGAGTGGTGGGCCAAGGGCCCCTGCGTCACGCCGTGCGCGACGCCGGCCGAGGGCGACGGCTGGACGGTGGAGGAGGGCGACGGCGGCCACTTCGCCTTCCGCCCCCTGGACGGCACCGCCGACGGGAAGGACGCGTGACCCGGGTCGCCGCCGTCGACTGCGGCACGAACTCCATCCGGCTCCTCGTCGCCGACGTGGACCCCGCCACCGGCTCCTTCACCGAGCTGGACCGGCGCATGACGATCGTCCGCCTCGGCCAGGGCGTGGACAGGACCGGCCGGCTCGCCCCCGAGGCGCTGGAGCGGACGTTCGCCGCCTGCCGTGAGTACGCGGCTGCCATCGAGAAGCTGGGCGCTGCACGGATCCGCTTCGTCGCCACCTCCGCCTCCCGCGACGCCGAGAACAGCGCCGACTTCGTGGCCGGGGTCCGGGACATCCTCGGCGTCGAGCCCGAGGTGATCACCGGCGACCAGGAGGCGCAGCTCTCCTTCGACGGGGCCACCAAGGAGCTGGTGGGCGGCGACCGCCTGGAGAAGCCGTATCTGGTCGTCGACATCGGCGGCGGCTCCACCGAGTTCGTGCTCGGTTCGGACGGGGTGGAGGCGGCCCGGTCCGTGGACATCGGCTGCGTACGGATGACGGAGCGGCACCTGACCGTGGACGGGGCCGTCATGGACCCGCCCAGCCACGAGCGGGTCGCCGCGATCCGCGCGGACGTCGACGCCGCACTCGACCTCGCCGAGCAGGTTGTGGAGCTCAAGGGGGCCGGCACCCTCGTCGGACTGGCGGGCACCGTCACGACGATCGCCGGAATCGCGCTGGAGCTGCCGGAGTACGACTCCGCGGCCATCCACCACTCACGGGTCACCCGCGGCCAGGTCCGCGCGATCACCGAGCACCTGCTCCGCTCCACCCACGACGAGCGCGCCGCGATCCCCGTGATGCACCCGGGCCGGGTGGACGTGATCGGCGCGGGTGCGCTCGTCCTGCTCGCCGTGATGGAGCGGACGGGGGCCCACGAGGTCGTCGTCAGCGAGCACGACATCCTCGACGGGATCGCCTGGAGCGTCGCGTAGCCGGGCGGGCAGCGCTCCGGCTGCCCGCTCAATCGCATCGCCACCTGCACTGTTGAGCCCCTGGCCCGGCCTCTCCGGGCCGTCCGGGGGCCGTTCCGAGGACACGTCGCGGGAAACTTCGTGAACTTCTTCACAAGGAATGGGGCCCTGTTGGTCGCAGTTGGGGGCCATCAGGCCGGAACCGGTCGCCCCGGAGGGGGTGCGGAGGTGTCGCGTACGCGTTCCGGGAGCGTTGCGTCCGTATGAAGGGGAGGGGTGGTCCACCCGTCCCCAAGGGTCAAGGGCCAGCTCACAAGCGGTGAACAACGTTTCCCGCGGCGCCGTGGTTCCCTTTCGTGCCCATGACCTGGGTCACGTGGGCGGCGAAGTGTAGCAGAGGGTCGTCCAATCCTTGTGAAGGGGCTCACGAGCACCCCCCTGGGGAGGGGTGGATACTCGATGGCATGAGCACCACGGAGCGTCCCAGGATCCTCGTTGTAGGCGGTGGGTACGTAGGCCTGTACGCAGCTCGTCGCATTCTGAAGAAGATGCGATACGGAGAGGCGACCGTCACGGTCGTCGACCCGCGGTCGTACATGACGTACCAGCCCTTCCTCCCCGAAGCTGCTGCAGGCAGCATCTCGCCTCGGCATGTCGTCGTCCCGCTGCGACGCGTGCTGCCCAAGGCTGAGGTTCTCACCGGTCGTGTCACGACCATCGATCAGGACCGCAAGGTCGCCACGGTCGCGCCGCTCGTCGGCGAGGCCTACGAGCTGCCCTTCGACTACCTGGTCATCGCGATGGGCGCGGTCTCCCGTACCTTCCCGATCCCCGGCCTCGCCGAGCAGGGCATCGGTATGAAGGGCGTCGAGGAGGCCATCGGCCTGCGCAACCACGTCC
Organism: Streptomyces sp. CA-278952; assembly: GCF_028747205.1. Taxonomy (NCBI): domain Bacteria; kingdom Bacillati; phylum Actinomycetota; class Actinomycetes; order Kitasatosporales; family Streptomycetaceae; genus Streptomyces; species Streptomyces sp. CA-278952. The sequence continues at coordinate 4,911,602 of NZ_CP112880.1, forward strand.
TGGAGCAGTTGGACAAGGCTGACTCCACGACCGACGAGGAGGTCCGCCGCAAGGCGCTGACGTTCGTCTTCGTGGGCGGCGGCTTCGCCGGCGCGGAGACCATCGGCGAGGTCGAGGACATGGCCCGTGACGCGGCGAAGTACTACACCAACGTGAAGCGCGAGGACATGCGCTTCATCCTCGTCGACGCCGCCGACAAGATCCTTCCCGAGGTCGGCCCGAAGCTGGGCGCCTACGGCAAGGAGCACCTGGAGAGCCGCGGCGTGGAGATCTACCTCTCCACCTCGATGGACTCCTGCGTCGACGGCCGCGTGGTGCTGAAGAACGGCCTGGAGGTCGACTCCAGCACCATCGTGTGGACCGCCGGTGTGAAGCCGAACCCGGCGCTGGCGCGCTTCGGCCTGCCGCTCGGCCCCCGCGGCCACGTGGACACCTCGGAGAAGCTCCAGGTGCAGGGCACCGACTACATCTGGGCCGCGGGCGACAACGCCCAGGTGCCGGACATGGTCGGCCGCCGCGCCGGCAACCCGAACGCCTGGTGCCCGCCCAACGCCCAGCACGCGCTGCGTCAGGCGAAGGTCCTCGGCGACAACGTGATCTCCGGTATGCGGGGCTTCCCGCAGAAGGAGTACAGCCACGCCAACAAGGGTGCGGTCGCCGGTCTCGGCCTGCACAAGGGTGTCGCGATGATCGTCATGGGCAAGGTGAAGATCAAGCTCAAGGGCCGTCTCGCCTGGTACATGCACCGCGGCTACCACGGCATGGCCATGCCGACCTGGAACCGCAAGATCCGGGTCTTCGCCGACTGGACGCTGGCGATGTTCCTCAAGCGCGAGGTCGTCTCGCTCGGCGCCATGGAGACGCCGCGCGAGGAGTTCTACGAGGCCGCCAAGCCGGCCCCGGCTCCGGCCGCCGCCAAGTCCGAGGGCGAGAAGGCCAAGGCCTCCTGACCCCCCGGTGAAGCGCTCCGCGGGGAGCGCACCGTACGACGCCCGAAGGGGCCGTCCGCCATCCGTGGTGCGGACGGCCCCTTCGGCGTATCCCGGCGGGGATCCGGACCGGGGCCGGACGGCGGGCCGTGGCCCGTTCCCGCCCATATGGATGGCGCGTACACACGTTTTGCCGTTTCGTTGCCCGGTAGCGGGATGACGGAGAGTGCGAGGACAGTTGACGCAGGTGTACCTCGCCACGCCACCGGAGTGGCGAGGCGGGACAACGAGCATGTCTGTTCGCCTGTGCTTGTCGTGCTTGTGTGCTTGTCGGGGAAACACCACGGAGGTGTGCGCCATGGCAGACGCCGCGTCGCGGCTGACCGCTCTCGCCGAGGAGTTGCTCTCGGAACCCCTGCCGGTCCGTGTCCGGGCCTGGGACGGCAGTGAATCGGGGCCGCCCGGCGCCCCGGTCCTCGTGATCCGCCACCGCCGCGCCCTGCGCCGGCTCCTGTGGAAGCCGGGCGAACTGGGCCTGGCCCGCGCCTGGGTGGCGGGGGAGATCGACATCGAGGGCGACCTGTACGCAGCGCTCGGCCATCTGGCCGGGCTGCTCTGGGACCGGGGCGCCGACGCCAAGGATTCCGTCCACCCGGTCCGCGACCCCAAGGTCCGAGCCTTCGCCCGCGGCCTCCTCGACCTCGCCGGCCCCTGGCCGCCCCCGGCCCCGCCCGCCGAGGAGGTGCGCCGCCGCACCGGCCCGCTGCACACCAGACGCCGCGACAAGAAGGCCATCAGCCACCACTACGACGTCGGCAACGACTTCTACGCCCTGGTGCTCGGCCCCTCCATGGTCTACTCCTGCGCCTACTGGCAGGACGGGGGGACCCTGGAGGACGCCCAGCGCGACAAGCTCGACCTGGTCTGCCGCAAGCTCGGCCTGAAGGAGGGCGACCGGCTCCTGGACGTCGGCTGCGGCTGGGGCTCCATGGCCATCCACGCCGCCCGTACGTACGGAGCACAGGTCACCGGCGTCACCCTCTCCCAGGAGCAGGCCGCCCACGCCCGCAAGCGCATCGCCGAGGAGGGCCTGACCGACCGGATCGAGATCCGGGTCCAGGACTACCGGGACGTCGGCGACGGCCCGTACGACGCGATCTCCTCGATCGGCATGGCCGAGCACGTCGGATCGGTCCGCTACCGGGAGTACGCGGACGACCTCTACGCCCTCCTGAAGCCCGGCGGACGCCTCCTGAACCACCAGATCGCCCGCCGCCCCGAGAGGGACGAGGACGCCTACCGCATCGACGCGTTCATCGACGCCTACGTCTTCCCCGACGGCGAACTGGCCCCGCTCGGCCGCACCCTGGCCACCCTGGAGGAGGCCGGGTTCGAGGCCCGGGACGTCGAGACGCTGCGCGAGCACTACGCGCTGACCCTGCGCCGGTGGGTGGCCAACCTGGAGCAGCACTGGGAGCGGGCGGTACGTGCCACCTCCCCGGGCCGGGCCAGGGTCTGGCGGCTGTACATGGCAGCATCGGCCCTCTCCTTCGAGCACAACAAGATCGGCGTCAACCAGATCCTCGCGGTGCGCCCGCTGGACGGCGGCGGCTCCCGGATGCCGCTGCGCGCCCGCACCTGGGCCGAGTCCGCCGAGGACAAAGGTGCCTGACCCGTACGCGTACGTCGTCAACGGGTGAGGGGCCGGTGCACCGCTTGGCAGCGGTGCACCGGCCCCTCGTCGTCCCCACGTCCCGGTCTCCCCGGGCCCGGGCTACTCGGTCTTGATCGCCGTCAGCATGTTGAGCTTCGCGGCGCTGCGCGCGGGCCACAGCGAGGCGAGGACGCCCACCAGGCCGGCGAGGAGGAGGAAGAGGCCGAGTCGGTCCCACGGGATGACCAGGGCGTAGCCGGGGATGTCGGCGGACAGCGTCTGGCCGATCGCCCAGCCGAGGAAGACCCCGAGGCCGACCCCGACCACCGCGCCGAAGAGCGAGATGACGACGGCCTCCAGACGGATCATCCGCTTGACGCGGCCCCGGTCGAGGCCGATCGCACGGAGCATGCCGATCTCCTGCTGCCGCTCGAACACCGACATCGCGAGGGTGTTGACGACCCCGAGGACCGCGATCAGCAGGGCCATGGCGAGCAGCCCGTACATGATGTTCAGAGCGGTGTTGATGAAGCCGCCGAAGCTGTCACGGATGTCCTGCCGGTCCATGACGCTCATCGCCGGGTTGTCGCCGAGCGCGTCCACGATGGACTGCTCGTTGGCCTTGCTCGCGCCGCCGTCCGCCTTGATCCAGATCTCGCGGATGTCGGGGCGGGACGTGGCGCTGTGCTTGTCCGCGAGCTCCTTCGGGATCACGAAGGGCGAGAGGAACTCGTTCTCCTCGTAGAGCGCGCCGATCTTCACCTCGCCCTTCTTCTCGTCGTCGAACGTCACCGGGAGGGTGTCGCCGGTCTTCCAGCCGTGGGTCTTGGCGGTCTTGGAGCCGACCGCGACCTGCCCGTCCTCGAGCGAGCCGAGCGAACCGGAGACGGTCTTCATGGAGAAGACCTTCTCCACGTCGCCCGGGGTGACGCCGGAGGCCGAGTAGCCCCCACCGTCGACCTCGAACCAGGTCGCCTGCTGCGGGGAGAGTGCGGAGACGCCGTCGGCCTTCGTCAGCGCGGTGAGCGCGGACTGGTCGAGCGAGCCGCCGTTGGCCATCGAGATCAGGTAGTCGGCCTTGATGTTGTCCGTGGTCATCTTGTCGATGGCCTGGCCGAGCGTGACGCCGAGCACCGAGATGCCGGTGACCAGGGTCAGTCCGATGGCCAGCGCGGAGGCGGTGGCTCCGGTACGCCGCGGGTTGCGGACCGCGTTCTGCGAGGCCAGCTTCCCGGAGACGCCGAACAGCTTCTTCAGCAGCGGCCGGACCAGGGCGATGACCGGGCGCGACAGCAGCGGGATCAGGATGATGACGCCGATCAGGGCGAAGAACGCGCCGCCCGCGACCAGCTGCCTGCCGGACGTGCCGCCGGCCGCCGCGCCGCCGACGATGCCCGCGGCACCGAGGAGGGCGATCACGCCGCCGATGGAGTTCCGTACGACCAGGGACTTGGTGGAGGCGGTGGCGTGCACGCTGCTCATCGCGGCCACCGGGGCGATCTTCGCGGCCCGGCGGGCGGGCAGCCAGGCGGCCAGCACGGTGATCAGGATGCCGACCGCGAAGGCGGATCCGACGGCCGTCGGCGAGACGACCAGCGGCCCGGCGGGGATCTTGCCGCCCAGGAGGCCCATCGCGGAGCGCAGTCCGGTGGCGAGGCCGAGGCCGGTGGCGAAGCCGATGACGGAGGCGAGCGTGCCGACGACGGCCGCTTCCATCAGCACCGAGCGCTTGACCTGACGGCGGGTGGCTCCGATGGCCCGCATCAGGGCCAGCTCACGGGTCCGCTGGGCGATCAGCATGGTGAAGGTGTTGGCGATGAGGAAGATGCCGACGAACAGCGCGATGCCCGCGAAGGCCAGCAGCATGCCGTTGAGGCCGGCCATCCCGTTCTCGATCTCCTTCGCCTGCTGGTCCGCCAGCGCCTTGCCGGTCTGCGCGTTGGCGTCCTCCGGCAGCAGGGGTTCGACCGCGGCCAGCAGCTTCTGGTCGGAGACGCCGTCCGCGGCGGAGACGGTGGCGTTCTGGAAGACGCCGGGCTTCAGGTAGAGCTTCTGGGCGGTCGCGGTGTCGAACAGCACGAGGCTGCCGCCCGCGTTGACCGCGCCGTCCTCGGTGGTGAAGATCCCCGAGAGGGTGTACTCCTTCACCGGGCCGTTGGTCGCGACCCGCACCGGGTCGCCGACGCGGTACTTCCCCTTGCTCGCGGTGTCCTTGTCGAGCGCGACCGAGCCGTTCTTCGCCGGGCCCGAGCCGTCGGTGAAGTCGTAGCTCGCGTCCTTGCCGTCCTTGCCGGGGGCGAAGTTGGCGCCGGTGTTGGACCAGCCGTTGCCGATCAGCTTGCCGTCGGGGTCGGCCACCCCGGCGAAGCCGTCGACCCGGCCGGTGGCGGAGGCCACGCCGTCCAGGCCCCGGATCTTCTCCAGGGTGGCCTCGTCGATGCCGTAGGTCTTCTCGTCGTCGCCGGCGAACGTCTCCACGGAGACGGCGACGTTGTCGTAGCTCTTGGCGGACTGCTTGCTGAAGGCGTTGCCGAGGGTGTCGGTGAAGACCAGGGTGCCGGAGACGAACGCTACGCCGAGCATGACGGCGAGCACGGTCATCAGCAGCCTGGCCTTGTGCGCGAGCACATTGCGCAGGGCGGTACGGAACATGTCTGTGTGTCCTGGGATGGGTTCCGGAAGGGGGACGGGGACGCGCGGGGGCGGCGGCCGGGGTACGGCCGGGCGCCCGCGTCAGCCGGTGCGGCGGCCGTGTGGGCCGGCCGCCGACGGCGTCAGCTCGTGCGGCCCTTCGCGTCGAACGCCTTCATCCGGTCGAGGACCCCGTCGGCGGTCGGGTGCATCATCTGGTCGACGACCGCGCCGTCCGCGAGGAAGATGACCCGGTCCGCGTAGGAGGCGGCGACCGGGTCGTGCGTCACCATCACCACGGTCTGGCCCAGCTCGCGCACCGAGTTGCGCAGGAAGCCGAGGACCTCGGCGCCGGAGCGGGAGTCCAGGTTTCCGGTCGGCTCGTCACCGAAGATGATCTCGGGCTGCGAGGCCAGGGCGCGGGCCACGGCGACGCGCTGCTGCTGACCGCCGGAGAGCTCGGTCGGGCGGTGCTTCAGCCGGTCCGAGAGCCCGACCATGTCGATCACCTTCTGGAGCCACGCGGCGTCCGGCTTGCGGCCGGCGATGTCCATCGGCAGGGTGATGTTCTCCAGCGCGGTGAGCGTCGGCAGCAGGTTGAACGCCTGGAAGATGAAGCCGATCTTGTCCCGGCGCAACTGGGTGAGCTGCTTGTCCTTCAGCGTGGAGAGCTCGGTCTCGCCGATGCGCACCGAACCGCTGCTGAAGCTGTCGAGTCCGGCGACGCAGTGCATCAGCGTCGACTTGCCGGAGCCCGAGGGGCCCATGATCGCGGTGAACTCGCCCTGTGGGAAGTCCACGGTCACCCGGTCCAGGGCAACGACCTGCGTCTCGCCCTCGCCGTAGACCTTCGACAGCTCCGTGGCGCGGGCAGCCACCGCGGTGGCGCGGTGAACGGTGGGGGTGGTGGTCACAGGGACGCTCCTGGTTCGGGTGATGCGGATGCACGGGCCGTGCTGAGGCGAGGGCTGACGCCATGCCTCGGGGACTTACTCCATCGTTACGCCCCGATCGGCCCAGGTCGTCACTCCCGATGCCCGTTCCCGGGGCCGTCTTGAGTCGCATCGGGGGCGTGGATCCGTCCTCCTCGGGTATGACATCGACCCTGACCGCGGGGGCGTCCACGGCTTCGTGGTCACCCACCGTGAGTGCGCCGGGACGCGGGTGGGGAGCGGCGCCGACGGTGGGCCGGCCCCTCCGGAGCGGTGCCGGACCCGGGGGCGGGGCGGAGCCGGACCCGAGGGTGGCGGATGCCCTGGCGAAGGATGGCGCGGACCTGGCGCGTTGGGCCGTACGAGTGCGGCGACTTTCCGTCATTCCGGTGCGGTGTGCGGACCGCACAAGATCGGCCGCGGGCGTGCGGTCAGCTTGGCCTGATGTCCTGACGGACCCTCAAGCGGTCAATAAAATAAGACAACATCGCGCCACTGTTCCGCTGATCGAGGGACGTCCCCGGCTAGGGTCGGTAGCCAAACGCGGAGTCGCGCGGCACGCCCGGATGGTGGAACGTAGACACGGCGAGCTTAAACCTCGCTGCCCCTCGGGGGCGTGCCGGTTCGAGTCCGGCTCCGGGCACCACGCGCCGCACTGTGCGTGACCCGGACGGCCCAGCCCGTGACCGGCGCCCGGGTCCGTGATCTCGCCCCGCACGCCAGTCCTCCCGGGCTCTCGACGGGCGTCACCTCAGGCTGCCGCAAAGATCCTCCCCTGGCACTAGGGTGATTCTTTTGCCTACCCATTACTCTTGTGGCAAGGCCACGCAGTGTGGCCATGGAGGAGTGAGATGAGGAGCAGCAACCCGGTCTTCTCGCGACGGGGGTTCAGCCGCGACAACGGCCACGCGGGCTTCAACGCGACGCCGCAGGCCGGGGCCCCCGCGACGGGCAACCCGTACGCGCAGGGCACCGCCGCCAACCCGTACGCCACCAACCCCTACGCGCAGACGGACATCCAGGGCGCCCCACAGGCGCCCGCCCGTCCCGACGTGATGACCATCGACGACGTGGTGACACGTACGGCGATGACGCTCGGCACCGTGATCGTCGCCGCGACCGCCGCCTGGTGGACGCTGCCGGTCGACAAGGCGAACGTCGGCACGGCGATCGGCGTCGCCATCGGCGCCGCGATCATCGGCTTCGTGCTGTCGCTGGTGAACTCGTTCAAGCGCCGGCCCTCGCCGCCGCTGATCCTGACGTACGCGGCGTTCGAGGGTGTCTTCCTCGGCGTCATCAGCAACATCGTCAGTGTCTACTGGGCACCCGGCGCCGCGATGCAGGCGGTGATCGGCACCATGGCGGTCTTCGCCGGTGTGCTGATCGCCTACCGCACCGGACTGATCCGGGTCACGCGCCGCTTCTACGGCTTCGTGATGGCGGCCGCCATCGGCTTCACGCTGCTGATGATGGTCAACCTCCTGTTCGCCGTGTTCGGCGGCGGTGACGGCCTCGGCTTCCGCAGCGGTGCGCTCGGCATCATCTTCGGCATCGTGGCCATCGTCATCGGCGCGTGCATCCTCGCCCTGAACTTCAAGCAGGTCGAGGACGGCATCGCGTATGGCGCTCCGCGCGAGGAGTCCTGGCTGGCGGCCTTCGGCCTCACCGTGACCCTGGTGTGGATCTACATCGAGATGCTGCGCCTGGTCGCGATCCTCAGCGGCGACGACTGACCGGTCGCGGAGCACGCGTAACACCCGCAGGACCCGCGACACCGGAACGGCCCGCAGGCATCGTGCCTGCGGGCCGTTCCGCGTCTCCTGCCCCCTAGGGCCGCTGGCAGCCGGGCGGGAGGGCCGCGTAGGGTCGGCCGGGTGCTCGATACGACGCCCCTGATCCTGGCCGTGGACCGTTTCGCCGACCGGCTGCGCTCGGCCCCGCAGAGCCGCCTCCAGCGCGGCGCGGCCGCCGAGGCGCTGGCCGCGGCCCGCGAACTCGCCGGCCGGGCCCAGCGCCTGGAGAACCCGGACGCCGAGCCGCGTGAGCTGCCCGACGCCGGGATGTTCGCCGTGGGCGACCAACTCGCCGTCGCCGGGCGGGACCTGGCCGTGGCACTGGAAACGGCCCCGTCCCAGGAGCTCGACGAGGCCGTGCGGTATGTCGGGGAAGCGGCGGCGCGGGCGTTCGCGTGAGGCGTACGAGGGGCCCGCGCCCGGCGGTCAGAACGAGGCGATGACGCGGTCGGCGAGGATGTACACGTTGTCCTCGCCGCAGGAGAAGGTCAGCGCGTAGGCGCCCGAGACTCCCGAACCGCCCAGCAGCACCGGCTGCCGGCCCGCCCGCAGGGCGTCGGCGAGGCGCTCGGCGGTCTCGCGGTGGCCAGGGGTCATGCAGAGCGTGGTGCCGTCGGCGAAGACGTACACGTCGAGCGTGCCCAGCGGGCCGGGCCGCACGTCGGTCAGCTCGGTCGCGGTGTCGGCCAGTTCCCCGAGCCGGTTCACCGTGCGCTCGTGGTCGGTGACCACCGGTGTCTGTACGGGGATGAAGTCCGGGTGCGAGGGGTGGCGGCGGCGGGCGGCGGCCAGCTCGGGGGAGTCCTCGGGGAACTCCGCGATCTCCGGGAGGTCGGTCAGCTCGCCGATCTCGTGCTCCGCGAGGGTCCGCTCGCTCAGCTCCGCGAGCTCCTCCATCGCCTCGGCCGCTTCGAGGTCCATCGACTCCAGGCCGGCGAAGTCGGCCTGCCGGGGCAGGTAGTACGGGGCGTCGTCGCCGAGGCCGGACAGGCCGCCCAGCAGGGACGGGGCGTCGGCGGCGTCACGGGCTTCCTGGGCGGCCCAGAAGGCGCGCGCCTCGGCCAGCTCGCGCTCGCGCTCCTCGGCGAGCGCCTCGGAGACGGCCGCGCGTATCTCCTCGGCGGGAGTGGCCGTACCGCGGCTCTGTGGTGGCACGGAAGGATGGAGTGCGTGACCGGCGGCCAGCTCCGTGCGCAGCGCCGCGACCTGCTTGCGCAGCCCGTGAGCGGCGTGCAGTGCGGCGGCGCCGACGGCCGTGGCAGCGGCGGTGGTCAGCAACAGGGCAAATGACATGGCGCTCACTGACATACTCCCGGTTTCTATCGATACCCCCGACTTCCTACATCAGCTTGGCCTGTACCGGTACGTGCTGTCAGTGCATTACGTCACGAAATGGACAGGTCTTTCGGTCCGGTGTTTAGCCCTATATCCGTCCTGACCTGCGGAAACGACTCTCCCCCGGGACGCAGATCACATCCTGGGGGAGATTCGGTCACGGTCGGAGCTCGGTGGGGTTGGCCAGGCGCCTCAGCTCAGCCGCTCGTGCTGGTGGTCGCGCTGAGTTTCGCCTCCGCTGCGGGCAGGTGCCGCACTCGTACCTCGCGCGACCCCTACCCTCCGCTGCGGCTCAGCTCAGCCGCTCGATCACCATCGCCATGCCCTGGCCGCCGCCCACGCACATCGTCTCCAGGCCCCACTGCTTGTCGTGGAACTGGAGGCTGTTGATCAGCGTGCCGGTGATGCGGGCGCCGGTCATGCCGAAGGGGTGGCCGACGGCGATGGCGCCGCCGTTGACGTTGACCTTGTCCAGCGGCAGGCCGAGGTCCCGGTAGGAGGGGATGACCTGCGCGGCGAACGCCTCGTTGATCTCGGCGAGGTCGATGTCGTCGATGGTCAGGCCGGCCCGCTTCAGCGCCTGCTTGCTGGCCTCGACCGGGCCGTACCCCATGATCTCGGGGGAGAGGCCGGACACGCCGGTGGAGACGATCCGGGCCAGCGGGGTCAGGCCCAGCTCGCGCGCCTTGGTGTCGGACATGATCACCAGGGCCGCGGCGCCGTCGTTGAGCGGGCAGCAGTTGGCCGCGGTGACCAGGCCGTCGGGGCGGAAGACCGGCTTCAGGCCCTGCACGCCCTCCATGGTGACGCCCGCGCGCGGGCCGTCGTCCTTGGCGACCACCGTGCCGTCGGGGGTGGTGACCGGGGTGATCTCCCGCTCCCAGAAGCCGTTCTTCAGGGCTTCCTCGGCGAGGTTCTGCGACCGTACGCCGAACTCGTCCATCTCCTGGCGGGTGACGCCCTTGGACCGGGCCAGGTTCTCCGCCGTCTGCCCCATCGAGATGTACGCGTCCGGCACGAGGCCGTCCTCGCGCGGGTCGTGCCAGCTCGCGCCGGACTCCTCGGCGCGGGCGGCGGTGCGCGCCTCGGCATCGGCGAACAGCGGGTTGTGCGTGTCCGGGAGGCTGTCGGAATTGCCCTTGGTGAAGCGGGACACCATCTCGACGCCGGCCGAGATGAAGACGTCGCCCTCGCCCGCCTTGATCGCGTGCAGCGCCATCCGGCTGGTCTGCAGCGAGGAGGAGCAGTAGCGGGTGACCGTACAGCCGGGAAGGTGGTCCATCCCCATCTGCACGGCGATGATGCGGCCCAGGTTGTTGCCCTGCTCGCCGCCGGGCAGACCGCACCCCAGCATCAGGTCGTCGATGTCCTTCGGGTCCAGCTCGGGGACCTTGGCCAGCGCGGTCCGGATGATCGTGGCGGTCAGGTCGTCCGCGCGCAGGTCCTTCAGGGACCCCTTGAAGGCGCGGCCGATCGGCGAACGGGCGGCAGAGACGATCACGGCTTCGGGCATCACGCGGCTCCAAGGGGGCTGGAAGGCTGTGTGGACGGACGGAACTCCTCTGGAAGTTACCCGGACGTATCGTCGGGGTCACCCGGCAGGCCGTGTGATGCGGGACTCTTTTCTAAGCGCTTGCTCAGGATGTTCTGCCGAGGGCCCGTCGAGGACCTGCCAATGCCCTGTCGACGTACTGCCGGGTGGTGACGGCCCCTACACGGGCCCGTGGGCGGCGTCCGGGTGCGGGTGCGGGGTGGGCTCCGTGGAGGCGGGCAGGCGCCGCCGCCGACGGTGCTTGAGGAGCGCCCAGGGAGCGCGCGCCCCCGTGACCTCCGTACCGGCCTCCCGGGCCGCCTGCGACGCGGCCTTCGCCACCGGGAGGATGTCCTCGCGGCGCCCGCCGTCCAGCCGGTCGGTCTCCGGCCACAGACCCAGCACCGCGCACAGCGTGGGCAGCACCGCCATGGCCGCCGTGGCATAGCCCTCGGCGGAGGGGTGGTAGTTGTCCGGGCCGAACAGCTCGCGCGGGTTGGCCGCGAACTCGGGGCCCAGCAGATCGCCCAGCGACACCGTGCGACCCCCCTGCTCCACCGCGCCGATGGTCTGCGCGGCCGCCAGCTGCCGGCTCACCCGCCGGGCCACCCAGCGCAACGGCTGGTAGACCGGCTCGATCGTGCCCAGGTCCGGGCAGGTCCCGACGACCACCTCCGCCCCCGCCGTCCGCAGCCTGCGCACCGCCGTCGTCAGACAGCGCACCGACTGGGTCGCGGGCATCCGGTGCGTGACGTCGTTCGCCCCGATCATGATCACGCAGACGTCCGGGACGCGTGCCGGGTCCGCCAGCAGCAGCGACACCTGCCGCTCCAGATCGTCCGACCTGGCCCCCGGCAGAGCCACGTTCCGCAGGTCCACCGGCCGCTCGGCCACCGCCGCGAGCCCCGAGGCCAGCAGCGCACCCGGGGTGTGCCCGGCCCGCCGCACCCCCTGGCCGGCGGCCGTCGAGTCCCCGAGCATCCCGAGCCGCATCGCGTCGTTCGGCCCGGCGAACGCCACTCCGTACCGTCCGTCCGCGCTCGGCGGGACCGGAGCCGTCCCGCCGCCCACCTGCCGCTTCGCGAGCTGGACCTCCGCCAGGAACACGCCCACGGCCGCCGCACCGATCAAGCCGATGCTGCCACCGCCGTAGGCCGCGCCCGCCGCGATCCGCCGTGCCACCCTTGCTCTCGACACAGTCCGGTCCACCTCCTCCTCGCCGTACAGCCGTACACGTACCTACTTGCCCCGCTGGGGGCTCGGTGTACTCCTCCCTGTACGCAGAGTGGGGCCTGTACGCATACTCTGGGCCGGACCATCTCGGAGATCCCGGAGTACACGGTGCAATTCCACGATTCGATGATCAGTCTTGTCGGCAACACCCCGCTGGTGAGGCTGCGCAACGTCACGGCAGGCATCCAGGCGACGGTCCTGGCCAAGGTCGAGTACTTCAACCCCGGCGGGTCGGTGAAGGACCGCATCGCGCTGCGCATGATCGAGGCGGCCGAGCAGAGCGGGGAGCTGAAGCCCGGCGGCACGATCGTCGAGCCGACCAGCGGCAACACGGGCGTCGGCCTCGCCATCGTCGCCCAGCAGAAGGGCTACAAGTGCATCTTCGTCTGCCCGGACAAGGTGTCCACGGACAAGATCAACGTGCTGCGCGCGTACGGCGCGGAGGTCGTCGTCTGCCCCACCGCCGTTGACCCCGAGCACCCGGACTCGTACTACAACGTCTCCGACCGGCTGGTCACCGAGACGCCGGGCGCCTGGAAGCCCGACCAGTACTCCAACCCGAACAACCCGCGCTCCCACTACGAGACCACCGGTCCCGAACTGTGGGAGCAGACGGAGGGGAAGATCACCCACTTCGTCGCGGGCGTCGGCACCGGCGGCACGATCAGCGGCACCGGGCGCTACCTCAAGGAGATCAGCGAGGGCGCGGTCCAGGTCATCGGCGCGGACCCGGAGGGCTCGGTCTACTCCGGCGGCTCGGGGCGGCCGTATCTGGTCGAGGGCGTCGGCGAGGACTTCTGGCCGAGCGCGTACGACCGCACCGTCACCGACGAGATCGTCGCGGTGTCCGACAAGGACTCCTTCCAGATGACGCGGCGGCTCGCCAAGGAGGAGGGGCTGCTCGTCGGCGGCTCCTGCGGCATGGCGGTCGTCGGAGCCCTGGAGGTCGCCAGGCGGCTCGGCCCCGAGGACGTCGTCGTGGTGCTGCTCCCCGACAGTGGGCGCGGCTACCTGAGCAAAATTTTCAACGACGAGTGGATGGCCGACTACGGCTTCCTGGAGAACACCGGCTCCTCCGCCAACGTCGGCGCGGTCCTGGACTTCAAGGAGGGCCCGATGCCCTCCCTGGTCCACATGCACCCGGAGGAGACGGTCGGCGAGGCCATCGAGGTGCTCCGCGAGTACGGCGTCTCCCAGATGCCGATCGTGAAGCCGGGCGCCGGTCACCCGGACGTGATGGCCGCCGAGGTCATCGGATCCGTCGTGGAGCGGCAGCTGCTGGACGCGCTGTTCACCCAGCGCGCCTCGCTGACCGACCCGCTGGAGAAGCACATGTCGGCCCCGCTGCCGCAGGTCGGCTCCGGCGAACCGGTCGAGGACCTGATGGCCGTGCTCAGTGGCACGGACGGGGCCGACGCGGCGATCGTGCTCGTCGAGGGCAAGCCCAAGGGTGTCGTGAGCAGGCAGGACCTGCTGGCGTTCCTCGCCAAGGACGCGGGCGCGGCGAAGGCCTGACGGGCCGGTAGCAGGGGCGGGCCGCGGCCACCTGACGGGCCGGAAGCAGGGTTCGGTCGCGGCCCCTGGCGGGCATGCGGCGGCCTTCGCGGAAGCGGCGGGCCTTCGCGAAAACGGTACGAGCGCGTCACGTCCGCGCAGCACCCGCTTAACACGGCTCCGGCACATTGGTGGGTGTCGGCAGGGAAACCCGCCGGCACCCAGAACGGCGACACCGGACTACGGAGCGGCTCCCGGACCTCCATCGTCGCCCGGACGCGGGCAACCGGCCCTGACCCGGACCGCGTCCCTCGCGGGGACCGCCGTCGTCCCGCCCCCCGGGTGACCGGGGGTGCGGCGGTCCCCGCGATATACACCGGGCCACTTCGTGCGGCGCTCAGTCCCTCCAGTCGGACGGCGCGCGTTCCTCCCGGCGGCGGAACAGACCGCCGCCCCGCGCCGCCTGGAACGCGTTGACGCCGACGATGCCGAGCCAGGCCACGACCAGCCCCTCGATCCCGGCGTTCGCGACACCGATCGCCGACAGCGGGATGGCCAGAACCAACGAGACGATCCCCAGGCCGTGCCGCTCCCCGAAGCTCCACGTCTCCGCCGGACGGGCCCCCCGGGCGACGGACATCTGCTGCTCGGCGAGCTGGCGGCGCACCCGCCGGTCGAGTGTGCTGTCGAGGCGCTGCTCGACCTTCTCCAGGAACGAGTCGATGAGCGCGGTCTCGTACTCCGCACCCAGCTCGCCGCGGGCCTGGAGGGTGGCGGCGAGCTCCTTCTTGAGCTCGTGGTCACGGGCTTCCATACCGACCACCGTAGGGAGGTCGAGGCGCGCTGACAGTGGGGCTAACCCCCGGATTTCGTGGGGCTAACCCCCCTCTGAGCCCTACTCAACCCACGCGGCTTCGACTCGGGCAGGTGGCCTACGCTGGAGGACTACCTCAAGGCGAAAGGCCGGCGAGAGCGCTGACAGGGATGAAAGGCGACTCCATGCCACCGGACGGCCCCGTTCCCCCCGGTCCGGACGAGGAATCTGCCTGCCGGGTGTGCGGACACGACGACGGCGACCTCTTCCCTCATGGGGGTCCGGAACTACCGCGGCTACTGGACGGGGAACGGTGCGGCATGGCACTCCCCCTCCCTCAAGCCCCGGGAGTGGGACATCCTTGAGCAATTGGCCCGCACCCCAGCGGAATGGCGTTAGTGGTGGTTGGTCATGGCCATCCATGATCACTCCCGCCTTCCGGGCTTCGGCTCTCGAACCGGAACGGCCCGCCCGCCCCCACCGCACTGCATATGGACATACAGCGACCTTCCTGGCTGAATAGAACGGTCGGCGCCGGTCGTGGCGCGACGGATTCGGCAAGGGGACGGACAGCATGAGTGGGAGCAGCCCCGCCGCACGGTTGCAGCGGCTCTTCGAGGGCCACCGGCTCACGCCCACCCAGCGGCGTATCGCGCACTGCATGGTCCGCCGGGCCGCCGACGCGCCGTTCCTCTCCAGCGTCGAGCTGGCCGAGCTGGCCGGGGTCAGCCAGCCCTCCGTCACCCGCTTCGCCGTCGCCCTCGGCTTCGACGGCTACCCGGCGCTGCGCAGGCACCTGCGCGAGGTCGCGCCCGCCGACGGGGAGCAGGAGGACCCGGGGGAGACGTACAACGAGTATCAGCAGGCCGTCCGCGCCGAGATCGAGAACCTCCAGCACCTCTGTGACGTGCTCGCCGACCCCGCGCCCGTCGAGCGGGCCGGCCGGCTGCTCGCCGGCTCCCGGCCGTTGCCGGTGCTGGGGCTGCGCGCCGCCTCCTCGCAGGCGCGCGGCTTCGGCTACTTCGCCGCCAAGGTGCACCCCGACGTCCGGGTCCTCGACGAGGGCGGCAGCATGCTGCCCGACCGCATCGACTCCGCCCGCCGGGCCGGGGCCACCGTCCTGATGTGCTTCGCGCTGCCGCGCCACTCCAAGGAGAGCGTGGACGCGCTCGCGTACGCCCGGGACCAGGGGCTGACCGTGGTGACGGTCGCCGACTCCGCCTTCGCGCCCGTCGCCAAGCACAGCGATCTGCTGCTCCCGGCCGCGATCGGCTCAGGGCTCTCCTTCGACACCGTCTGCGCGCCGATGCTGCTCGGCCGGGTGTTGCTGGAGGCGATGTGCGACGGACTCCCCGACGCCCAGGCCCGGTTGGAGGAGTTCGACGCCCGGGCGGCGGCGCGCGGCCTGTTCGTGGAGTGAGGGCCCGCGCCCGTCCTTCCGCGGATTCTCAGGCATCGCTCATCTCCGGCCGTTAACCTCCGCGCCCAGAAGCACCGCGGCATCGGCGGTGCTCGGGATCATGGATCGCGGAAACCGGGAACACGGGTTCGCGGCACCGCGGCGTCGTGGAGCGAGAGGGGTACGGACGTGGGGCGCGGAGGGCAGTCGCTGGCGAGAGTGGCCGTGACCGTACGGGCAGGGGCGGCGCCCCTGTGGTGGGCGGGCCTGGTGGCCGCGGCGGCGGGGGCGTTCGTCCCGGGGCTGACCGGGCGTCGGATCGGGCTGCTGGCCGGGGCGGCGCTCTTCGTCGTCACCGTGGCGGTCGTGGCGTCGGCGCGCGGGAAGCGGTACGCGGAACTGGCCCGGAGCGCCTCCCGCGCCGGGCGGGGAGACTTCCTCCAGGACCGGGCCGTGACCGTACGGGTGTGGCGGCGCGGGCGCAGGTGGTGGCTGCTGGGGGCGTTCGTCGTCGCGGTGGCGTCCTCGTTCGCGCTGCCGGGGGCCGGCGGGCTGCTGCTCGCCGGAGCGGGTGCGGGGCTGTGGCTGAAGGCCGTGCGCATCGGACAGCGGGAGCGTCGTGAGGACGTCCTGTACTGGGTGCGCACCGACTGGACCGGGTGCGGGGGCCCGGTGGGCAAGCGGGTGAGGGCACATCGGACGACGGGCCCGGAGGCGGGGGACGCCGCGCCGGGCGGGGCGCGGCGTCGCCGCCGGTGAGACCGGACGTGGCCCGGGGCCGGACCTGGCCCGGGGCCGGACCTGGCCCGAACCGTGCAGGTCAGACCTGGCCCGGACCGTGCAGGGGTCGGACCGTGCCGGGGTCAGACCTCCAGGCCCGCCTCGATCTTCTTCAACTGGTGGCGGGCCATCGCCAGGTTCGCCCGGCTCGCGTCCAGCACCAGATACAGGAACAGGCCGTTGTTGCCACGGGTCTTGAGCAGCCGGATCAGGTGGTACTGGGTGCCGAGCGTGATCAGGATGTCCTCGATCTCGTCCTTGATGCCCAGGTGCTCCATGGTGCGGAGCTTGGCGCGGACGACGTCGGTGTTGCCCGCGGCGGCGACCTCCAGGTTGAAGTCCTTGCCGCCGCCGAGCGTGCCCAGGGCCATCCCGCTCGTGTAGTCGACGAGGGCGACACCCGTGGCGCCCTCGATCGAACTCATCGCGTCCTTCAGTGTCGCTTCGGTGTTCGCCATGGAGGCTCGTTTCCTTTCCCTGGCCGGTCGCGGTGACCGGGTCCGTTTCTGTGGTGGCTGCGGTGCGGGCCGGTGCGCGGGCTTCTGCGTGATGGCGTGGGTCCCGGTGGTGGTGGTGACGGTGCGGGTGGGGGGATCGGGCCGCCTACGTGGGGCGTTGCGGCAGGGTGCGGCCGGGCGCGGTGGTGGGGCGCGGGGGTGCGGCGGTGGCGGGAGGCTCCGTGCGTCGCAGCGCGGCGTCGACGAGTTCGCCGATACGGGCGCCCGCGCGGCGGCCCTCCAGATGGAGCCGCCCGACGTTGATGCGGTCCTCGGCCAGCAGGGTCAGGACGGCGGCGGAGCCCGCGGCGTAGGTGGCGATGTAGCCGTTGTCGCCGCGGACCAGCAGTTCGCGGAAGCCGCCCCGGCCGGTGGCGTCGGTCATCCGGATGGAGACGCCGAGGGCGGCCGCGGTGAGGGCGGCGACGCCCTCCGCCTCGACGCCCGGGGTGTCGTGGGCCAGGACAAGACCGTCGGTGGAGGCGGCCAGCGCCCCGGAGAGCAGCGGGACCCGGGCGCGTAACCGCTGGAGCTCGACGAGGACATCACGCACTTCGGCCTCGGGCACCATCAGCTGTCTCCTCCCGGCACGCTGTCTGAGCGCGCGTATCACAGGGCCTCCAATGCGTCTCGGAGCCGGCGCAGCAGGGCGACGTCGGGGTCGGCCGTCACCTCGGGGAGCGCGATCCGGCCGGGTGGGGACGAGGCCGGCAGGGGCTGCACGCGGACCGCCTCCACCAGGCCGGCCGCCGCCAGCCGCCGCAGGTCGACCAGGATGTGGAACGCCGAACGGCCCAGCGCCTGCGCGATGTCCGAGGCCGTACGGACCCCGTCGGCCAGCTCCAGGAGCCGGCGCTGCCGGGCCGGAACCGGGGCGTCGGACGGATGCGCCGCCGTCCGCAGCAGTGGCGCGCCGTCGCAGGCGGGGTCGGGCCAGATCCGGTCCAGGAACTCCCGTCTGCGCAGCGTCTCGCGCTCCACGGCGGCCACCGGGACGGGCCGCACCGGACCGATCCAGTGCGCGACCCCGTAGCGGAAACGGGCGGGGGTCCCGGTCGGGGCGAGCGCGAAGAACGCGGCGTCGTACACCGCGCCGAGGTGGCACAACTCCAGTGCCCCGCCCGGGACATGACCGCTGTCGACGAGATAGCGGCCGACCCGGCGGTTCGCCCCGGCCTGTGCCACGGCGTCCCACCAGCCCTCGTGCCGCAGGGTCCCGCCGGCGGTGAGCAGGACGTCGATGCCTGGGGTGGCGGGGCTCTCGGCGTGCACCACCTCGCCGTCGGCGAGGTAGAGCGTGCCCCGGTCGCGCATCAGGGCGCCGGTGGCGCGCTCGGCAGCGAGGCGCTGGAGCATCGGGGAGAGCACCGGGAGCGGGTCCGTACCGGGGGCGTCGGGGTCGGCGGCTATCGCGCTCATGCCAGCACCAGGCGCTCGGCCAACTCGCCCAGGCGCATCCGGGCGAGTGCGAGATTGCCCTCGGAGCGGTCCAGCCACAGATGCAGGAAGACGCTGCTGTCGAAGTCCGTCTCGACGAACCGGAGCATGTGGTACCCGTCGCGGGTGGTGACGATGACGTCCTCGACGGGGGTGCTCGGCGCCTGTCCGGGGTGCTGTGCGCCGCCGTCCGGGGCGAGGTGGGCGAAGGCCGGCTGCTCGGCGGTCATCCGGGCGACCTCCGCCGTCTCGGCGGCGGTCGCCTCGTGGTCGCCGTTGGGGGATTCCCCGATGGTGCCGAGGGCGAGACCGCTCGTCCAGTCGACCACCGAGGCGCCCCGGGCGCCGGGCAGCCTCATGACTTCGAGCAGGCACTCGTCGATTCCGGGCACGCGGATCTCCCCTCCCGACGTGGCGTACGGCTGTAACGCAGAGGCTACGCAACGTGCTTACGGCAGGTGGAGGTTCTGGCATTTTCCTTTGGTACATGCGGCCCGCGGTGTAAAGGAGCGGCCGAAACGCGGCGGCGGTGGGCGGCGCCCGTCAGGCGTCCGGGGCGCCGGACCTCTCGCGGGCCGTCATCACCGCCTTGTTGAGCACCCACAGCCCGACCCCGATCAGCAGCAGGATCCCGGCCCGGACGTACACGTCGGAGCCCCGGTCGGCGAGCGGGCTCGCCAGGATCAGCGAGGTGAGCGCGCCGAGCACCGGAAGCGCCGTGGGCGTACGGAAGTGGTGGTGGTCCACCCGGTCCTTGCGGAGCACCAGCACGGCGACGTTGACGACGGCGAAGACGCAGAGCAGCAGGAACGAGGTGGTGTCGCCGAGCCCCTCGATCTCGCCGGTGGAGACCAGGCCGATGGCCAGGAGGGAGACGAAGACGATCCCGACCCAGGGGGTGCGGCGGCCGGCCAGCACCTTGCCCATCGCGGGCGGCAGGATGCGCTCGTTGGCCATGCCGTAGCAGAGCCGCGAGGCCATCATGATGTTGATCAGCGCCGAGTTGGTGACGGCGAACAGGGCGATCAGCGCGAAGAGTTTCGGCGGGAAATCGACGCCCCCGGCCTTCACCACCTCCAGCAGCGGGCCGCTGGAGCCCGCCAGGGTGCGGGAGTCGACCAGGAGCGAGGAGACCAGGGCGACCAGGACGTAGACGGTGCCGGTGATGCCCACCCCGATGAAGATCGCGCGGGGGAAGGCGCGGGCGGGGTCCTTGGTCTCCTCGGCCATGTTGACCGAGTCCTCGAAGCCGACGAAGGCGAAGAAGCCCAGCGCGGTGGCGCCGAGCACCCCGGTGAGCACGGCGTATCCGGTGCCGCCGGTCTCGATCTGGGTCAGCCGGGCGGGCTCGCCGTCGCCGCTGAACACGGCGTACGCGCCGATCGCGAGGATCACCGCGAGCCCGCTGACCTCGACCAGGGTCAGCACGACGTTCGCCTTCACCGACTCGGCGACCCCGCGGAGGTTGATCGCGGCGAGGGCGAGGACGAACAGGATCGCGATCAGGGTCGGCGGCACCGCGTCGGTGAACTCTCCCAGGTAGTCGCCGCTGAACGCGCGCGCCGCCGCGCTCGCCGAGGAGAGGCCCGAGCACATCACCATGAAGGCGACGACGAAGGTCAGGAACGGGACCTTGAACGCCTTCTGGGTGTAGAGCGCGGCCCCGGCCGCCTTCGGGTACTTGCCGACGAGTTCGACGTACGAGGCCGCCGTCAGCAGGGCGACGGCGAAACCGATCGCGAACGGCAGCCACAGCGCGCCGCCCACCTTGCCCGCCACGTTCCCGGTGGTCGCGTAGATGCCGGTGCCCAGGATGTCGCCGATGACGAAGAGGATCAGCAGCTTGGTGCCGAGGGCGCGCTTGAGGGGCGGCGATCCTCCGGGGTTCGTGGGATCGCCGGTCGTGGGGGATTCGGCAGTGCTCATCGATGCCTCCGGTCCATCCTGCGCATCACTGGCAGAACCTGTTCCCGGTCGCGGCGCGAACCGCACCTGTTGACTACGACTATTCAGAGCATCAGGATGTGAATAGATTTTCACCGTCGCGAGGAGGCACCGCCATGTCAGGACCCCGCCCCGTACGGGCACCGCGCGGCAGCGCGCTGACCGCCCTGGGATGGCAGCAGGAAGCCGCCCTGCGGATGCTCCAGAACAACCTCGACCCCGAGGTCGCCGAGCACCCCGACAAGCTCGTCGTCTACGGCGGCACCGGGAAGGCCGCCCGCGACTGGCGCTCGTTCGACGCGATGGTCCGCACCCTCCGGACGCTCAAGCAGGACGAGACGATGCTCGTCCAGTCCGGGCGGCCGGTCGGCGTCATGCAGACCCACGAGTGGGCGCCGCGCGTGCTCATCGCCAACTCCAACCTGGTCGGCGACTGGGCCAACTGGGAGGAGTTCCGCCGCCTGGAGGCGCTCGGACTCACCATGTACGGCCAGATGACCGCCGGGTCCTGGATCTACATCGGCACCCAGGGCATCCTCCAGGGCACCTACGAGACCTTCGCCGCCGTCGCCGCGAAGAAGTTCGGCGGGACGCTGGCCGGGACGATCACGCTGACCGCCGGGCTCGGCGGCATGGGCGGCGCCCAGCCGCTCGCCGTCACCATGAACGACGGCGTCGCCCTCTGCATCGACTGCGACCCGCGCGCCATCGAGCGCCGGATCGAGCACCGCTTCCTGGACGTGAAAGCGGACAACCTGGAGCACGCCCTCCAGCTCGCCGTCGAAGCCCGCGACGCCCGCCGCCCGCTCTCCATCGGTCTCCTCGGCAACGCCGCCGAACTGCTGCCCCGGATGCTCGCCGAGAGCGCGCCCGTCGACATCGTCACCGACCAGACCAGCGCCCACGATCCGCTGGCCTACCTGCCGCTCGGCGTCGACTTCGACGACATGGCCGGTCTCGCCGCCGACAAGCCCGCCGACTTCACCCAGCGCGCCCGCGAGTCGATGGCCCGCCACGTCGAGGCCATGGTCGGCTTCATGGACGCCGGCGCCGAGGTCTTCGACTACGGCAACTCCATCCGCGGCGAGGCCCAGCTCGCCGGGTACGACCGCGCCTTCGACTTCCCCGGCTTTGTCCCCGCCTACATCCGCCCCCTTTTCTGCGAGGGCAAGGGCCCCTTCCGCTGGGCCGCGCTCTCCGGCGAGGCCTCCGACATCCACAAGACCGACAAGGCGATGCTGGAGCTGTTCCCGGAGAACGAGTCGCTGCACCGCTGGATCAAGATGGCCGGCGAGCGCGTCCACTTCCAGGGCCTGCCCGCCCGCATCTGCTGGCTCGGCTACGGCGAGCGCGACAAGGCCGGCGAGCGCTTCAACGACATGGTCGCGAGCGGCGAGCTGGCCGCCCCGCTGGCCATCGGCCGCGACCACCTGGACTGCGGCTCGGTCGCCTCCCCGTACCGCGAGACCGAGGCCATGCTCGACGGCTCCGACGCCATCGCCGACTGGCCGCTGCTCAACGCCATGGTCAACGTCGCCTCCGGCGCCTCCTGGGTCTCCCTCCACCACGGCGGCGGCGTCGGCATGGGCCGCTCCATCCACGCGGGCCAGGTATCCGTCGCGGACGGCACGAAGCTCGCGGGTGAGAAGATCCGCCGCGTGCTGACGAACGACCCGGGCATGGGCGTCATCCGCCACGTGGACGCCGGGTACGACATCGCCGAGAACGTCGCCGCCGACCAAGGCGTACGCGTCCCCATGACGGAAGGCAACTGATGCCGTCCGGCAGGTCCGGGAGCACACCTGGCTCGCCTGGGAACACCCCCGGCTCGCCTGGGAACACCCCCGGCGCGCCCGGGAACACCCCCGGCGCACCCGGGGGCGAGCCCGACACCGCTCCCGGCGCCCGGGGGGAGCAGTGGCGCGCGGGTGACTCCTTCCTCTCGATGTGGCGGGAGCTGGCCACCGTCGGACGCCACTCCGACAGCGGCGGCTACCGGCGCTACGCCTGGTCACCGGCGGACCTCGACTGCCGGGCCTGGTTCCGCGCACAGGCCGAGGCGCGCGGTCTCGCGTACGAGAGTGACCGCAACGGCAACCAGTGGGCCTGGCTCGGCGACCCCCTGGCAGGGGACGCCGTCGTCACCGGCTCGCACCTGGACTCCGTCCCGGACGGCGGCGCCTTCGACGGCCCACTCGGCGTGGTGTCCTCCTTCGCCGCGCTCGATGAACTCCACCGCAGGGGAGTGGGGTTCACCCGGCCGCTGGCGATCACCAACTTCGGTGACGAGGAGGGCGCCCGCTTCGGCCTGGCCTGCGTCGGGTCCCGGCTCGCCGCCGGACAGCTCGCCGTCGCCGACGCCCACCGGCTGCGCGACGGGGACGGGACCACCCTGCCCGCCGCCATGGAAGCCGCCGGATACGACCCCGGGACCATCGGCCCCGACCCGGAACGGCTCGCCCGGATCGGCGCGTTCGTCGAGCTCCACGTCGAGCAGGGCCGCGCCCTCGACCTGACCGGCGACCCCGTCGGCATCGCCTCCGCCATCTGGCCGCACGGCCGCTGGCGGTTCGACTTCCGGGGCGAGGCCAACCATGCGGGCACCACCCGCCTCGCCGACCGCCGCGACCCGATGCTCACGTACGCCGAGACCGTCCTCGCCGCCCGCCGCGAAGCCGAACTGACCGGCGCTCTCGCCACCTTCGGCAAGATCGCGGTCGAGCCCAACGGCGTCAACGCCATCCCCTCCCTCGTGCGCGGCTGGCTCGACTCCCGCGCCGCCGACCAGGCCACCCTCGACGCCGTCGTCACCGGAATCGAGCGGGCCGCCCGGGAGTACGCCGAGCGGGCCGGGATCGACCTCGACGTCGTCCGTGAGTCGTTCACGCCCGTCGTCGAGTTCGAGCACGCCCTGCGCGACGAGCTCGGCAAGATCCTGGAGGCGAGCGGCGACACGGGGCGCCCCCTGCCCGTCCTCGGCACCGGCGCGGGCCACGATGCGGGTATTTTGTCCGCTTCGGTGCCCACCGCCATGCTCTTCGTACGGAATCCCACCGGCATCTCGCACTCACCCGCCGAGCACGCCGCAGAGGACGACTGCACGGCCGGGGTCGAGGCACTCGCCGACGTACTGGAAGGTCTCGCGTGCAGCTGACACACCGGACGACGGGCGCACCCGTCACCGCGACGTACTGGATGGACCACGCCTGGCTCGGCACCCATGTCGAGCCGGGCGTCACCCTCGACGTCGCGGACGGCCGCATCGCCGGGATCAGGACCGGGGTCGAGACGCCACCGCCCGGCGCGACGGCGCTGCGCGGTCTGACCCTCCCCGGCCTCGCCAACACCCACTCCCACGCCTTCCATCGGGCCCTGCGCGCCACCGTCCAGGTCGGCTCGGGCACCTTCTGGACCTGGCGCGAGCTGATGTACCGGACGGCCTCCCGGCTCACCCCGGACACCTACTTCGACCTGGCCCGCGCCACGTACGCGGAAATGGCCCTGGCCGGCATCACCTCCGTCGGCGAATTCCACTATCTGCACCACGCCCCCGGCGGCACCCCCTACGCCAACCCGAACGCCATGGGCGAAGCGCTGATCGCGGCCTCCGCGGAGGCCGGGATCCGGATCACCCTGCTGGACACCGCCTATCTCGCCGCCGGATTCGGCGAGAAGCCCAATCGGCACCAGCTGCGCTTCTCCGACACCACCGCCGAGGCCTGGGCGGAGCGCGCCTCCCTCCTCAAGGGCGACGACCACACCCTGATCGGCGCGGCCGTCCACTCCGTCCGGGCGGTCCCGGCCGGACAGCTGGCCACCGTCGTGCGGTGGGCCGAGGAGCGGAACGCCCCGCTCCACGTCCACCTCTCCGAGCAGACGGCGGAGAACGACGCCTGCCGGGCCGCCCACGGCCGCACCCCCACCCGGCTGCTGGCCGACCACGGGGTCCTCGGCCCGCGCACCACCGGCATCCACAACACGCACCTGACCGACGCGGACATCGAGCTGCTCGGCTCCTCGGCCACCGGCACCTGTATGTGCCCCACCACCGAACGCGACCTGGCCGACGGCATCGGCCCCGCCGCCGCCCTCCAGAAGGCGGGGTCGCCGCTCTCGCTGGGCAGCGACAGCCACGCCGTGATCGACCTCTTCGAGGAGGCGCGCGCGATGGAGCTGAACGAGCGGCTGCGCACGCACATCCGGGGCCACTGGACGGCCGCCGCCCTGCTCCGGGCCGCCTCCGCCGACGGGCACGCCGCACTCGGCCGCCCCGACGCGGGCGTGCTGGAGCCGGGCGCCCCCGCCGATCTGACCACCGTCGCCCTGGACTCCGTCAGGACGGCCGGACCGGTGCCCCGACTGGCAGCGGAGACCGCGGTATTCGCCGCCTCCGCCGCTGATGTGCGGCACACGGTCGTGGCGGGCCGGCACATCGTCCGGGACGGCCGTCACACCCGGATCGAGGACGTGCCCCGGGCGCTCGCCGAGGCCGTGGCCGCCCTGCACCACTGACCCCGGACCCGCCCGAGCCCCCGGACCGGAACCCGCTTGCGTCCCCGGACCCGCCCGAGACCCCGGACCCGCCCGAGACCTCGGACCGCACCCCGACCGCAGAACCGGACAGGAACCCGCCCCAGCCCCCGGACCGGGCCCCGCCCCAGCCCCCGGACCGGGCCCCGCCCGAGACCTCGGGCCGGTCCCCACCCGCAGAACCGGACCGGCCCCCGACCGCAGAACCGGACCCCCCGGAACGCAAGGAGAACACTCTCCAGATGACGACCACCGCCGTCACCCACATCGCCAGCCTGGTCACCAATGACCCCTCCCTCGGCAACGGGACCCCCCTGGGCCTGATCCAGGACGCGGCCGTCGTCATCGACGGCGACCGCATCGTCTGGACCGGTGAATCCAGCAAAGCACCCGCCACTGACAACGTCCTCGACGCGGCCGGCCGCGCGGTGGTCCCGGGCTTCGTCGACTCCCACTCCCACCTGGTCTTCGCGGGCGACCGCACCCAGGAGTTCAACGCCCGCATGTCCGGGCAGCCCTACCGCGCCGGCGGCATCCGCACCACCGTCGCCGCCACCCGGGCCGCCTCCGACGAGGAGCTCTCCGCCAACGTCGCCCGCTACCTCGCCGAGGCCCTGCGCCAGGGCACCACCACCTTCGAGACCAAGTCCGGCTACGGCCTCACCGTCGAGGACGAGGCCCGCGCCCTGCGGATCGCGGCCCGCCACACCGACGAGGTCACCTACCTCGGCGCCCACATCGTCTCCCCCGACTACGCCGACGACCCCGCCGGCTACGTCGACCTGGTCACCGGCCCGATGCTGGAGGCCTGCGCCCCGCACGCCCGCTGGATCGACGTGTTCTGCGAGCAGGGCGCCTTCGACGGCGACCAGGCCCGCGCCATCCTCACGGCGGGCCGCGCCAAGGGGCTGCACCCCCGGATCCACGCCAACCAGCTGACGTACGGCCCCGGCGTCCAGCTCGCCGTCGAGCTCGACGCGGCGTCGGCCGACCACTGCACCCACCTCACCGACGCGGACGTCGACGCGCTCGGCCAGGGCGGCACGGTGGCCACGCTGCTCCCGGGCGCGGAGTTCTCCACCCGCGCCAGCTGGCCCGACGCCCGCCGCCTCCTCGACGCGGGAGCCACCGTCGCGCTCTCCACGGACTGCAACCCCGGCTCGTCGTTCACCTCGTCCATGCCGTTCTGCGTCGCGCTGGCCGTGCGCGACATGGGCATGACCCCGGACGAGGCGATCTGGTCGGCCACCGCCGGCGGGGCCGCGGCCCTGCGGCGTCCGGACATCGGCCGGATCGCCCCCGGCGCCCGCGCCGACCTGGTCCTCCTCGACGCCCCGAGCCACGTCCACCTCGCCTACCGTCCGGGCGTCCCGCTGGTCAGCGCGGTCTGGCGGAGCGGACAGCGGGTGGTGTGACGGCGGCCCGGGGGCCGAGCCGGGGCGCGTTCATGATCGAACGCTCCACGGGAACGGGCCCCGGCTCGCTTTCTGTGGGGGTCTGACGAGCCGTAAGGTCGGCCCCCGTGGCCAACAGGGAGAGGGTGACGTGAGTCAGTACTACAAAATGGGTGACCGAACCCTGTGGAACCCGTCGAACGGCGCATCGCGGCTGTTCATGCGTCAGGTAGCCCTCTACCAAGCCGAATTGGGTCTGGCATCCGGTATCAGCCCTACGGAGGTCGACGAGTGCCGGATCGACCCCACCGTATTCGCGGCGTTCGCCAACGCTCTGCTCGCCTGGCACGGCGAAACGAGGCACGCCGTCATGGCCACCCTGTCCGAAGGGTTCGTCGCCACGGCGCTGGCCTTGGCCGAGAAGGCGGACATCGACGTGGACTGGCGGGCCGCCGAGAGTGCCGAGAGCGATTACCTCAAGATCTCGGGGCCCCACGCGAAGGAGTGGACGGCCGCACTGCGACAGAAGGTGCGCGAACTCACCCGGAGCCTGGCGACCTGAGGATCGGCTCGTCAGCCGCACCCGGGGCAGGCCGGTGCCCGGGGCAGGCCGGCACCCGAGGCGGGCTCGCGACCGGCGCCGCGCCCCCGCACGCGGAAGGACCCGCTCCCGGCATCCGGGGCGGGTCCTTCCGCGGTGCTGCTCGAACGGCTGTGGAGCCCCATGGGCGGGACAGAAGGCCGCTCGGGGGCGGGTCATTCCTCCAGGGTCAGACCCTTGCGGAGCTTGGCCAGCGTCCTGGAGAGCAGCCGGGACACGTGCATCTGCGAGATGTTCAGCTCCTCGCCGATCTCCGACTGCGTCATGTTGCTGACGAAGCGGAGCGAGAGGATCATCCGGTCCCTGGAGGGCAGCGAGGCGATCAGCGGCTTCAGCGACTCGACGTACTCGATGCCTTCGAGACCGTGGTCCTCGTAGCCGATGCGGTCCGCGAGGGCGCCCTCGTTGTCGTCCTCCTCGGGCTTGGCGTCCAGCGAGCTCGCGGTGTACGCGTTGCTCGCGGACATGCCCTCGACGACCTCCTCCGGGCTGATGCCGAGGCGCTCGGACAGCTCCGCCACGGTGGGCGCGCGGTCCAGCTGCTGGGAGAGCTCGTCGCCGGCCTTCGCCAGGTCGAGCCGCAGCTCCTGGAGCCGGCGCGGTACGCGCACGGACCAACTGGTGTCACGGAAGAAGCGCTTGATCTCGCCGACGATCGTCGGCATCGCGAACGTGGGGAACTCCACGCCGCGGCTCAGCTCGAACCGGTCGATCGCCTTGATCAGGCCGACGGTGCCGACCTGGACGATGTCCTCCATCGGCTCGCTGCGGGAGCGGAACCGGGAGGCGGCGAACTTGACGAGCGCGAGATTGAGCTCGACGAGGGTGTTACGGACGTAGCTGTACTCGTGGGTGCCCTCTTCGAGGGACTCCAGCCGCTCGAAGAGCGTCTTCGACAGGGCCCTGGCGTCCAGAGCGCCCACTTCGGCGTAGGGCGGGATCTCGGGAAGTCCTTCGAGTCCCTCGCCGGCCGCGCCGGAGAAGTCTGAGGTGGGATCGGTGGTGCCGGTGCTCCCTGTGGTGCTGGTGCGCGGGCCGGGGACGGCGCTCGCGGCGGGGGAGTCGGAATTGGTCGGTCCCTGAGGACATGCCGACGGCGCGTTGTGGGTACGCGCTTCGTCGAGCCGGGGTGACATGGGTCTCCTCCATCGTTCTCGGCATATGGCTGCCGATGCCCATACGTGTTCCTGCGGTGAAGCGGCGCCTCCAAAGCCGGTCGTGTTTCTGGTGTCCCTCTACCCATACCCGGTCCTGGCCAGCAGTGACAAGCGCCAAATACCGCTATATGTCCGGTTTGTTGAGGTCTCCGACTACCGCGTGGCGAACGGAACGCGTACTGTTTTAGGCAGGTCGGCGGCAGCTACGCATACAGCCGCACAGGCAGTGACGCGCACAGTGACGAACGGCGAAGAGGGACAGGCATGGACCGCGGGACGGTCGGCAGTGCTAACCGGGGTCGACTTCAGGTCGAGGCCCGGACGGAGGGGCGCAGCGAGGTCGTGACGCCGGTGGGTGAGCTCGACCACCACACCGCTGATCTTCTGCGCGAGCCCCTGGAGAGTGCGGTCGAGCAGGGGCGGTCGCGCCTGGTGGTCGACTGCTCTCGGCTGGACTTCTGCGACTCCACCGGGCTGAACGTCCTGCTCGGCGCCCGCCTCAAGGCGGAGGCGGTCGGCGGAGGGGTTCATCTGGCCGGAATGCTGCCCGTCGTGGCGAGGGTGTTCGAGATCACCGGCGCGGAGGCGGTCTTCACCGTCCACGCCACGCTCGAAGAGGCCCTGGCCACCTGACCCGGCATGAGCGTGCGACCGCGGATGTCCCCGATGACGGCCGTGTCACGCGATCGTGTGCCTCAAGTGGGTGTTGTTGCGACACGGCAGGGCAGGAGACACCCCGGCGGCGCCCCGCAAGGGCTCCGGCACACTCGGTAACTGATCACTATCTGTTGAACGGCGACATGGCGACATGGCGAATCGGTGAGGTGAAGCGCTGATGAGCACCACCCGGCAGCATCCGCCGGGCGACCTCGGTCGCGAGCCGGATGGAACGGGCGCAGCCTCGACCGTCCCGGCCGAGCGGCAGTGGCGCACGCTCTCACTCGGGCAGGCCAACGGCATTGTTCCGACGGCCCGTGACTTCGCCCGGCAGGCGCTGCACGACTGGGGCTGGCTCCCGGCGTCCACCGCGGACCGCAGGGCCGCCGCCGAGGACGTCCTGCTGGTCGTCTCCGAGCTCGTGACGAACGCCTGTCTGCACGCGGAAGGCCCCGAGGAGCTCCGGATCGGCCACACGCCCAAGGTGCTGCGGGTGGAGGTCGTCGACCGGGGAGCCGGTCAGCCCGCGCCCCGTACGCCGCACCGTGCCGGTCGGCCCGGTGGGCACGGCATGTTCATCGTGCAGCGACTCTGCCTCGACTGGGGCGTCCTGCGCACTCCGGACGCGCCCGGCAAGACCGTCTGGGCGGAGCTCGCCGCCCCGGCCTAGCCGCGCCCCCACCCGCGCTCCTCAGCCATACACCTCACCGGGTACGCCTCGGGCGTACCTCTCACCCGCACCGACAAAGAGCGCGCCGGATCGGCGCGCTCTTTGTCTTCCCTCCATCAGGCCCCGGGCGTACCTTGAGCGCCAAATCTGATGTGCCGTCAGTAATGTGCGCCCGTACGGGTCGTGGCGCGCGGCGGCGTCCGGCATGAGGGGAACACGAGGTGTCGAACCAGAAGCGGACCACTCTCGCGCTGGCGGCTGCGCTGGCGGGCTCGATCGTGGTCGCGGGCGCGCCCGCCGCGCACGCCGAGGTCGTGGACGTCAACTACCAGTGCGTGACGCCCATCGGACCCAAAGGGGCGGTCTCGCCCATCGATATCAAGAGCGTGCAGAGCGGCGACGGCTACAAGCTCACCATGTCCTTCCAGAAGGGCGTCTCCTCCAGCCCGGTCGAGCTGGGCAAAGGGGCCATGAACCCGAGCGCCGTGATCGAACTGGGCGGCGCGGAGCAGGGGAAGGTCCAGGTCACAGGCCCGGCGAACAGCGAGGCGATTCCGGCCAACGCCCCGATCAAGATCAGCGACCTGTCGGGGACGTACACCCCGAAGAAGAGCGGCAAGGTCACCTTCACGGCCGGTGTCCTCACCATCAAGGCCCTCGGTACGACCACCACCTGTACGCCGAAGAACAGCCCCGGCCCCTCCCTCGAACTCGACGTCCAGGCGGCGGGCGGTTCGTCGGACGGCGGCTCCGCCGACGGCGGTTCGACGGGCGGCGCGTCCACCGGAGGTTCGACCGGCGGCGCTTCGGGCGGCGGTGAGCTGCCCCGCACCGGCCCGCTGGACTCGGCGGCGGCGCTCGGCACGCTCGGCGGCACCGTGCTGCTGAGCGGGGCGGCCGGAGTGCTCTGGCTGACCCGGCGAGGACAGCGCTCCGCGGGCTGAGACCGGCACGGTCGGCACGGTCCAGCACAGCATCGCCGCCGGAAGGCAGAGGAGCCGCCCCATGTCGCCACCCACCCCGCGCCTCCGCCGGGCGCTGCTCGTCCTCACGGCGGTGCTCGCCGCGCAGCTGTGCGCGCTCACCCCCCTCCCGGCCGCCGCGCACGCCTCGGCCGAGACCGCCGCCCGGGCCGAGGCCGCAGCTCCGGCCGACACCGCCGTTCCGGCCAAGACCGCCGCCCCAGCCGACACCACCCGGGCCCATGCGGACGGCCCGGCGGGCTGGACGGCCAGGCCTGCCGGCCCGGGCGCCGACCGGGACGCCCGGCCGTACGTCTACCTGGAGGGCACCCCCGGCACGGCCCTCCAGGACCGTCTCGCGGTGACCAACTCGGGCCGCGACCCGCTGACCGTACGGCTACGGGGCGACGGCCGGGCCGGGGCCTGGATCGGGTTCGCGGCGGACACCGTCACCGTCCCGGCCCGGACCCGCGCCGAGGTGCCGCTCGCCCTCACGGTGCCGCCCGACGCGGTCCCCGGCGACGCCTCCGGCTGGGTCGTGGCCGACGACGGGGACGAGGAGATCCGCGTACCGGTCCGGGTCCGGATCGGCGGTCCGACGCTGGCGGCGCTCACCGTCGAGGACGTCGAGATATCCGGCGGGACCATCCGGTACGCCCTGGTCAACCGGGGCAACGCGATGCTGGAGCCCCGGCTCGCGGTACGCGCCGACGGGATGTTCGGCACGCCGCTGGACCGCCCGGAACGGCCCCTGCCGCTGGAGCTGGCCCCCGGCCGGCGGGTGGAGCGGACCGAACCCTGGCCCGACGCCCCGCTGCTGGACACGGTCACCGTACGGCTGCGCGTCACCGCCCCGGGGGGCGCCCGCGACGAGGCCGAGGCCTCGGCGACGTACGTCCCGGTGGCCCCGGCCGTCGGCGCCGGGCTGCTGGTCCTCGGCGCCCTGGCCCTGCTCGGCTCCGGCGCGTACCGGCGGCGACGCGTCCGGCCGGGCGACCCCGAACCGGCGGCCGCGGAATCGGCCGACGACCGGCGACCGACCACAGAGACGAGGCCCTCGGTGAAGGCGGGGCCCCTGGTGAAGGCGGGAGCGGAATCGTGACGCGGCAGCCCGGCCCCCGAGCCTCCCGGCGCACCACGTCGCCCGTCCTCCTGCTCCTGGCGGCCACCCTCCTGGCCCTCCTGCCCGCCCTGTCCGTCCTGGCGGCACCGGGCGCGCGGGCGGCCGACGGCGACCCCGCCGTCAGCCTGTCCAAGAAGGAGGCGGGCAAGGGCGGAGAGATCACCGTCAGCGGCGACGGCTGGCGCGCGGAGGCGTTGCTGATGCTGCTGATCTGCGGTCAGTCCACTCCGGAGCGGGGCGTGGTCGGCGGCACCAACGCCTGTGCCAACGCCGACGGCCGCGCCGTCACGACCGACAAGAAGGGCGCCTTCAGTAAGAAGCTGCCGGTCAGCGAACCGCCGAAGCCGTGCCCCTGCGTGGTGCACGTCGCCACGGTGACCGGCGAACAGGCGCTGGCCGACGCGGTGTTCACGGTGGCGGGCCACCCCATCGCGGATCTGCCGAAGCAGACCGGCGGCGGAAAGCTCGCGGTGCTGGCCACCACCCGCCTGGAGGGCGACAGCTCCCTGCTCACCTGGTTCGGGGCCCCGCCGGCCCGCAGGCTCGTCTTCACTGTGGGCAATCTCGGCTCCGCGCCCGTCAAGGACCCGGTCTTCGAAATCGGCACCGCGCACGGCGTCTACGCGCCGCAGTGGGAGGAGCGCCAGTGGCGCGGCACGGTCGCCGCCGGCGCCAAGGCGCAGATCAAGCTGCCGGTCGAACTGTCGGCGGGCGCGCACGGCGACTACCAGGTGTCCCTGCGGTACGGGCAGAAGGTGCTGGCCGAACAGCCGTGGGGGGTCGGCCGCCCCTGGGGCGTCACGTTCTTCTGGGTCATGCTCTGCCTGGTCGTCCCGGCTGCCGTCTTCCGTATCGGTATGGCGGTCGTGGACAAGGTCCGGCCGCGTCCCGCCGGCTCGCACCGTACGCGTACGCCGGCCACGCGACGGAGGCCGAAGCGGCGCGGGCGCACCGGCGAGGGCACGGCCACGGTCGCGGCCCCGGGCGCGACCCCCGAAGCGACCACGACCACGAACGCCGCCACGACCACGAACGCCGCCACGACCACCGCCGTGCTGCCGTGGTTCACCCCGGATTCCGCACCGTCAGAGAACCGACCCCGACCCACGACGAAGGGACAAGCGTGAGCACGCAACGGAGGATGAGCGCGGCCGGAGTCGCGCTGATGCTCGGCGGCGCGGGCATCCTGATGGCCGCGAGTCCGGCCCAGGCCGCCGAGGTCAGTTACGCGACGGAGTGCGTTCCGCCGCCGATCTCGGGACTGCCCGCGGTGCAGGGCACCACGAAGGTGGAGCTGACCGCGCCGGCCGAGGCGAAGGTGGGCGACGAGATCGAGGTCGTCTGGAAGACGGTCGAGGCCGCGTCCAAGAACCCGGACGTGCTGGATCTGGGAGCGGACACGGTCAAGCCGACCGGAACCGTCACCCTGGGCGGTTCGGCGAGCGGCGAGCTGAAACTGGAGGGCCCCCGGCAGAACCCGCCGATTCCCAAGAACAGCCCCATGGTGCTGCCCGATATGAAGGGCACGCTCAAGCTGGAGACCGCGGGGGAGATCACCCTGACGCCGGGCGCGTACAACATCAACGTGTCCAAGCCGATCTCCACGGACACCAAGTGCGCGCCGAAGGAAGAAGTGGAGGCGGGGGCCACGATCAAGGTCACCGAGGGTGGCGGCTCCACCACGGGCGGCACGACGTCCGGCGGCACGACGTCCGGCGGTACGGTCAGCGGCGGCACGGACGCCGGAGGCACCTCCTCCGGCGGCGCCGACACCGGAGGGACCACGTCCGGCGGCACGGATTCGGGCGGCACGACGTCGGGTGGATCGGACGGCGGCGCGGACACCGGGGGCGCCGCGTCCGGCGGCAGCACCGGCGGCGGGGGCGGGGAGACCGACTTCCCCGGCAAGGAGGTGTCCGTCGCCTACGCGTGCAAGACCCCGATCGGGGACAAGAACGCCACCTCACCGGTCAGGATCAGCGCCAAGAAGAGCGGCGGCGACTACGACCTGACGGTGGAGTTCAGCAAGTCCGTGATGGACAGCCCGATCGACATCCCGGCGGGCCAGGTGAAGCCGTCCATGGACGTCAAGCTCGGCGGGGCGGACAAGGGCACGGTCAAGGTCGAAGGGCCGGTGAACAAGGAGGTCATCAAGACCGGCGCCCCGATCGAGATCCCCGACCTCACCGGCACGTACAAGCCCGGCGCGAGCGGCAAGTCCACGCTCAGCCCCGGCGTCCTGACGGTGATGGCCGCCGGTACGACGACCACCTGCACCCCGCCCGCGGGCGTGGCCGCCTCCCTGGAGCTGGACACCTCCGCCCAGCCGGGCGGCGCGTCCGGAGGCAGCGGGAGCGGCGGCGCGACGGACTCCGGCGGAGCCGCGACGTCCGGCGGCACGGACTCCGGTGGCGGCCTGGCCGCCACCGGGGCCGAGGACGACGGTGCGCTGAGGGCGCTCGGCCTGGTCGCCGGCACGGCGATCCTGCTGGGCGGCGCGGTGTTCACGTTCACCCCGTGGCGGAGGCTGCGCGGCGCCCGCTGAGCCGGGAGTACGAGGTGGGGGCTCGCCCGGAGAACGCTTCTTCGGGCGAGCCCCCGTCATGCTCAGAACTTGCTCACATCACCCGGCGCGCCTTGCTCGCACAAGATCGACAAGGATAGGTTTCCTGTGCGTCTCTTCGCAGCAGCGAAGGGCATCGTCTGGGTGTGGCGCTGTCCGGCAGGCTTGACCACCTGCTGGTGCCGCACGGGTTGAGAAAAGGAACGACATGAACGTGACCTGGGGGAAGAAGGCTGCGACGGGCGTGCTCGCCGGCCTCCTGATGACGTCCGGACTGACGCTGGCCACCGCCGCGCCCGCTGCGGCGGCCGGTGCGAAGTACACCTGCAAGGCGACGCCCAGCCTCTCGCTGGGGCGTCCGGTGTCGACCTCCGCCTGCAAGAAGTCCGCCAAGGGCAAGAGCGTCAAGAAGCACCGTGCCGTGCTCGTCTGCGATGTGGTGCGGGGTCGCGGAGCCGAGCACACCATCCCGTGGACGGTGAAGGGCAGCTGGAAGAAGCCCAGCCAGAAGTCCTCGGTGAAGTGCGGCTTCAGCAGCTTCCTGCGGAGCGTCAAGGTCGAGACCAAGTAGTCGTCGCGACCGCCTGAACCGAACCGCCTGAACCGAACCGCCTGAACGAACCGCCTGAACGAACCGCCTGAGCCGAACGGCAGCGGGTCCGCACGAGATGATCGTGCGGACCCGCTGCCGTGTCCCGAGCGGGACCGGGGCAGCTACTTGACGTTGCCCATGAGAGCGCGGATCTTGCGTCCCGCCACTATGAAGGCGATGCCCGCCGCGACGGCCACGGCCGCCTGCAACGTGTAGTACGCGGCGTCGCCCAGCGGGGCGTTGAGCTTCGTGGTCCAGCCGTTCAGGGCGTTGCCCGTCGACGTGGCCAGGAACCACAGGCCCATGATCTGGCCCATGAACATCTTCGGCGCCAGCTTCGTGGACAGCGAAAGGCCGACCGGGGAGAGGCACATCTCGCCCATGGTCTGCGCCAGGTAGACGGCGAGCAGCCAGAAGACGGTGACCTTGCCGGTCTCGCTGTTTGCGGCGGCAGCGCCCGCCAGGCCCATGATGCCGAACGAGCCACCGATGAGGAGCATCGCCAGCGCGAACTTCATCGGCGTGCTGGGCTCACGGTTGCGCGTGGCCAGCTTGACCCAGATCGTCGCGAAGATCGGGGCCAGGATGATGACCAGTGCGGGGTTGACCGACTGCAGCCAGGAGGCCGGGAACTCCCAGCCGCCGATGAAGCGGTCCGTCTTGTTGTCGGCGAAGATCGTCAGCAGCGATCCGGACTGGTCGTAGATCATCCAGAAGAGCACGGCCGTGATGAAGAACCACACGTACGCCTTGATCTTCGGCCGGTCCTCCTTGGTGAGCGCCGGGTCCCGGAAGATCGTGATGAAGTAGACGACCGGCACGACGACGCCCAGAACGGCCAGGACGTTGACGATGTGCTCGATGTCGTACGTGCCCAGCGCCAGGTCGATCAGCAGCGCGGCGACCGCGACGCCGGACCACAGGGCCACCTTGCGCAGCACCTGCCGCCGCTCCTCGGGGGAGGCGGGCTTCGCGGGCAGCTTGCCGATGTCGCCGAGGTGCTTGGAGCCCAGCACGTACTGGATGACCGCGAAGGTCATACCCACACCGGCGACACCGAAGCCGAGGTGCCAGTTGACGTTCTCACCGAGGTAGCCGACCAGCAGCGGAGCGGCGAAGCCACCGATGTTGATCGCCATGTAGAAGAGGGTGAAGCCGGCGTCACGGCGGGCGCTGGACTGGTTCTCGTAGAGCGCGCCCACCATCGCCGAGATGTTCGGCTTCAGCAGGCCCGTACCGACCGCGATCAGCGCGAGGCCGAAGAAGAACGTGATGTCGCTCGGCAGCGCGAGCGCGAAGTGACCGAGTGCGATGACGATCCCGCCGACCAGTACGGCCTTGCGGGCGCCCCAGAGGCGGTCGGCGACCCAGCCGCCGGGCATCGCGGCCATGTAGACGACGGCGTTGTAGACACCGTAGATGGAGGCGGCGAGCGCCTCCCGGCCCTCCAGGGGGCCGTCGAGCACGGCGGCCACCAAGTACAGGGTGAGGATGGCGCGCATCCCGTAGAAGGAGAAGCGTTCCCACATCTCCGTCATGAACAGGGTGGCCATACCGCGGGGGTGGCCGAAGAAGGTCTTCTCGTCGGAACTCGGCGAGTCCTTCGTCAGGCTGGACGCCATGGTCGATCCTTGCTGGTCGGGACGCGACGCCTCGTGAGCTGTACGCGCCCGGTGGGGGGCAGCCGGCACCGGCGCGGCGTACCCCATCCCCACGCCTGAGGGGGACGTGCTCCGTGCGGCCGGGCTCCTGACGGAGATACGGCGGCGGAGCGGGGAAGAACCGCGTCGGGATCCACGCCCGTCGCGCGTCCTCGCGCTCCGGGCCCGGCTCACAGGTCATTCACTCAGGAGCCGGCGGGAACCGGCCCCGCACACAAAAGAGACCCTTGGCGCTCATGGCCGCCCAAAGGTCCTTGAGTAGTGCAACAGGCGTTGGGACACCATACGACACGACACGGCAGGATATGGAAGGACTTGAGACATGGATCACAGGTCCCGGTGGAACCACACTCCCATATTCAAAGGTCTCCGTCCGCTTTGTGGCGCTGACCCGCAGGTGACGTCGTAGGCCTCACCTCGGACCCCCCGTCCGGACTACCATCAGCCCATGACCCGTGTACTGCTCGCCGAGGACGACGCATCCATCTCGGAGCCACTGGCCCGCGCACTGCGTCGGGAGGGCTACGAGGTCGAGGTCCGCCAGGACGGTCCGACCGCGCTCGACGCCGGACTCCAGGGCGGCATCGACCTGGTCGTCCTCGACCTGGGGCTGCCCGGGATGGACGGTCTCGAAGTCGCCCGCAGGCTCCGGGCCGGCGGCCACGCCATCCCGATCCTGGTCCTGACGGCCCGCGCCGACGAGGTCGACACGGTCGTCGGCCTGGACGCGGGCGCCGACGACTACGTCACCAAGCCGTTCCGGCTCGCCGAGCTGCTCGCCCGGGTCCGCGCCCTGCTGCGCCGCGGGGCCTCCGAGCCCGTGCCGCAGCCCGCCACCCACGGGGTCAGGATCGACGTCGAGTCGCACCGGGCCTGGATGGGCGAGGAGGAACTCCAGCTCACCGCCAAGGAGTTCGACCTCCTGCGGGTCCTGGTCCGGGACGCGGGCCGGGTCGTCACCCGCGACCAGTTGATGCGCGAGGTCTGGGACACCACCTGGTGGTCCTCCACCAAGACCCTCGACATGCACATCTCCTGGCTGCGCAAGAAGCTCGGCGACGATGCCGCCAATCCGCGCTACATCGCCACCGTCCGGGGCGTCGGCTTCCGGTTCGAGAAGAGCTGACGTACGAAACCCCCATGCACCCGAAGCCTCCATGCATCCGAAGCCCCCATGCACCCTGAAGACCGCTCCGGACACCACCCCGACGCGGGTGGCCACGCGCGTCCCGACGACCTGAAGAGGCGGGTATGCGCCGCCGGCTGATCAACTCCACGCTCGCCGTGGTGCTCGTCGTCATCGCCGTCTTCGGCGTCTCGCTGGTGATCGTCGAGACGCGCACCATCAGCGCCAGCGCCCAGGAGAGCGTCGAGTCCGAGGCGCTCCGGCTGATCAGCGTGGTCGACAGCCGGCTGCTGGGCGCGGAGCGGATCAATCCCGGGGTGCTGGCCGAGCAGATCGACCCCAAGCGGTACGCCCTGGTCGAGATCCCCGGCCGCGAGCCCATCGCCGTCGGCGAGCGGCCCGTCGGCAGCGTCCTGCGCGCCGTCGAGACCGGAGAGCAGGGCGAGACCGTCACCGTCGAGGAGTCCCGCTCGGCCGTCACCCGCGAGGTCGGGCGCACGCTCCTGATCATCGGCGCGGTGGCGCTGCTGGCGATCGTCTCGGCCGTGCTGCTCGCCGTACGCCAGGCGAACCGGCTGGCCTCCCCGCTCACCGACCTCGCCGAGACCGCGGAGCGCCTCGGCTCCGGGGACCCCCGTCCGCGCCACAAGCGGTACGGGGTGCCCGAGCTGGACCGGGTCGCCGACGTCCTGGACTCCTCGGCCGAGCGGATCGCCCGGATGCTGACCGCCGAACGCCGGCTCGCCGCGGACGCCTCCCACCAACTGCGGACGCCGCTGACCGCCCTCTCCATGCGGATCGAGGAGATCTCCGTCACCGACGACCCCGACACGGTGAAGGAGGAGGCGAACATCGCCCTCACCCAGGTCGAGCGCCTCACCGACGTCGTCGAACGGCTCCTGACGAACTCCC
The DNA here is from genome assembly GCF_028747205.1 of Streptomyces sp. CA-278952. NCBI lineage: Bacteria > Bacillati > Actinomycetota > Actinomycetes > Kitasatosporales > Streptomycetaceae > Streptomyces > Streptomyces sp. CA-278952. The sequence goes on from NZ_CP112880.1 coordinate 4,949,953, forward strand.
GCGACCCGCGCACCGGCTCCGCCGTCGTCTTCGACCTCGACGAGGTCGTCAAACAGCAGATCGAGGAGTGGCGCCCCGCCTACCGCAGCGCCGGCCGCGCACTGGTCTGCTCCGGAAAGCACGGACTGAAGGCCGTCGGCACCCCGGGCGCGGTCGCCCAGGTCCTGGCGGCGCTGATCGAGAACTCCCTCATGCACGGCGGCGGCACCGTCGCCCTGCGCACCCGGGTCACCGGCAACCAGGCGGTCATCGAGGTCACCGACGAGGGCCCCGGCGTCCCCGCCGAACTGGGGGCGCGGATCTTCGAGCGGACCATCAGCGGCCGCAACTCCACCGGCATCGGCCTGGCCGTCGCCCGCGATCTCTCGGAGGCGGACGGCGGCCGGCTGGAGCTGCTCCAGCAGCACCCGGCGGTCTTCGCGCTCTTCCTCAGCCGGGTCCCGGTCGACCGCAAGACTCCTGAGCGCCCGTTGCGCTGAACAACGACGGACGCGGCGGACCGGTTCCCGTCACGGGCGCGGCGGGCCAGTTCCGCAGACGCACCGCGGGCCAGTTCCGTACGGAGGTGCCGCGGGTCGGTCCCGCACGGGTGGGCCGCCGGCCAGTTCCGTGCGGGCGCGCCGCGGTCAGTTCCGTACGGGGTCGGGCGTCACCCGCTCTTCCGTCGGCCTGCGCTGCTCCAGAAACCGTTCCGCGTTCAGCACGGCCTCCTTGGCGGGCAGGGTCTTGAAGACCCAGGTCCGGTAGGACCAGAAGCGGAACAGGGTGGCGACCCCGATGCCGACGATCTTGAAGACATTGCTCTGGACCGGGGTGTTCCAGCCGAAGCCGTACGTCGCCAGGTACAGCACGCCCGTCTCGATCACCGCGCCCACCGCGCTGAACAGCAGGAAGAGGGCCAGCTCACGGGTCCGGCCGGTCTTGTCGCGGTCCCGGTAGGTCCAGTAGCGGAAGCCCACGTAGTTGAAGAGGATCGCGACGAACGTCGCCACCACGCTCGCCCGGACCACCTGGAGGTCCGTCGTGTGCCGCAGCAGGTTGAAGACCGCGATGTTGACCAGCAGGCCGAAAGCGCCGACCGCGCCGAACTTGGCGACCTCCCGGGCCAGCAGCTCAAGCCGGGTCCGCAGTGCGCCCCGTTCGCTCATGGTGATCGCTGGCCCCGTCCGTCGGAAGGCGTCTGGAAGACGTGTCGACGCAAGCACGTCAACTCCGCCATGCTAACCAGCCCACCCGTGTGACGCCCGTGAGTCCGCAGGGCTCGTGGCCGCACGGCATCCGTACGGCCGTCCGGGACCCACCGGCGTGGCGGATATCCTGAAGACGTGACGTTCCCGGTAGTCGGCATGGTCGGCGGCGGTCAGCTCGCCCGCATGACCCACGAGGCGGGTATCCCCCTCGGCCTGAAATTCAAGCTGCTCAGTGACACCCCCCAGGATTCGGCGGCCCAGGTGGTGAGCGAGGTCGTCATCGGCGACTATCGCGACCTGGACACGCTGCGCGCCTTCGCGCGCGGCTGCGACGTGATCACCTTCGATCACGAGCACGTGCCGACCGAGCATCTGCGGGCCCTGGAGGCGGACGGCATCCCCGTGCGCCCCGGCCCCGATGCCCTGGTGCACGCCCAGGACAAGGGGGTGATGCGCGCCAAGCTCCTGGAGATCGGCGCACCCTGCCCCCGCCACCGCATCGTGAGCGACCCGGCCGACGCGGCCGCGTTCGCCGAGGAGGTCGGGGGCTTCCCCGTCATCCTCAAGACCGTGCGCGGCGGCTACGACGGCAAGGGCGTGTGGGTGGTCCGCTCCGAGGCGGACGCCGCCGACCCGTTCCGCGCCGGGGTCCCGGTCCTCGCGGAGGAGAAGGTCGACTTCGTACGGGAGCTGGCGGCGAACATCGTCCGCTCGCCGCACGGCCAGGCCGTCGCCTACCCGGTCGTCGAGTCCATCCAGGTGGACGGCGTCTGCGACACGGTGATCGCCCCCGCCCTCGGGCTGGACGAGGCACTGGCCGGAGAGGCCCAGCAGCTCGCGCTGCGCATCGCCACCGAGCTGGGCGTCGTCGGACACCTCGCGGTGGAGCTGTTCGAAACCCGTACCGACGACGGGACCCCCGGCATTCTGGTCAACGAGCTGGCGATGCGCCCGCACAACTCGGGCCACTGGACCATGGACGGCGCGATCACCTCCCAGTTCGCCAACCACGTGCGGGCGGTCCTCGACCTGCCCCTCGGCGACCCGCGCCCGCGCGCCCCCTGGACGGTCATGTGCAACGTCCTGGGCGGCGACTACCCGGACATGTACCAGGCGTATCTGCACTGCATGGCCCGCGACCCGCAGCTCAAGATCCACATGTACGGCAAGGACGTGAAGCCCGGCCGCAAGGTCGGACACGTCAACACCTACGGCGATGACCTGGCGGACGTGCGGGAGCGCGCCCGGCACGCGGCCGACTACCTGCGAGGAACGATCACCGAATGACTTCCCCCGGCACCGGATCCCCCGCCGCCCCTCTCGTCGGCATCGTCATGGGCTCGGACTCCGACTGGCCCGTCATGGAGGCCGCCGCCAAGGCGCTCGACGAGTTCGAGATCCCCTACGAGGTCGACGTCGTCTCCGCCCACCGCATGCCGCACGAGATGATCGCGTACGGCGAGCGGGCCGCGGGCCGAGGCCTGAAGGCGATCGTCGCGGGCGCGGGCGGCGCCGCCCACCTGCCCGGCATGCTGGCGTCCGTCACCCCGCTGCCGGTCATCGGCGTGCCGGTGCCGCTGAAGTACCTGGACGGCATGGACAGCCTGCTCTCCATCGTCCAGATGCCCGCCGGGGTCCCCGTCGCCACCGTCTCGGTCGGCGGCGCGCGCAACGCGGGCCTGCTGGCCGCCCGGATCCTCGCCGCGTCCGACCCCGCGCTCCAGGACCGGATGCGGGAGTTCCAGCAGGAACTGAACGACCAGGCCACCGAGAAGGGCAAACGTCTGCGCGCCAAGGTCCAGGGCGCGGACTCCTTCGGCTTCGGAAAGTAGGGGGCGGCACATGAACGACGCCTACCTGCGGCGGGCCCGCGAGCTCCTCGCCGTCCACCCCGTCGTGGACGGCCACAACGACCTCCCCTGGGCCCTGCGCGAACAGGTCGGCTACGACCTCGACGCCCGGGACATCGCCGCCGACCAGCGCGGTCTGCTCCACACCGACCTGAACCGGCTGCGGGCCGGCGGGGTCGGCGGCCAGTTCTGGTCGGTGTACGTCCGCACCGACCTGACCGGCGACGCGGCCGTCAGCGCCACCCTGGAACAGATCGACGTCGTCGGCGAACTGATCGCCCGCTATCCGACGCACCTGCGGCGCGCGCTCACCGCCGACGACCTGGAGAAGGCCCGAGCCGAGGGCCGCATCGCCTCCCTGATGGGCGCCGAGGGCGGCCACTCCATCAACAACTCGCTGGGCACCCTGCGGGCCCTGTACGACCTGGGCGTCCGCTACATGACGCTCACCCACAACGACAACATCGACTGGGCCGACAGCGCCACGGACCTGCCGCGTCTCGGCGGCCTCTCCGCCTTCGGCCACGAGGTCGTCCGCGAGATGAACCGCGTCGGCATGCTGGTCGACCTCAGCCACGTGGCGGACGGCGTCATGCGCGACGCGCTCGCCACCACCACCGCGCCGGTGATCTTCTCGCACTCCTCGGCCCGCGCCGTCTGCGACCACCCGCGCAACATCCCCGACGACGTGCTCGCGGCCCTCCCGGCCAACGGCGGCGTCGCGATGGCGACCTTCGTCCCGAAGTTCGTGCTGCCCGAGGCGGTCGCCTGGACCCTGGCAGCCGACCGCAACATGCGCGAGCACGGCCTGCACCACCTCGACACCACCCCGACCGCGATGCGCGTCCACGAGGACTTCGAGGCGGCCAACCCGCGCCCCGTGGCCACCGTCTCGACCATCGCGGACCACCTCGACCACATGCGCGCGGTCGCGGGCGTCGACCACATCGGCATCGGCGGCGACTACGACGGCACGGCGTTCACCCCGCGCGGTCTGGAGGACGTCTCCGGCTATCCGAACCTCATCGCCGAACTGCTGCGGCGCGGCTGGTCCGAGGGCGACCTCGCCAAGCTGACCTGGCAGAACTCCGTACGGGTGCTGCGCGACGCGGAGGCCGTGGCCCGCGACGAGCAGAGCGGGCGGGGCCCGTCCCACGCGACGATCACGGAGCTGGACGGCCCGCTCGGCTGACGCCGCAAGGTCTCCGCGCCCACCCCGTCCGGCTGACGCCGGAAGACCTCCGCGCCCCACCCCGCTCGGCTGACGCCGGAAGATCTCCGCGCCCACCGCCGCGAACGGTCCGCCAGGACCGGGGCGAGCGCCCCGAAGCGCTCGCCCCCAGGGCGGCGGGCGCCGCCCTTCAGGCCTTCGGGCGGCCCATCGCCCGGTACGTCCACCCGGCCTCGCGCCACACCGCGCTGTCCAGGGCGTTGCGGCCGTCCAGGATGATCCGGCGGGCGGCCACCTCGCCCAGCTCCGCCGGGTCCAGCTCGCGGAACTCGCGCCACTCGGTGAGGTGCAGCACCACGTCCGCCCCGCGCACCGCCTCCAGCGCGGAGTCCGCGTAGCCGAGCGTCGGGAACAGCCGCCGGGCGTTGTCCATCCCCTTCGGGTCGAACACGGTCACCTGGCCGCCCTGGAGGTGGATCTGCCCGGCGACGTTGAGCGCGGGGGAGTCGCGTACGTCGTCGGAGTCGGGCTTGAACGCGGCGCCCAGCACCGCCACCCGCTTGCCGAGGAACGAGTCGCCGCCCACCGCCTCCCGGGCCAGCTCCACCATGTGGCCGCGGCGGCGCATGTTGATGGAGTCGACCTCGCGGAGGAAGGTGAGCGCCTGGTCCGCGCCCAGCTCGCCGGCGCGCGCCATGAAGGCGCGGATGTCCTTGGGCAGGCAGCCGCCGCCGAAGCCGATTCCGGCCCGCAGGAACTTCTTCCCGATGCGGTCGTCGTGCCCGATGGCCTCCGCGAGCTTCACGACGTCCCCGTCGGCGGCCTCGCACACCTCGGCCATCGCGTTGATGAAGGAGATCTTGGTGGCCAGGAAGGAGTTGGCGGAGGTCTTCACCAGCTCGGCGGTCGGGAAGTCGGTCACCACGAACGGCGAGCCCTCCCCGACCGGCCCGGCGTACACCTCGCGCAGGAGCTTCTCGGCCCCCTCGCTCGCGACGCCGACGACGATCCGGTCGGGGTGCAGGGTGTCCTTCACCGCGAAGCCCTCGCGGAGGAACTCCGGGTTCCAGGCCAGCTCGGCGTCGGCGCCCACCGGAGCGAGCTCCGCGAGGCGGGCCGCGAGGCGGGCGGCGGAGCCCACCGGGACGGTCGACTTGCCGACGACCAGGGCGGGCCGGGCCAGGTGCGGTGCCAGCGAGTCGAAGGCGCTGTCGACGTAGCTCATGTCGCACGCGTACTCGCCGTGCTTCTGCGGAGTGTTCACACAGACGAAGTGGACGTCGCCGAACTCCCCGACCTCCTCCCAGGAGGTGGTGAAGCGCAGCCGCCCGGTGGACCCCTCGATACCGGCGACGTGGCGCTGGAGCAGCTCCTCGAGACCCGGCTCGTACATCGGCACGCGGCCGGTGGAGAGCAGCTCGATCTTCTCCGGTACGACATCGAGCCCCAGGACCTCGAAGCCCAGCTCGGCCATGGCCGCGGCATGGGTGGCGCCGAGATAGCCGGTGCCGATCACGGTGATCCTGAGGGCCATGGAGTGCTCCTGGGAGATGCGGACGGACGTGCGGACCGAGCATAGTCGGGCAGCGGAAGGCCGGAATTCACCGCTCCATCTGTCCACTGCACCGCATATGTCCCACCCATGTCGGGAAGCTCACGTACGCGGCACGTATGCCGCCCGGCGGTCGGCGCACTAAAATTGGGTTACTTAACGGTAGTTAGCATCTGGGGAGTGAGCGTCTTGGCGGGTTCGACCGATTTCGACCTGTACCGTCCGGCCGAGGAGCACGACATGCTCCGCGAGACCATCCGCGCGCTCGCCGAGACGAAGATCGCCCCCTTCGCCGCCGCGGTCGACGAGGAGAGCCGCTTCCCGCAGGAGGCGCTGGACGCCCTGGTCGCCTCCGACCTGCACGCCGTCCACGTCCCGGAGGAGTACGGCGGCGCCGGCGCCGACGCGCTCGCCACGGTCATCGTGATCGAGGAGGTGGCCCGCGCCTGCGCCTCCTCCTCCCTGATCCCGGCCGTCAACAAGCTCGGCTCGCTCCCGGTGATCCTCTCCGGCTCCGAGGAGCTGAAGCGCAAGTACCTGAGCCCGCTCGCCAAGGGCGACGCGATGTTCTCGTACGCCCTCTCCGAGCCGGACGCAGGCTCCGACGCGGCGGGCATGAAGACGAAGGCCGTGCGCGACGGCGACTTCTGGGTCCTCAACGGTGTGAAGCGCTGGATCACCAACGCGGGCGTCTCCGAGTACTACACGGTCATGGCCGTCACCGACCCGACCAAGCGCTCCAAGGGCATCTCCGCGTTCGTCGTCGAGAAGTCCGACGAGGGCGTCTCCTTCGGCGCCCCGGAGAAGAAGCTCGGCATCAAGGGCTCTCCGACCCGCGAGGTCTACTTCGACAACGTGCGCATCCCCGCCGACCGCATGATCGGCGAGGAGGGCACCGGCTTCGCCACCGCGATGAAGACCCTGGACCACACCCGCATCACCATCGCGGCCCAGGCCCTCGGCATCGCCCAGGGCGCGCTGGACTACGCCAAGGGGTACGTCCAGGAGCGCAAGCAGTTCGGCAAGCCGATCGCGGACTTCCAGGGCATCCAGTTCATGCTCGCCGACATGGCGATGAAGCTGGAGGCGGCCCGCCAGCTCACCTACTCGGCCGCCGCCAAGTCCCAGCGCGTCGACGGCGACCTCACGTTCTTCGGCGCCGCGGCCAAGTGCTTCGCCTCCGACGTCGCCATGGAGGTCACCACGGACGCCGTCCAGCTGCTCGGCGGCTACGGCTACACGCGGGACTACCCGGTCGAGCGCATGATGCGCGACGCCAAGATCACCCAGATCTACGAGGGCACCAACCAGGTCCAGCGCATCGTGATGGCGCGCAACCTGCCGTAACGCCTCCTGCCGACGGCCCCCGGCGCGGTGCCGGGGCCGTTCGCATGGGCCCCGCCCACCGCGGAGTGACGGACGCTACTGCGGCGCGACGGCCGCCAGCTCTCCCCGTACGGCCGTTCCGTCCGGCCAGATCCAGCCGGCGACGAGACGGCCCGGCGCTCCCTGTTCGGTTTCCGACGGCCGCAGGACGCGGTTGATCCGGACGTCGACGCCTTGGTCGGCACCGCCCCCGTGCACGATGACGGTCGGGTCGGGGGTGTCGCTCACGCTCTGCTGCTGCGGCTTCGCCTCGCCGCGCAGAAGGGCGCGCAGCCGTTCCAGTACCACCGGGTCGTGGGCGCCGTCGTAGATCCACCGGGTGCCGAGCACCCCGTGCTCGGAGGTGCCGATCAGCGCCTCGTCGGGGGCACCCTCCAACGCCGCGCCGCGGTAGCCCAGCGGCACCAGATACGCCACCGGCTCCTGCCCGGCCGCGTCCGCCACGACCATGAACTCGATCCCGACCTCCCCTTCCGGGTCGTCCAGACGGAACCCGCCGGCCCTGACCAGGTCCGGCGTCTCCCCGGAGCCCTCGTACCAGCTCTGCTTCGGCAGCCAGCCGGTGAGCAGCTCCAGCTTGGTGGGCTCCATGGTGGTGCGGTGGACGGTTGCCATGCGGGCTCCCTGATACGTAGGTCGGTCCGTCCTCACGACGGGTGTGTCCGAACCTACGGGGAACGGTCGCTCCGGGGCGCGGAGTATTCGGCCGCGCCGGGCCCGGAGTGCTCGGCCGTGTCTAGGGTGGAGCGATGATCATCTGGCTGAACGGAACCTTCGGCGCGGGCAAGACCACCACCGCGAAGGAGGTGACCTCGCTCCTCCCGGACTCCCGGCTGTTCGACACCGAGAAGGTCGGCGAGATGCTCTGTCACGTGCTCGGAGTGCCGGAGAAGGACTTCCAGGACTTCCCGCCCTGGCGGGGCCTGGTGGTGGAGACCGCGCGGCAGGTGCTCGACCACGTGGGCGGAACGCTGGTGGTCACGCAGACGGTTCTGGTCGAGCCGTACTGGCGGGAGATCCACGACGGTCTGACGCGGGCCGGTATCCCCGTGCACCACGTCCTGCTGCACACGGACCGGGACACGCTGGTCGAACGTATCGAGACCGACAGCGCACCCGAGAGCGCCGGCGCCCGGCAGTGGCGCCTGGACCATCTGACCGACTACGAGCGGGCCCTGCCGTGGCTCCGCCGGGAGGCCCGGGAGGTCGACACGACGGGCGTCGTGCCCGCAGAGGTGGCGCGGACCGTCCTGCGCGGGGTGCGCGCCCGCTGACCGGTCGGGCCGGGGCGGGCGGCGCAGGTGAGGCAGGGGCCTGGGGGTGCCCCGTCCGGGCGCGTCAGCGGACGACCTCGAAGACGTTCTTCTGGATGCCGTTGGCGTACGTCTCGTGCTCGACCAGCTTCAGCTTCTGCGCGTCCTTGTCCGCCGCGCTGAACAGGCGCTTGCCCGCGCCGAGCAGGAGCGGGAAGACGAGCAGGTGGTACCGGTCGATCAGGTCGGCGTCCGCGAGGTTCCGGTTCAGTTCGGTGCTGCCGTGGACGATGATCGGGCCGCCCTCGGTCTCCTTCAGGGCGGCGACCTCCTCCAGCGACCGCAGGATCGTGGTCTCGCCCCAGTCGGACACCAGGTCGCCGTCGGTCAGCTTGGTGGAGACGACGTACTTCGGCATCGCCTTGTACCCCGTGAACTCCTCCATGCCCGGCCACACCGGGCTGAACGCCTCGTAGCTCGCCCGGCCCAGCAGCAGGGCCGTGGCCTCGTCCTGCTCCCGGCTCTTGAGCTCGTACGCCTCCGGCAGGAACTCCACGTCCTTGAACGTCCACCCCGAGTTCCGGTAGCCGGGCTCGCCGCCCGGGGCCTCCATGACGCCGTCGAGCGAAACGAAGGCGGTGCTGATCAGGGTGCGCATCAGTTCTCCTGGTTGTGTCGTCGAGGGGCCCCGGTTCGGTGCCCGGTGCCGCCTCCCAGTCTTACGGAAGTACAGACCGCGCACCCCGCCATAACTCATCGGTCCCGCACCGCGCACCGCCCCCGGCCACACCCCGGCCCCGGCCGGTAGCCTCCCTCTCCATGACCGAACTCGACAGGCTGACCGCCCTCTTCAGCGCCCTGGGGGCGGATGGCGACGCCCGCGACTGGGCCGAGTCAGAGGCCGAGGAGGGGCTGCCGCAGCTCGCCCGCTACCGCCTCCTGCGGACGGTGTGGCAGGACGTCGACGCCTGGGGCACGGCGGCCCCGCAGTGGGTCGAGGCCTACCGCAGCGACGGGGCGGCGGCCGATGCCGTCGACCGGGCCCTGGCGGCCGGGCTCACCCCCGAGGACCTCGGCGCACTGGCCCGCGAGGTCGCCAGGGAGACCGCGTTCGGGGTGCTGTACGCCCTGGCGGACCCGGCGGACGGGTCGCTCCCGGCGGAGGTCGAGGCGCAGTTGCCCGGCTGGCGACTGGCGGAGCTGACCCCGGCAGGCGCACCGACCGGCCGCCATCTCGACGCCCTCCACGAGGACTTCGCCGAACTCGAACCGAAGGGGGCCGTGTCATGACGGATTTCCCGGTGCTGCGGGAAACGGCAGAGCCACGGCAGCGGGCCCGCCACGGGCTTACTTGTTGACGACGCTCCACGTGCCGTCGCCGGCCGCGGCTGCGGCGGTGTCGTTGAGTGCGGCCCACGCGGCGTCGTCGAACTTGAGGGTGCCGAGGAGGTAGGCGGAGACCGCGTCGGCGACGAGGGCGACGCGGGCGGGGTTCTCGTCGGTGGTCTCGGCGGCCATCTCGCCGGCGAGGCCGCCCAGGGTGTGCTCGCCCTCGGCGATGGCGAGCAGGCTCTTCGGGGCCGGGCTCAGGTGGTAGGCGTCGGTGAACCACTCCGGCCCCCGGGTGGAGAGCTGGGACTGGTCCTTGCCGCCCGCTATGACCAGGGCCGGGGTGGTCATGGTGGAGTAGTCCGGCCTCATGAACGGAAGGTGTTCGGCCGCGAACGGGGTGAGGGTGTCGCCGGTCCCGGTCGCCGCGATCAGCGCGCCGGCCGAGACGGCGGGGTGGGAGAAGTCTTCTCCGGGAACGCCGTCGGCGTCCAGTACGCGCGCGCCGAGGATCGCGCCGGCCGTCTGGGCGCCCCAGGAGTGGCCGACGACCGCGACGCGCTCATGGTCGACGCGGGTCTTCAGGCCGCCGGCCCGGACAAGGATGTCGCCGAGGCCGTCGAGGACCGCGTGGAGGTCGGCGATCCGGACGCGCCAGACGGTGGCGAAGCGCGGGTCGTCCCACCCGATGCCGTTGCGGCGGGAGTCCAGGTGGGTGGGCTGTACGACGACGAATCCGGCGGCCGCCCACCGGTCGACGAGGGGTTCGTATCCGTCCAGGGACCATCCGTTGCCGTGGGAGAAAACGATGACGGGCAGGTTCTGGCCCGACAGCGGGGCGGTGACCTTCACCTGGAGGTCGACGCTGCGGCCGGGCGCGGGGACGGTGATGGGCTTGACCGCGACGATCCGCCGGTCGAGCTGGCTGGAAGGCATGGTGGACCTGTGCTTTCTCCATGGGACCGCTCTGCCATACTTTGGCGGAGCGTCGTTCCGCCAATTTAGCGGAACATTGTTCCGCGAGTAAAGGGAGGGCCTCGTGCCGGAATCGGTCGGAGTACGCCAGGCGCAGGCACAGCGCACCCGCGACGGCGTGCTGGCGGCCGCGTCGGCGGTCTTTGTGGAGCAGGGCGTCCAGGCCCCCATCCGCGACATCGCCGAACGGGCCGGCGTCGGTGTCGGCACGATCTACCGGAACTTCCCGACGCGGGCGGACCTCGTCACCGCCGTCTACCGGCACCAGATCGACACCTGTACCGCACTCGCGCCCCGGCTCCTGGAGGAATCAGCCTCCCCGTTCACCGCCCTGATCCGCTGGGCGGACGCGTTCGTCGAGTTCCTGGTGACGAAGCACGGCCTCGGTGCCGCCCTGGGATCCGGCGATCCGGGGTTGGAGAACCTCCACGCCCTCATGCTCGACACCCTGGTCCCGGCCTGCGCGACGCTGCTCGACGCCTGCGTCGCCGCCGGCGAAGTCAGCCCGGACATCACCGCGTACACGCTCATGCGCGCCATCGGGAACCTCTGCATCACCGGCCCCGACTACGACCGGGCCGACGCCGGGCGCATGGTCGCGACCCTCCTCGCCGGATGCCGTCGCCAGGCATAGCGACAACGCCCGAACGCGCACCCGGTGCGTGACGGCCCGGCCGGCCACGGCTCGGCCCAACTCCCGTGACCGGAGAGACACCTCCTGGAGCCAGAACCCGGCCCCCTGCGCACCGGCGTCGGTATCGCGCCGCTGATCTTGTTTCCAGAGCAGGCTTTTGGCCACCCCATGTTGTACGTGAGGAGAGGGGTCAGAAGCGGGATTACGGTGAACGTTCCAGCTCTTGAAGAGGGGATCGGCATCGTGGGGGACAGTCGACTGGGGCTCGTGATGGTCCACGGGTTCATGTCCGGGCCGAAGGTGTGGGAGCCGCTGCGCGGCCTGATCGCCGCGGACCGGGGGCTCGGGTTCGTCGAGCCGCTGACGTTCGAGTACGCGACCGGGCTGACGCCGGTCCATCCGCTGCGGGTGTTCCCGTCGATCGACACCGTCGCCGACAGCCTCAAGGAGTATGTGGTCACGGAGGCCGGAGCGTACGACCAACTGCTCCTGGTCACCCACAGCCAGGGAGGGCTGGTCGCCCAGCGGTATCTGGCCCGCATGCTCCACGACGGCAGGGGCGCCGAACTCGCCCGCATCCAGCGGCTCGTCCTACTCGCCTGCCCGAGCAACGGCTCGGAACTGCTGCTCTCCCTACGACGGCGTGCGCTGGGCGGGCGCCATCCGCAGGAGAAGGATCTGCGCCCGCTGAACGACCAGGTCAACGCGACCCTGCGCACGGTCGTCCGGGACGTCGTGCACGCCACGGCGATCACCGACCGGACCTGCCCCATCCCGGTGTCGGTGTACGCGGGCGAGAGCGACGGCGTGGTGTCCCGCGCCTCGGCGCAGTCCGTCTTCCCGGACAGCTCCGCCCTGCCGGGTGACCACTCCAGCATCCTCAAGGCCGACTCGCCCCAGCACCGGACGTTCACCGCTCTCCGCCGCCTCCTCCTCGCGACGCGTACCGAGCCGTACGTACCCGGGCCCGAAGCGGCGGCACGGGCCCGCATGCACACCCCGGCGGGGGAAAAGCCCTCCAGGAAACGGCGCCCGACGATCGCGATCGCCTCGGTCGCCGCCCTGGCGGTCGTCGCCTCGGTCCTCTACTTCGCCCCGATGCCCTGGGAATCGGACGCCGAATCTTCCGACCCAGCCCCCAAATCACCTATCGGGGCCGCCAGTTCGGGCACCCCGAGCCCGCCGCGACAGGATGGCGGCGTCAACCTGCCCGAAGATTTCCCGGCCACGAACACGTTCTGGTTCTTCGACATCAACAAGGACCGGAAAGCCGATTACGTCACGGTCTACAAGAACCAGACATTCAAGTTCTGGTGGAACGGCGGCATCAAGGACAACCGCTTGCGCATCGGCGAGTATCACAAGAACTCCTACGTCCCCGCGCCCCACGAGGACGGCGATGCGTTGCGCTTCGGCGACATCGACGGCGACGGCTGGCCCGACTGCATGATGGTCGACAAGACCGGCGAGGTGGCCGTCCACACCTGGGTCGAAGGGAACTCGGCCGGCGAACGCATGTGTCAGAAGGAGTACGGCGGCGATGCCGACGTTCCCTTGCGCGATACCGCCGACATCGTGCCGGACCTCAAGGAGATCCAGTTCGCCGACGTCAATGGAGACGGGCGAGTCGACTACCTGCGGATCGAACCGAGCAGCAAGGTGACCGTCTGGTACAACCAGACGGTCAAGGGCGAGAACGGCCCGACGCAGGTGGGCTGGTCCCCTCCCGAGATGCTCAGCAAGCGCCTCTTCGACCGTGAGATCAGGTATGCCGACCTCGACGGCAACGGGCGTGCCGATCCGATCCTCATCACCCCCAAGGGCGGCGCTCGGGCCTGGCTCACGCGCGAGCCATCGTGCGAAGCCCGCCACGACATCGGGCAGATCGTGCCGGACCCGGAGACCGCCATTCCGCCGGAGGAGATTCAGTTCGCCGACGTCGACGGAGACGGAGACGCCGATTTCCTGCACGTCGGCAAAACGGGTGAGGTCCGCGTCCAGGAACCCGACTTGCAAGACCGCTGCCCACGTCGCTGACGGACCGCCCGGTCAGCTCCAGCGCACCCCGGACCTCCCGCTCTCCTGCCCACGGCCCGCCACGCCCCATGCCAAGAGGCAGCGAGCTGACATTCACCTGATCCGCCGGACAGAATTCAGGCCGCCTCCCAGTACTGGGCCCGGCAGTCGCGGCAGTGGCCCGGGGCCGGGGAGCGGAAGGCGCGGTCACAGCCCTCGCAGGTCTGGAAGGGGGTGACGGGCGTCCTGTGGATGGGGGTCAGCTCCTGGGCGCCGGGGAGCGGTGGCGGCAGGAGCACGGTGAGGCGGTGTCTGACGATCTTCGCCGGGTACTTGGGCGGCTGCGGGAGCTCGGTCGTCAGCGCGTGGCGGATGGCGTCGGGGTGTGCGCCCCGCTCCAGCCACGCAGCCGCACCGGGCGCCAGCTCCTCGACATCGTCCTCGGAGAGCACCAGCTCCGGCGCGTGACGCCGAAGGTCGGCGAGGAGCGCGGAGGCGGACAGGTGCAGCTCAGGGGTGAGCTCACGGGGCTGGGGGAGCGGCCGGCGCGGCGGCTTGGGCCCGATGCGCGACGGTACGCGGACCGGCGGGTGTGCTTCCTCCGGTACGGGGGTGGGCTCGGGCGCAGGCAGGGGCGCGGGCACCACCGGTGCGGGCACCGCGGGCGTCACCACCGGCACCGGTGCCACTGCCACCGTTACCGGCACCACTGCCGCGCCCCGCAGCAAGGCCCCCGGCTGGTTGCAGAACACCGTGCGGGTCACCATCCGGCCGTTCGCCAGCCTCTCGCGGCTCCGGTGCAGATAGGCGTGGGTCTCCAGCTCACGCAGGGCGGAGGCGATCGTCCTCTCGCCCTCGGGGAAGCGGGCCGCGAGCGCCTTGATGCCGACCTGGGACCCGGCGGGCAGCGACTGGATGTAGACGCCGATCCCGATCGCGGTGAGGGAGAGGTCGGCGTGCTGCGCGAGGTGGTTGCCGACGACCGTGAAGCGGCTTGTGTGCGGGATCGCGACGTGGATCACGCCGGAGACCGGCAGTGGCCCGGGAATCTCCGCCAGGGCGTGGGTGAGGGCGATATCGTGCTGGGTATCCATCGGGAAGTTTGTGCCTTCCTTGGTGGTCAGGTCCTCGCTCGGGATTGCCGTCCCGGCGGGGGCCGTCTCATGTCTGGGGTTGTGTTCAGCGCGAGCATATGCCTGCCAACCCGACCGAAATCCACCCCAGTTGGTGAATCTCACCCATGTGGGTGACCGGCCCGTCCCGCAGTTGACCACCGGGATCAGGTGGGGTGGGGTTGGGTAATTTCTCTTGGTTCTTTAGGTAGTTGACGTCGCGATCCACCGAGTCGCGGTGGGCCACGATCCGGTCGGCCCCCACCGGATCGTGGCGCTTCACGACCCGGCGTGAGCAGCGATTTCGGGTGGATTTCCGGAGATCCGTCACGGGGCTCGGCCCGCCGTCCTTTGCGGAGCCCGGCAGCTGAGCGCACGCGCCACCCGCCCCGACCCGAGCGCGTTCAGCGGCCCCGGTGGGCAGCGGAGCGCGCTCGTCGGCGTCGGCTGCGGGCGACGGGAGCCCTTTGCGGCGGAAACCCCTGACACCGGCACCCCTCTTCGGCACACTGAGTGCATGAACGCTCACCCGGAGAGATCGCCGGATCACCTCACGATCAACGTCACCCGTCGCGACGACCCGGTCTCCGAGGTCACCGAGGCGGACGCGTTCGCCTCGGTCCGCAAGTACCCGAACATCGTGGTCCGGGGGCCCCTGTTCGGGCTTGCCGAGCAGCGGCGCGGTGACCGGCCGCGCTGGCGGCTGCTGGGCGAACTGGACTGCGGCTTCCCGCAGATGGCCCGGGACGAGCTCAACTCGCTCCTGTGGTTCAGGGCGAGGGACGACACCGACGACCCGGCGGTGCGGAGGTCCCTCCTGGACGCCGTGGCGCGGCTGGAGGTCGAGTCGACCGACGAGGTGTCGGCGGACGGCGTCCGCTACCGGGTCGTGCGCGCCGACGAGTTCGCCCGGATCGGCGGCGACCGTCTGGAGCCGCCCCGGGCCACCGACCCGGACGAGGACAGCTGGGATCCGGACGCGCCCGACCCCTGCCGCACCGAGGGCTTCGTGGTCGACCACGCCGCCGCCGTCGGGCTGACCGAGGGGATCGACCGGGCCGGGCTGCTGGGGCTCTCGTACACCGCCGCCCGCTTCCCCGAGGACGTACGGGCCGACTCCCGGCGGGCGTTGACCACCCACCCAGGGGTGGTGCTCCTCCCGACGACGTTCCGGGTGGTGGAGCGGAAGGAGTTGACCTGGTCGATGGTGACCGGGCAGTACTCGACCCCGCAGGGCGCCCGCCGCGCCCTTGTCCACCACCTCACCCGGCCCGTTCCCGAGCTGCCGGATCTGCCGGACATGCCGGAGCTGCCCGCCTGGATGAAGGTGGACGAGAAGGAGGCGGCCCTCCGCGCGCGGGCCGCGAAGAAGTTCACCGCGCGCCGCAGGCCCAACGAACTCGTGTTGCGTGGGCGTCGGTTCGAGGTGGTCCGGGTCGAGCGTGTGATGCGGATCGGGCCGGACGGGCCGGAGAAGTCGCGCCCGTCCGACGTGGACGACTACGGCCCCTCCCAGATCCACCCCCTCATGGACGAGAAGGGGAACATCACCTACGGAACGTAGGCGGGCCCGGCAGACGGAAGAAGGGCGCCGGGCAACAGCCCGGCGCCCTTCAACGGCATTGCCCGCAGGCTCAGTTGCCCTTGACCGTGACCTTCTCGTCGTTGTTGAGCTGCTCCACCAGCTGCTTCACCTTGGCCTTGTCCCAGACCAGGTTGGAGCCGACGCTGCCCGAGATCGGGATGTTCATCGACGTGCCCTCGCCGCCCGTGACGCCCTTCATCGCGAAGAACATGTTGCCCAGTGCCCAGAGCGACATGTCCTTGTCCACGATCAGCGTGTCCAGGCCGGCGCCCATCGTCGGGTACAGCTTGAACGGGTTGATGATCGTGGACGGGGTCGCCGTCTGGCTCGCCAGCGCCGCGAGGAACTTCTGCTGGTTCTTCGTACGGTCCAGGTCGCTGCCCGCGAACGCGTACCGCGTCCGGACGAAGGCCAGGGACTGCTCGCCGTTCAGCGTCTGCTTGCCGGCCTGGAAGTCGGCGCCGGACTTCTTGTCCTTGAAGGCCTTCGGGATGTCCAGCTCGACCCCGCCGATCGCGTCCACGATCTTCGCGAAGCCGCCGAAGCCGATCTCGACGTAGTGGTCGATGTGCAGCCCGGTGTTGAACTCGACCGTACGGACGAGGAGTTCGGGGCCGTCCTCGGCGTAGGCGGCGTTCAGCTTCACCTGTCGGCCGGTGCCCGCGAACTTCTTCCCGGACTCGGACCCCACGAAGGACGGGATCTCGACGTTGGAGTCGCGCGGCAGCGAGATCAGCGTCGGGCCGTTGGAGCCGTCGTGCAGGATCATCATCGAGTCGGTCCGCTTGCCCTCCGCGGAACCGGTGCGCAGCCGCTTCTTCTCCTCCGCCGACATGCCCTCACGGCTGTCCGACCCGACGATCAGGTAGTTCGTGCCGTCGCCGGACTCCGGGCGCTCGATGACCTTGGCGAGGTCGACCTCGCGCTTCAGCTTCGAGTCGGCCCAGAAGTACGTCGAGATCGAGACCGCGAGCACCACGACCACCAGGGTCAGCGCGCCGAGCTTGATCCGGCGGCGCCAGTCCGGGGCCGGGTCGCCCTGGACGTAACCCCCGTCACCGCCGCCGCGCCGACCGCCTCCGCCGCCCGATCCGCCGCCCGAGCCGTAGACCTGGCCCGTGTTGTAGCCGCTGTCGTACCCGGGGTCGGGGCTGTTGCCGTAGCCGCCGTCCTGGTGCCGGTCGTCGTACCCCTGACCCTGCTGCGGCACCTGAGGCCTCTGCGGCGGCGCCGACGGCCTCTGCGGGGCGGGGCGGCGCTGGATGTGCGGCATCGCCCGCGCACTCTCGGGCTGGGGGTTGGCACTGCCCCGTCCGTAGCGCTCGCTGCGGTCGCCGGTCCGTCGATCGGGCCAATCGTTCATCCGCACAGTGTGCCGTCCCGGCCCACAGCTATTACAGGGTGTAAGGGAAATCGCACCAGGGCTGTTGCGAACCTGATGCATTCTGCGCGACGCGGGCCCCCGCATAAGGTGGACTGTATGACAGATCAGGCCACCCGCCCGGAGGGCGAGATTCCGGGCAAGCCGACCGCGGCGTCCCGGACCACCCTCAGCCACATCATGACCGGCAGCGACACCAACCTCCTCGGCACGGTGCACGGTGGCGTGATCATGAAACTGGTCGACGACGCCGCCGGCGCGGTGGCCGGCCGGCACTCCGGCGGGCCCGCGGTGACCGCCTCGATGGACGAGATGGTCTTCCTGGAGCCGGTCAGGGTCGGCGACCTCGTTCACGTACGCGCACAGGTCAACTGGACCGGCCGCTCCTCGATGGAGGTCGGGGTCCGGGTGATGGCGGAACGCTGGAACGAGTCGACCCCCGCCCAGCAGGTCGGCAGCGCCTATCTCGTCTTCGCCGCCGTGGACGGTGACGGCAAGCCGCGCCGCGTACCGCCGGTGATCCCCGAGACCGAGCGCGACAACCGGCGCTACCAGGAGGCGCAGATCCGGCGCACCCACCGGCTCGCCCGCCGCCGCGCGATCAAGGAGCTCCGCGAGAGGCGCGCCGCCGACGGCATCGACGACTGAGCACCCGTACGGTCACCGAGTCACGGCCACAGCGTCACGGTCACAGGGCCAGGGGCACAGGGCCAGGGTCACCGAGTCACGGTCACCGGGTCGCCGGGTCGCCGGGTCACGGGCAGACCACCTCGTCGCCGCGCACGGTGGAGAACTCGCCCGTCTCCCGGCTCTCCGCCTTCACCCGCTGCACCTTCGTGAAGTCCGAGCCCACCGTCACCTTCAGCTGCGGGCCCTGGCCCTTCACCGCCTTCAGCTCACTCCCGGGCAGCGCCGTGGCCAGGGACTTCGCCGACCGGTCCCAGCGCGGGTCGTACTCCACGAGCGTCCGCTTCAGCTCCCGCACCTCCCCGTTGAGCGGGGCCTCGGTGGTGGTGAAGCCGGTCGCCCGCAGCGCCTCGTCCACCGTCCGGCCGAGACCGGCCTTCGGGGTCCCGTTGTAGACCTGCACCCGGATCTCCTTCGGCGCCACGTCCACGAGCGTGGCCGGAGGCTTCTTCGGACCGGCCGCAGGGCGCGGCTTCGACGGGGCCAGCGGCTTGTCCTCGCGCAGGGCCCGGAACAGCTTCTCCGCCTTCTCCGCGTCCCACCGCACGGTCGAGCCGATGCCCTCGACCGGGAAACTGGGGTTGCCGATGGGCACGGAGGCGAACTCCGACGAGGCCGGCCCGAAGTCCTTCATCGCCTTGCCGAGCGCCAGCATCTGCTCCGTGCCGAAGCCCTCGTCGGCCCGGACGGAACCCAGCGCCGAGGCCGAGACCTGCTGGAACTTCACCGGGTTCAGCAGCACCCCGCTGCTCGTCGCCTGTTTGATCAGCGCCGCTACGAACTTCTGCTGGCGTTCCATCCGGCCCAGGTCGGAGGCCACGTCCACATGGCGCGAGCGCACGTACTGGAGGGCCTGGCCGCCGTCCATCTCATGGGTGCCCGCAGGGAGGTCCAGCCCGGTGTACGCGTCCTTCATCGGCCGCGCCGTGCAGATCTTCACCCCGCCCACCGCGTCGACCGTCTTCATGAAGCTGGTGAAGTCGACCTCCAGATAGTGGTCGATCTTGACCTTGGTCATGTTCTCGACGGTCCGCACGGTCAGCGCGGGTCCGCCCTCCGCGTACGCGGCGTTCAGCTTCACCGGGTGGCTCTCGTGGCGCTTGCCCGTGGTGCGGTCGGTGTGGGCGGGCATCTCGGCGTAACTGTCCCGGGGGAGGCTGACCACGCTCGCCCGCTGCCGGTCGGCCGACAGATGGACCAGCATGATCGTGTCGGTGCAGTGGCAGGGCGCACCGCCGAGCCGGTACTTCTTCTTCTCGGCCTCGGTGATCGTGTCCCGGCCGTCGGTGCCGACGAGCAGCAGATTCGTGCCGTGGCCCCCCTGCGGGCGGTTCTTCATGTCCTTGAACGGATCGACCCGGCCGATTCCGTCCTCCAGGCTGGTCACCACGGCGTGCCCGATCCCGCCGGCCCCCAGCACCAGCACCGACAGGCCCGTGGCCACCCGCATGCCCCAGCGCGGCCGTTCGTCCTGCTTGCGGCGGCGGACCGGCCGTGTGCCCGGCGGCGGGCGGTGGCGCGGGGGAGCGGCGCGGGGTCGCGGCGGGCGCTGCGGTCGGTGCGGTGCGGACACGGGGAGACACCTCCGGGGTGCAAGGGAGACACCTCTGCGGTGCAATCTGCTGTGCAAGGGGACCATCGCACGGTAGGCCCATACGATCTCCGTCCCGGCCCACGACCCGGCGGCGCGCACCGGTATCCCCCATTCGCGGTAACGTGGCGGCCGAATAACGCCACCTCCCGGGGCGCCCGCCTCCCGCGGTGCGGCACCCCCGGCGCCCCCGAGGACCACCCGAGGACCACATGTCTGCCGCGCAGTACCCCGCCGTCTCCGTGATCATGCCGGTGCTCAACGAGGAACGTCATCTCAGGAACTCGGTCCGGCACATCCTGGAGCAGGAGTACCCCGGTGAGATGGAGGTCGTGATCGCGCTCGGCCCCTCCGCCGACCGTACGGACGAGATCGCCGCCGAGCTGGTCGCCGAGGACCCCCGGGTCCACACCGTGCCCAACCCGACCGGCCGCACCCCCGCCGCCCTCAACGCGGCGATCAAGGCCTCCCGCCACCCCGTCGTCGTACGGGTCGACGGCCACGGCATGCTCTCGCCGAACTACATCGCGACCGCCGTCCGCCTCCTGGAGGAGACCGGCGCGCAGAACGTCGGCGGCATCATGCACGCCGAGGGCGAGAACGCCTGGGAGGACGCCGTCGCCGCCGCGATGACCTCCAAGATCGGCGTCGGCAACGCCGCCTTCCACACCGGCGGCCAGGCGGGCCCGGCCGAGACCGTCTACCTCGGCGTCTTCCGCCGCGAGGCCCTGGAGCGGGCGGAGGGCTACAACGTCGAGTTCATCCGTGCCCAGGACTGGGAGCTGAACTTCCGCATCCGCGAGGCCGGCGGGCTGATCTGGTTCTCGCCCGAACTGAAGGTCCAGTACCGCCCGCGCCCCACGGTGAAGGCGCTCGCCAAGCAGTACAAGGACTACGGCCGCTGGCGCCACGTCGTCGCCCGCTACCACTCCGGCTCGATCAACCTCCGCTACCTGGCCCCGCCGACCGCCGTCGTCGCCATCGCGGCGGGTCTGGTCCTGGGCGCGGCCGTCACCCCGTGGGCCCTGATCGTGCCCGGCGGTTACGTGGCCGCGATCGTCGCCGGGTCGCTGCCCGCGGGCAAGGGCCTCTCGCTGAAGGCCCGCGCACAGATCCCGGTGGCGCTGGCGACGATGCACATGTGCTGGGGCTTCGGCTTCCTCACCAGCCCCCGGTCGCTGGCCAAGCGGGTCATCGCGAGCCGCCGCCCGGCGATGACCGGCAGCAGCGAGACCGTCTGACCCGGCAGCCGTACACGACAGAAGGGCCCACCGCCGAGGCGGTTTCCAGGGGCCCTTCTGCCGCGTACACGTGCCGTTCGCGGCGTCACCAGGTGTAGTTCGGGTTCACCTTCATGCAGGCCTTCTCGTCGTCGCCGTTGAGGGCGCCGGCCGAATCCGGGGTCTTCTCCTTGCCCTTGGACACCGGGTAGGCCCCGTCCTCGCGCCAGTCCGCGCCCACGGCGAGCGAGATCCCCGAGACGTCCGTGGACTTCTTCACCTGCGACAGCGGAACCCCGAGCGCCTTGGCGACCGCCTGCGCGTCGCCCTCCAGATCCGCGCTCGGATACAGGATCGCCGTCCGCGCCGCCCCGGTCACGTCCCCCGAGTCGACCGTGGTCTTCCCGAAGCCCGCGTCCTTCAGCTGCTCCATCACGTCACCGGCGCGCCCCGAGGCGGGCCCGAGCGCGTCGGTCGCGGTCCCGTTCCGCACGGCGACGGCGATCTCGCCGACCGGCGCCGACGAGTCCTTCGTGGCCTCGGGCTTCTTCCGCTTGGAGGCCTTGCCGTCCAGCGGGACGTCGTCGCGGACCATCCGGAACAGCTGCTCCGCGTCGCCCGCCTTCGGGTAGACCCGGCCGTTGTTCGTGCCGGTGCCGTACACATTGGGCATGGTCGACATCGTGATGCGCTTCGTGGGGACCTTCTTGAACTCCTCGGCCAGGTCGTAGAGCTTCTTGACCGTGTCGAGGCCCTTGTCGACCGTCAGCGCGTTCGTGGCCGCCTCGGCGAGGTTCATCAGCTTCGCCGGGTCGGTGAGCTTGGTGCCCTTGCGCAGCTCGCGGACCATCGCGTTCATGTACTGCTGCTGGGCCTTCGCCCGCCCCAGGTCGGTGTTGTCCTCGAAGCCGTACCGGGTGCGCAGCCACTGGAGGGCCTGCTCGCCCTTGACGTAGGTGGTGCCCTTCTCCAGCTTCAGCCCGGAGCCCTTGCCGTCCCGGCCGCGGGAGTTGATGTTGGCGTCGACGCAGACCGGCACGCCGCCGATCGCGTCGGCCATCGAGACCACACCGGCGAAGTCGATCATCATGAAGTGGTCGATCCTGATGCCCGTCAGCTCGTACCAGGTGGCTACCGTGCACCCCGGACCACCGCGGCCCAGGCTCTGGTTGGTCTGCACGTCCGTGGTGCTGGCCGGGAAGACCTCGCCGTCCGGGGCCGTGCACTTGGGCATCTTCAGCATGGTGTCGCGCGGCATGCTGATCACGGAGAGGTTGCTGCGGTCCGCGGAGATGTGGAGCAGCATCTGCACATCGGCCAGCGGCGGTGCGCCGAAGGTCTCCTTCGCCCCGCCCAGCTTCTGGTTGGCCTTGGAGTCCCGGGCGTCGGAACCGATGAGCAGGATGTTGAGCGGGGTCTGCCCGGCGGCGTTGACCTGGTGATCGGCCATCTGTTTGTCGCCGAGGGTCAGATCCTCTTTCTTGATGTTGCCGTTGAGGTGCTCGTAGTAGAGATAACCGGCGCCGCCGGTGCCGAGTATCAGCACGGCGAGCACGGAGGCGCTCCAGCGCAGTACCCGCCGCTTGGCGCTCTTGGGCGCACGGCGGTTGCTGCGCCCCCGGGCGCCGCCCGCGCCCCCGCCCCGGCCATGCGCCGCCCCACGGCCGCCCCCCGGCGTCTCGGGGCCCCCCGGCCCGTCGCCGTCCCCCGGCCCGTCGCGGCCGCTCCGCCCGCCGTCACCGCTGTGCGGGCTCCCGTCCCCGCCGAGTTGATCGGCGCGGCGGACGCGTGACCGCGTTCTCTCCCCGGGCGTGCTGCTCCGTCCCACCGGACCCCCCATGCTGTTCAGATTTCCGCTGCGGCGCGGTGACCCGGTGTCACTGGGCGCATACCGCCTTGTCGGCGCTTGCCTTCTCGATGTCCTTCGGCGGCTTCACCGGTCCGGTGATGAGCTGGCCCGCGCCCTTGAAGTCCGCCCCCAGCGTGAGCACCATCGCCTCGAGTCCCTCGGCGTCGGTGGTGCCCTGCTTCATGGCCGTTGCGGGAAGCCCCATCATCTCGGCGAGCGCCCGGGCCTGATCGGCCTGGTTGGGCGCGTACTCCAGTGTCGTCTTCTTGATCTTCTCGGGTGCGTTGGCCTTGTTGGTGGACTTCAGCACCCCCTGCTCGTTCTGGAGCCAGGTGACGGTCGAGCCCGCCGCGCCGGGGATCTCACCGCCGTTGAGGACGTCCACGCGTACGTCGGCGGCCTCGGCCTTCGGGCCCTTGAGCAGGGCCGCCTGCTTGCCCTTGGCGGCCTTCTCCTTCTGCTTCACCTCGGTCAGCGAGGTGTCGGAGCGCATCATCGCGAAGAGCTGCTCGCCCTTGACCGGGTCCACGACCACGGTGACGGGCTTCGGCTCGGCCGGGTTGTCTATGACCGGCATCGTGAGGAAGCTGATGTTCTTCGTGTCGACCTTGCCGATCTCCTCGGCCAGCGTCATCAGCTTCGTCGCGTCGCCGATGGCCGTGTCGACGGTCAGGGCCTTGGTGGCCGCGTCGGCCAGCGAGTACAGCTTCTTCGGGTTGGTCAGGGTGTCGCTCGACTTCATCTCGCGGATCATGGAACCGAGGAACTGCTGCTGCACCTTGATCCGGTCGAGGTCGCTCCGGTTGCCGAAGCTGTCCCGGGTGCGCAGCAGGGCCAGCGCCTGCTCGCCCTGCACCTTGGAGTCGCCCTGGGGCAGCTTCAGGTGCGACTTCG
Source organism: Streptomyces sp. CA-278952 (assembly GCF_028747205.1). Taxonomy (NCBI): domain Bacteria; kingdom Bacillati; phylum Actinomycetota; class Actinomycetes; order Kitasatosporales; family Streptomycetaceae; genus Streptomyces; species Streptomyces sp. CA-278952. The sequence goes on from NZ_CP112880.1 coordinate 4,973,628, forward strand.
GGTCGTCGATCGGCTTCGCCATGCAGACCTCGACGCCACCGACCGCCGAGGTCAGGGACTTGACCGCGTTGAAGTCGACCATCATGAAGTGGTGGGGCTTGACCCCGGTGATGTTCTCGACCGTCTTCATGGTGCAGCCGGGGTTACGGCCGTTCTGTCCGAGGCTGGTGTTGAACCGTTCGTTCGGGGTGCCGGGGATGACCGTGGAGGTGCCGTCCTCGTTCTTCGACTCGCACTCGGGGATCTCGGTCATCAGGTCGCGCGGGATGCTCATCGCCGTCGCGTTGGTCCGGTCCTCGGAGACGTGGAACAGGATGGTGGTGTCGGCGTGGCCCTCGCTGCCCTTGTCGCCGTACCCCTCGTTGCCCTTGCCGGTGCGCTTGTCGGTGCCGATGATCAGGATGTTCATCGGGCCGTCGGCCACGACGTTCTTGCTGCCGGCGTCACCCACGTCGATGGCGTCGATGTTCCCGTTGAGCTTCTGGTAGAGCGCGTACGCCCCGGCCGAGCCGGCGACCACGACGAACGCCATGACCCCGCCCGTCCACAGCAGCGCCTTCTTCTTGCGCGACTTCTGGGGCTTGCGCTTCCGGCGGCCGGGCGCGGGCGGTTCGGCGGCCCCGCGTCCCCCCTGGGAGCTGCGGCGGCTGCGCTGGCCGGGCACCGCGCGGCGCGGCCCGTCCGGGGCGCCCTCGCCCTCGCGCTCACGCGGACCGGCGCCGCGGCGTCCCGAACCCTCGCGGGACGAGCTGGTCCGCGAGTCGCCCCGGCGACCGCTTCCCTCGGCCGTAGCCGTACGCGAAGGGCTGCTCGACTCCCCAGCGGAGTGATCCAGTCGCAATTCGTAATTACCGGTATGCGGGTTGAGTACCCACTGGTCGGCGGGGTCGATATCGTCCGCCCGTCCACGACTGTGCGCGTCCACGGTTGCCTGCGTCCTCCGTCGGTGCCACGCGAGGCGCCCTCCCCCGGCAAGGCGCTCGTTCCTTCGCTCCAGCAGTGCACGACCTGACGGCCGGAAGCACCGGATCGCGTCACACTATCCGGCCGATTCCGCGTCGAGCGACGTGCGTGACACATTCCACGCCCCTTACAACCGGGCATTCTTCCCATTAGGCGTCGATTGCGTTCTATGTCTTGGCAATTGCTTTACTGCTTGCACAGGTCGTCCGCCGCGCTCGAACCCGAATAGGTAGGTGCGGGCGTCGGGCTCTCGGACCCCGTGTCGTCCGGTTTCCCGTCCTGCTTCGCTTCCTGGTCCCGCTGTGCTTCCTTCAGTTCGTCGGCCGGGACCACGGCGACGGGCCGGTCCTCGCGGAGTTGCTTGAACAGGTCGCCCGCGTCCGGTTCGATGAGTTCGTCCCGGTTCGCGTTGTTGCGGTACGGCTGCCGGGGCACGGTCAGGAACTGCACCTGGTCGGTCGGCACGTTGCGCATCCCGCGCACCAGGTCGTACAGGTCGCGCAGCGAGTCCAGCCCCGGGTCCGTGGTCAGCGACTTGGTCGCCGCGTCCAGCACCGGGTAGAGCCGCGTCGGGTTGAGCAGGACGCCGTTGCTCTGCATCTTGTTCACCAGGGCGCCCAGGAACTGCTGCTGGCGCTCCATGCGTTCGGTGTCGCTGCCGTCGCCGAGGGTCTTGCGCGCCCGTACGTAACCGAGGGCCTCCTCGCCGTTGAGCGTCTGCCGGCCGGCCGGGAGCTCCAGGTGTGCGTCCTTGTCGTCGATCGGCTCCTTGAGGCAGATCTCGACCCCGTCCACGGCGTCGACCATGTCCTTGAAGCCGTTGAAGTCCACGACCATGTGGTGATCGATGCGGATGCCGGTCATCCGCTCCACGGTGCGGATCGTGCAGGCGGTGCCGCCGAGCTCGAACGCCGTGTTGAACTGGGTGAACCGCTCCCGCGTCTCCTTGTCGTCCGAGGTGCGGCAGCTGGGAATCTCCACCATCAGGTCACGGGGGAGGGACACGGCGGTCGCGCTCTTCCGGTCCGCCGCCAGGTGCAGCAGGATCGTGGTGTCGGAGCGCTGGCTGCCGCCGTCGTCCCGGCCGTACTCACGGTTGTCCCCGGCCCGGCTGTCGGACCCGATGAGCAGGATGTTCTGGGCGTCCATGACGACCGGGGTCGGCCGTTCCTTCTCGTACGCCTTGAGCTCGGCGGCGGCACTCGTGTCGGTGGTGATGTTCCCGTCGAGCTTCTGGTACATCCACCAGCCCACGCCCGCGGCGACCAGCACGAGGAACGAGGCGGCGAGCGCGGTCCAGCGCAGCCAGTGGCCCTTGCGGGCGGTGCTGCCGCCGTCCTTGGACCGGTCGGCCCAGGTCTGCCCGCCGGCGCCGTCCCCGGCCTCGGGCGCGCCGTCACCTCCCTCGGCGCTCCCGCCGCTCCCGGCCTTGGCGGGCTCAGGACCGGACCCGGACCCGGACCCGAACTCGGGCTTGGCACCCGCTTCGGTCCCGGGCTCGGGCTCCGCGGCGGCCGGGGTCTCCTCCCCGGCCGCCGGGCCCGCCGAGGCCTGAGGGGCCTCCGCGGTCTCCTGGGCGTTCCCGGCCGCCGGTGTCCCGTCCTCGGGGGCCCCGCCCTCGGGAGCCCCGCCCTCGGGGTTCGCGCCCTCGGATCCGGACTCCTCCTGCGACCTGCCCTGCGACTTGTCCTGCGACTTGTCCCCGGCCGGGTGGTCCGGGTCGGACGGCGGGCCAGCACTGTCGGTCACGTCTGCGTCCATCCTTCACGTTCGGCGGCGCGAGGGGCCGCCGGTCGCAGGAGTAGACGGCTGAAACTCACGCTTGGTTGTGCACGGCCAGGAGAGTGGTCTGTACCGCCCGATCATCTACCCGCTCCGGAGCCAATTACCGAGGACTCGGCCCGCTGTGGGCCGGACGAGTGCACCTCAGGGCGCTTGTCATACCGCGGTGTTGGTGACCCGCTCGCTCTCGGTCCGCTTGGCCAGCCCCTCCGCGTCGAGCTGCCCGAGGTGGCGGCAGAGCACCACGGACCCGCCGGCCGCCAGTGGCGCGAACAGTCCGGCGCTCAGCCCTTCCCAGGTGTCGTACGTACGCCCGGTGAGCAGCCGGGACCCCGGTACGAGTCCGAGGGCGTCGGCGTCCTCGCGGGCCCGGGCGACGAGCTGCGCGCCCGTCAGCTCGACCCCGCCGACCGCCAGCGCGGGCGCGTCCGGGTCCACCGGGGCGAAGGGCGCGAAGCGGTCGCCCTGGCTCGGCACCTCCACCGCGTAGTCCGCGAACCCCTCGGGCGCCTGCGGGAACCGGCCACCCAGCGGACGCAGGGCGAGGGCGACGCGCTCGCCCCGGCAGGCCCGCGCCCGCTCCAGGCTGTCCGGGCCGGTCACGACGAGATCGGCGGCGGCCGGGTCGCCCTGGACGTCGGCGACGACCCCGACGGAGGAGCAGGCGAGCAGCCAGACCGCGGACTGCCAGTGCGCGGGGAGCAGCAGGGCGAGCCGGTCGTCCGGCTCCGCCGCGAGGTCGCCCTGGAGCAGATTGGCCGTCTTGGCCACCCAATTGGCGAAGGTGGCCACCGACAGTTCGACGCGTTCTCCGGTGGCGTCGTCGTAGAAGGTGACCAGGGGGCGGGCCGGGTCCGCGGCGAGGGCGGATCGCAGCAGGTCGGCAGGGGTGCGGTCGCTGGAGTTCATCCGCGCAAGCGTACGCGGGGCCGCTGTGCGGGGCGGGCTGAACGGGTGTCACGTACACCGGTTCGGCCGACGGCGCGTCACGCCGGGGCCGATGCCCGGGTCGCCGGACTCATCACTATATGGCGAGGATCATGCGTATGCGTGCACTATTGGTCACCTCAGTCGGCGTCACCTGCGCGGCAGCCCTCACCCTGCCGCTCGCCGCCCCCGCCCTGTCCACCCCGGCCGCGCACTCCGCCACGGCCCGGCCTCCTTCCCTGTCCCCCGAGTCGCCCGGGTCCGGCCCGCCGGCGGCCCACATCGAAGCCGCCCCGCCGCGCACCGACGAGACCCGTGCGGCCGCGCTCGCGGGCTCGACGCAGTCCCTGCCCCTGGAACCCCTCGCCGCACCGTCCGACCGGTCCATGGGCCCGGCGGCGGCCGGCCAGGGGCTGGACCGGCGGACGGCCCGCCCGTTCTCCCTGGTCGGCGTGGTCTGGGACGACGCCGAAGCCGAACTCCACGGCACGGTCCAGGTCCGCACCCGGGCGACCGGCGGCGCGAACTGGTCGGACTGGCAGGACGTCGAGACCCACAACGCCGAGCACGCCGCCGACCTCGGCAGCGCCGAACGGAACTCCGGCGCCGTGCGCGGAGCGACCGCCCCGCTCTGGGTCGGCGACTCGGACGGCGTGGAGGTACGCGTACGCCCGGAAGCCGCCGATCCGCAGCACCGGTCCGCCGCCGTGCCGCTCCCCGAGGGGCTGCGCCTCGAACTCGTCGACCCGGGCGAGGACCCCGCGCCCGAACCCGCCCCCGACGCCCTCGCCGGCCGGACCGTCACCCCGGCGGCGTTCGCCGGCAACCCGGTGCCGCCGACGACGACGGGAGCCGTGCCGGAGGCGCTCACCGCCGAATCCGCCGCGGCCTCGGCCGTCAACGCGGACCTCGCGCCGCTCGGCGCGGCCGTCATCCCCGCGCTGACCAAGGCGGCGACGGAGGAGGAAGCGGCGATCGTCGCGGCCGGGGCGAAGCCGTACATCGGCCCCCGCCCGAAGATCGTCACCCGCAAGGGCTGGGGCGCGGACGAGAAGCTCCGCGAGCGCAACTTCGCGTACACCAAGTCCGTCAAGGCGGCCTTCGTGCACCACAGCGCGAGCGGGAACAACTACACCTGCAAGCAAGCCCCTTCGGTGCTCCGCAGCATCTACCGCTACCACGTCAAGAGCAGCGGCTGGCGCGACTTCGGCTACAACTTCGCCGTCGACAAGTGCGGAAACATCTACGAGGGCCGGGCCGGAGGCGTCTCCAAGGCCGTCCTGGGCGCCCACACCCTGGGCTTCAACACCAACACCATGGGCGTCGCCGTGCTCGGCACGTACTCCTCCACCAACCCGCCCGCCGCCGCGGTGACCGCCGTCGCCAAGCTCACCGCCTGGAAGCTCGGACTGTTCGGGGCCAACCCCAAGGGCAAGGTCACCCTCGTCTCCGGCGGAAGCGGCAAGTACGCGAAGGGCAAGAAGGTCAAGATGAACGTCATCTCGGGCCATCGGAACGCCTTCGCAACCGAATGCCCCGGAGCGCGTCTCTACAAGAAGCTCGGCAAGGCCCGGACCAGCTCCGCCAAACTGCAGGGCCGCTGACCGGGGCGTTTCCGACCGGTCTGCTTAGACTGGCCAGCCACAACCAGGCCAGGCCCCAGCAGGAAGCAGAGACGGTGCTGTGACAGAGGCAAAAGAAGCGATCCTCCTGGTCGGTGGCAAAGGCACCCGGCTGCGCCCGCTCACGGTGCACACCCCGAAGCCGATGGTTCCGGCGGCGGGGGTCCCCTTCCTCACCCACCAACTGGCGCGGGCCAGGGCGGCCGGGGTGGAGCACATCGTGCTCGCCACGTCCTACCTGGCGGAGGTCTTCGAACCGCACTTCGGCGACGGTTCCTCGCTCGGCCTGCACATCGAGTACGTCACCGAGCAGGAACCGCTCGGCACCGGCGGAGCCATCCGCAACGTCGCGCCGAAGCTGTCCTCGGGGCCCGACGAACCGGTCCTGATCTTCAACGGCGACATCCTGACCGGGCTCGACATCCGGGCCCTGGTCACCTCGCACACCGTCTCCGGGGCGGATGTCTCCCTCCACCTGACCCGGGTCGAGGACCCGCGCGCCTTCGGCCTCGTGCCGACCGACGCGACGGGCCGGGTCACGGCGTTCCTGGAGAAGCCGCAGACGCCGGAAGAGATCGTCACCGACCAGATCAACGCCGGGGCGTACATCTTCCGGCGCTCGGTCATCGACTCCATCCCGGCCGGCCGGCCCGTCTCCGTCGAACGCGAGACCTTCCCCGGACTGCTGGCCTCCGGCGCCCATCTCCAGGGCATGGTCGACTCGACGTACTGGCTGGACCTGGGCACCCCGGGCGCCTTCGTGCGCGGCTCCGCCGACCTCGTCCTCGGCCGCGCCCCGTCCCCGGCGGTCCCCGGCCGCTGCGGCGACCGCCTGGTCCTGCCGACCGCCTCCGTGGCCCCGGACGCCAAGCTCACCGGCGGCACGGTGGTCGGCGCCGGCGCGGTGATCGGCGCGGGCGCGAGAATAGACGGGTCGGCGATCCTGGACGGCGCGGTCGTGGAAGCGGGCGCGGTCATCACGGACTCGCTGGTCGGGGCCGGCGCCAGGATCGGCGACCGTACGGTGCTGGTGGGCGCGGTGATCGGCGACGGGGCACAGGTGGGCGCGGACAACGAACTGCGTGACGGGATCAGGATCTGGTGCGGCGCCCTCCTGCCGGACGCCTCGGTCCGCTTCTCCTCGGACCAGTAGCCCCGCACCCGTACCCGTACCCTCGAAGGACGCCCCTCCGCACCGAGAACACCGAGGCCACCCGTGGCAGGACGATTCGCCCCCCGCTCCGCGCGAGCGGCGCTGCCGCACCAGGCTGCCGCCCCGGCGCCTCGGACGGCCGCGCCCACGCACGACGGACCGCCGCTGACCCGGGAGTGGGCCCCGGCGGGCCCGCTGGACCTCCGCCTCGTCCTGGGCCCCCTGCGCCGGGGCCCGGCGGACCCCACGTTCCGGATGGTCGCGGACGGCACGTTCTGGCGGGCCACCCGAACGCCCGAGGGCCCCGGCACCCTGCGCCTCGCGGCGCGCGGCGACCGGATCGCGGCGGCGGCCTGGGGCCCCGGCGCGGACTGGCTGCTGGCGGGGCTCCCCGCACTCCTGGGCGCGGACGACGACCCGGACGCCTTCGTCCCCCGCCACCGCCTGCTGGCCCTGACCCGCCACCGCCGCCCGGGCCTGCGGCTCCTCCGCACGGGCCTGGTCATGGAGTCGCTGATCCCCTCCATCCTGGAGCAGAAGGTCACCACGGACGAGGCGTACCGCGCCTGGCGCCACCTGGTCCGCCGCTTCGGCACCCCTGCCCCCGGCCCCACCGCGGAGCTGGGCCTGCACGTCATGCCGGACCCACGAGGCTGGGCGATGATCCCGTCCTGGGAATGGCACAGGGCGAACGTCGACGCCAAGCGGTCGTCCACGATCCTGCGCGCGGTCCGCGTGGCCCGCCGCCTGGAGGAGGCGGCGACGATGAGCCTCCCCGAGGCACTGACCCGCCTGGAACTGATCCCCGGCATCGGCCCCTGGACCTCGGCCGAGACCCTCCAGCGCTCGAACGGCGCACCGGACGCGGTCACGGTCGGCGACCTGCACCTCCCGGGCATCGTGGGCCACGTCCTGGCGGACAACCGCGACGCGGACGACGAGGAGATGCTGTCCCTGCTCACCCCGTACGAGGGCCAGCGCCACCGAGCGACCCGCCTGATCCTGCTCTCGGGCCACACCCCGAAACGCCGGTCCCCGAGGATGACCCCGGGCAACATCACCCACCTGTAGCCACCAGGGCCTTTCCAGCCTTCCGTGACCTGTTGACTTCTCCGGGGTGACGCGCTTCCCGCCCCTCCGACGTTGTTTCCTGCCGTCCGGGGCTGTTTCCAGCCCCTCCGGCGTTTGAGGAGCGGGGTCCGGGGCGGAGCCCCGAATCCAGCCCGTCCGGCGCTTGAGGACAAGGGGGCCGGGGCATGGGCAGGGGACAGGGCCCCACGCAGCGGCACCCCGCCGCACCCAGGCAAGCGGCACCCAACGGCCCCCGCCCCCACCCCACCTCACCGCACGGTGAGAAACGCCTCCGCATCGCGAACGCCCCGCTCCCGAGGCACCCCCGCCGCATGCCCCACAGCCACCGCCCCCAACGGATCCCAGGACGACGGCAGCGACAACACCTCCCGCACCACGGACCGGCAGAACATCGTCGAGGACACCCACGCCGACCCCAGCCGCTCACCCGCCAGCGCCACCAGGAAGTTCTGCACGCCCGCGCCCGCCGCGACGACGAACATCTCGCGCTCCGCGGCGTCGCGCCGCTCGTCCCCGTACCTGTGCGAGCCGTCCATCACCAGGCACGGCACCGCCAGATACGGCGCGTTGCGCAGCACGTCCCCGCGCCGCACCCGCTTGGCGATCGACTCCTCGCTCTTGCCGTCGCGCCGCAGGTCCTCGATCCACGCGTCCCGCATCGCGTCGAGCAACCGGGTCCGCGACGCGGCGGACTCCAGCAGCACGAACCGCCACGGCGTCGTGTGATGAGGGGCCGGCGCGGTCACCGCCGCGGCCACCGCCCGCCGCACGGCCCCCGGATCCACCGGCTCGTCGGTGAACTCGCGCACCGTTCGCCGCGACGTCACCGCTTCCCGCACGGCCTCGGACGTCCCGAGCCGGAACATGTCGTCGGCGGCGGCCCGCACCAACGCACGGGCACCGGGCTCGTCGCCGGACGCCACCACATGCGGCAGCCCCCGCACCACGGCGACCGGCAGTCCCTCCGCCTTGCCCTTGACCAGGTCCCCGGCCGCGGCCAGCTCGTCCGCCGTGGCCACGACCGTGGCGCTGAGCGGATTGCCGTACGCGTCCGTCCCGCCGCGCAGATCGTCCAGCACCCGCACCCCGGCGGCCCCGATCGCGACATCGGTCAGCCCGTTGCGCCAGGGCCGCCCGAAGGTGTCCGTGACGACGACGCCGACCTCCACGCCGAGGGCGTCCCGCAGCCCGTCCCGGATGGCCCGGGCGGAGACGTCGGAGTCCTCGGGCAGCAGCAGTACGGTCCCGGCCGACGTGTTCGAGGCGTCGACCCCGGCGGCGGCCATGACCAGACCCTGCCGGTTCTCCACGATCCGCAGCGGCCCGCGCCGGGCTACGACCCGGACGGTCTCGGCGTCTATGGCGGCCTCGCGGTCGGCGGCCCGGACGATCCGGCCCTCGGCCTTGGAAACGATCTTCGAGGTGACGAGCAGGATGTCCCCGTCGACCAGTCCGGGCTCGGCCGCGGCGATCAGCTTGGCGAGATCGTCACCGGCCCGCACCTCGGGAATCCCGTCCAACGCCCAGACCCGGAAAGAGGGCGCACCCGAAGCCGCGACACCACCGTCACCGGTAGTAACGCCACCACCGCGAGCCACAACACCACTGCCGGAAGAGGCTGCGACACCACCGCCGGAAGAGGCCGCGACACTACCGCCCCCGGCGCCACCAGGAGAACCGCTCACGCCCGGACCTCCTCGGCCAGCTCCAGGGCCTGCCGGGCCATCGCCGCGGTCGCGTCCACGTCCGTCATCATCAGCGGCACCGCCCGGCAGCGGATCCCCGCCGCCTCGACCTCGCCGACCGCACCCGCGTCCACCGTGTCCACCAGCCAGCCGTCCAGCAGCCCCGAACCGTAGTGCTGGGCCACCGCCGCGGCGGTCGACTCGACGCCCACCGCGGCGAGCACCTTGTCCGCCATCCCGCGCACGGGCGCGTCCCCGACGATGGGGGAGAGGCCGACGACCGGCACCCCGGCCTCGGCGATGGCCTCCCGGATCCCGGGCACGGCGAGGATCGTGCCGATGGACACCACCGGATTCGACGGCGGGAAGACGATGACATCGGCCGCACCGATGGCCTCCAGCACCCCCGGGGCCGGCTTGGCCTGCTCCGCGCCGACCGGCACGATCGCCTGCGCCTCGACGGAGGCGCGCAGCTTCACCCAGTACTCCTGGAAGTGGATCGCCTTGCTCTCGCCGTCCATCTCGACGGCGACATGCGTCTCGACCCGGTCGTCGGACATGGGGAGCAGCCGCACGCCCGGCTGCCACCGGGCGCAGAGCGCCTCGGTGACCGCGCTCAGCGGATAGCCCGCGCCCAGCATCTGCGTACGGACGATATGGGTCGCGAAGTCGCGGTCGCCGAGCCCGAACCACCCGGGGCCCACGCCGTACGCCGCGAGCTCCTCCTTGACCTGGAAGGTCTCGTCGGTCCGCCCCCAGCCCTGCTCCTCGTTGATGCCACCACCGAGGGTGTACATCACGGTGTCGAGGTCGGGACAGACCTTCAGCCCGAACAGATGGATGTCATCACCCGTGTTGCCGATCACCGTGATGTCCGCGTCGGGCGCGGCCTGCTTGAGGCCGCGAAGGAAGCGGGCACCGCCGATGCCACCGGCCAGAACAACAATGCGCATGCGGAGCAGTTTGTCAGGCGGGTACGGCGCCCACGGCCGTCGGGGCGCTTTGCGTGGCGTGCATCGGCATCTCGGTCAGGCCCGGGTAGTAGATGTGCAGACTCACGGCCGGTTCGAGCGAGTCGTTGACCACTTCGTGGACGTACCCCGGGCCGAAGGCACGCTGCGCGCCCGCGCCGAGAGCGCGCGTCCCGCGCTCGGTGTGTTCGGTCAACTCGCCCTCCAGAACCGTCAGTACGCCGGCGGAGAGGCCGTGGTCATGACGCCCGCTGCCCTGCCCGGGCACCCAGCTGAGCAGCCACACCTCGTAGCCGGGGCCCTGGTGCAGGCGGTGGTACCAGCGGGAGGCGGAGTCGTACTGGACGATTCCGGCCCACTGCGCACGGTCGGCCGCGATGGAGCGTGCGAGGCCGACGAACTCGGAGACGGTGGAGGGGTGCTCGCGGGCGGGCTGCAGGAGGTGCTGGACCTCGAGGATGTCGCCGGCGATCTGAAGGTCGCTGTCGCTGCTGTTCATGGCTGCGGTAGTTCCTCGGCATGGGGGTACGCGTGCGGGGAGTCGCGGTGAGCGTCGGCAGCCCGGAAACGAGCCGCAGGGAGGTGCGAGGTGTGGGGCAGGAGCGAGAGGAGACGAAGAAAGACGCTCGACCGGAGAGACTGAGAGGCTGGATCAGAGCTGGAGCGCTAGGGCATCAACAGCTGTGACAGCTGGAACAGCAACAGCGGGCCTGGACAGCACTACGGAACCCACGGATGTGGGTGACGTGCAGGGCTGTGGTCGCTGGCATGGGACCAAGGAGACCGGCTCGGCCGTCCGCTGTCAACCCAATGCCCGAAATGGGGGCAATGTTTCACCCTTTCCGGTTGCCGGGTCTGGAGAAAGGTTTATGCGCGCCCAGGCAGGGACATGTGGCGCATCATCCGCGCCCTCAAACGCGACTGACGCTCCGTGACCTGACTGTGATCTTGATCGCTTCGGTGATCGAATCGCAACACAAGGGTGCCTTCGCTCGTCTCTCACGGGAGAGAGTGCGGAGCTGTGGAGCCAGCGGCATATGTCAGGTTTTTGCTGATTTCAACACTTTCTGCATACGCTTGGTTCCGCAGAGTGAATCCCAGGGCCAATAGCAGATCCTCGCTTGACTGGCCCGGAGCTACACACTTGTAATTTCACTCGTGTCGTTCAGCCGCAAACGGCTGCATCACGGGACGCAAGAGACAGACGAGGGGCGCACATGACCGAGCTGTTCCAGCAACTGCTGGTCGAGGACGCGGACGAGGAACTCGGCTGGCAGGAGCGCGCACTGTGCGCCCAGACCGATCCCGAGTCCTTCTTTCCCGAAAAGGGCGGATCCACCCGCGAGGCCAAGAAGGTCTGCCTCGCCTGTGAGGTGCGTTCGGAATGCCTTGAGTACGCCCTTTCCAACGACGAACGCTTCGGAATCTGGGGCGGGCTCTCCGAGCGGGAGCGGCGGCGCCTCAAGAAGGCCGCCATCTGACGTCCGCCCCCACCGGCCCCGCCACAGGAGGCGTCGGCCACCGACCACCGCACCCGGACCACCCCGGGCGCACCCCGAACCAGCGCACCCCGGACCACCCCCGGGCGCATCCTGAACCATCCCGACCCGGACCACCCCCGGGCGCACCCCGAACCACCCGGGCACCGACCCGGCCCCCGTGCGCACCCGAACACCCCCCACCAGACCGGGCGCACCCCGAACACTCCCACCCGGCCCCACCGCACCCCGGACCACCATCACCCGGTCGCCGCCGCCTCGGGAGCCCCAGAGCGACGCGCACCCCACCGCACGCCCCCGCACCCACAAGCCTCACTCCCCACCCCCACCTCCCCATCTCCACCCCCACTCCCACTCCCCGCCCCCTCCATCCCGCACTCCCCGCGCTTCCGGCCGAGGCGGCCCCTCTTGTCCGGCAGGCCCCCGGATCTTGTCCGGCAGGCCCCCGGACTCGCTTCCCCGCCCCCGACGGCCCGTCCACCGACCCCTTCCCCGGGGCTCGGGAGGCGGGCCGTCGGCACGTTCGCGCCCGGCCCCTTCACCCGCTCCGACCCCCGCCACCTGTCCGTACCGTTAGTGTGGGGCCCCGTCCGAGACGCGCCAACGCCCCGACGGCGCGCGCGTGTACACCGATGCAGCCCCCGGGGACGCCCCCGGACCCGGCCGGAGGGCCCGTACCTCGATGTCCGTGCACAGCCACTCGGCGGCGCCGAACGCGGCCGCCGCCGCCCCAGAGTTCCCCCGGCACGTCGTCACCGCCGTGCTCGTCTCCCACGACGGCGCCCGCTGGCTGCCCGACGTGCTGGCCGGGCTGCTCGGGCAGGAACGCCCCGTACAGAACGTCGTCGCCGCCGACACCGGCAGCGCCGACGACTCGGCCCGGCTGGTCACCGAGGCGCTCGGCGACGAACGCGTCCTGCACCTCGCACGCCGTACGAGCTTCGGCACCGCCGTCGACGAGGCGGCCCGCACGGCAGGAATCCTGACCCCGGACGACCTGCCGTACCTCAAGCGCCCCAGCGGCTGGGACCCGGCCGGCCGGACCTGGGTCGACGAGAACTACGACCTCCCCGAACTGCCGCACGGCGAACCGGTCCAGTGGCTCTGGCTGCTGCACGACGACTGCGCGCCCGAGCCGGACGCGCTCGCCGAGATGCTGCGCGTCGTCGACACCGACCAGCACGCCACGATCGTCGGACCCAAACTGCGCGGCTGGTACGACCGCAAGCAGCTCCTGGAAGTCGGCGTCTCCATCGCCAACAGCGGACGCCGCTGGACGGGCCTGGACCGCCGCGAGCAGGACCAGGGCCAGCACGACCAGGTCCGTACCGTCCTGTCCGTCTCCTCCGCCGGCATGCTCATCCGCCGCGACGTCTACGAGGAGCTCGGCGGCTTCGACCGCGGGCTCCCCCTGATGCGCGACGACGTCGACCTGTGCTGGCGCGCCCACCTGGCAGGCCACCGGGTCCTCGTCGCCCCGGACGCCGTCCTGCGGCACGCCGAGGCCTCCGCCCGCGAACGCCGCCCCATCGACTGCGCCGGCCGCTCGGTCGCCAGCCCGCACCGCGTCGACAAGGCGGGCGCGGTCTACACGATGCTCGTCAACGCCCGCGGCAAGGCCCTGCCCTGGGTCCTGCTCCGGCTCGTCGTCGGCACCCTGCTCCGTACCCTCGCCTACCTCCTCGGCAAGGTGCCCGGCCAGGCCCTCGACGAGGTCACCGGCCTGCTCGGCACCCTGCTGCGCCCCGGCCGCATCCTCGCCGCCCGCCGTAACCGCGGCAAGGGCGCCGTCGACGCCGCCGAGCTGCGCGCACTGTTCCCGCCGCCGGGCGCGACCGTCCGGGCCACCGTCGACCAGGTCGCGGGCAACTTCGGCGGCCGTACGGACGCCGACTCGGGCGGTTCACGCCACGGAGCCGTCGAATCCGGGCCCGGCGGCGACGACGCCGACTTCCTCGAAGTCGACCAGTTCGCCCGCCTCAAGCGCATCGGCCGCAAACCGGGACCCATCCTCTTCGCGCTGCTCCTGATCGTCTCCCTCATCGCCGGCCGCAACCTCCTCAGCGGCGGCGCACTGGCGGGCGGCGCCCTGCTGCCCGCCCCGGCCGAGGCCGGCGCGCTCTGGGCGAGTTACGCGGACGCCTGGCACACCGTCGGCACCGGCGGCACCCAGACGGCCCCGCCCTACCTCGCGCTGCTCGCCGCCCTGTCGGCCCTCTTCCTCGGCTCGACCGGCCTCGCCATCAGCGTGTTGCTCGTCTGCTCGATCCCGCTGGCCGGGCTCACCGCCTACTTCGCCTCCCGCCCGCTGCTCCCCTCCCGGCTGCTGCGGGCCTGGGCGAGCGTCGCGTACGCCTTCCTGCCCGCCGCGACCGGCGCCCTGGCCACCGGCCGGCTCGGCACCGCCGTCCTCCTCGTCCTGCTCCCGCTGGCCGCCCGCGCGGGCGTCGCCGCCCACGGGCTGAAGGCGGACAGGGCGGCGGGGGAGCGCGGCAGCTGGCGCGCCACCTGGGCGTACACCCTGCTGCTGACCGTCATGATGGCGTTCACCCCGATCGTCTGGCCGCTCGCCGTGGTCCTCGGCATCGGCGTCCTCGTTCTGCGGCGCGGCGACATCACGGCGTACGGACTCCGCTTCGTCGCCGCCGTCGGCACCCCGGTGCTGGTCCTCGCCCCCTGGTCGCTCACCCTCCTGACGGACCCGTCCGCGTTCCTGACAGAAGCGGGCGTGGACCTCGGTACGGGAACGGCATCGGGCCTCGACCTGCTCGGCATCAGCCCCGGCGGCCCCGGGGCGACGGGCGGCATCCTGCTCCTCGGCATCGTGCTGGCCGCGCTCGCCGCCCTGCTGCGCGGGGAGCGGCAGTTCGCCGTCCGCGCCGCCTGGGCGGTCGCGCTCGTCGGCTTCCTCTTCGCCGCTGTCGCCAACGGGTCCACCTGGGCCGGACCCGCCACCCTCGTCTACGGCGCCGCCCTGATCGCCGCCGCCCTGGTGGGCGCGGACGGAGCCCGTATCCGGGTCGCCGAACAGAGCTTCGGCTGGCGCCAGCCCGTCGCCGTACTGATCGCGCTGGCCGCCGGACTGGCCCCGGCCCTGGCCGCGGTCGGCTGGATGATCGGCGGCGCGGACGGACCCCTGGAGCGGCGCGACCCCGTCCAGGTGCCCGCCTTCGTGGCGGAGGAGAGCACCACCCGCGACCAGCCCCGCGCCCTCGTCCTCGGCGGCAGCTCGCCCGGTTCCGTTGAGTACAGCCTGGTCCGCGGCTCGGGCGCGCGCCTCGGCGACGGTGAACTGACCGAGGCGGGCGGCAGCAACAGCCACCTCGACAAGGTCGTCGCCAACCTCGTCGCCGGCTCCGGAGCCGACCAGGGCGGCCAGCTCAGCGGCTTCGCCATCCGCTACGTCCTCGTCCGGGACGGGGCGCCGCGCGAGATGAGCCGGGTCCTCGACTCGACGCCCGGGCTCAGCCGCCTCAGCCAGCTCGACGGCAGCGCCCTGTGGCGGGTGGACCGCCAGGTCGCCCGCGTCATGATCACCCCGGCTTCCGGCGAGGGCGAGCACCTTCCGGTCGGCTCGGCCGCCGTCGAGGCCCACTCCGAGATCCCGTCCGGCGAAGCGGGCCGCGTGCTGCGGCTCGCGGACGCCGCCGACCCGGGCTGGACGGCGACCCTGAACGGCAAGCCGCTGCCCCGCAAGACCGTCGACGGCTGGGCCCAGGGCTTCGAACTGCCCGCGGAGGGCGGCCGTCTGGACCTCACCCACGACGCCCCGATCACGCACACCGCGTGGATCTGGGCGCAGGCCGGACTCCTCCTGGTCCTGGTGGTCATGGCCCTGCCGGGCCGCCGCCGGGAGATCGACGACGACCTGCCCGAGGAGGCGGCGCCCGCCGTCGCCGCCGAGCCGGTCGACGGAGAGGGCCGCCGCGCCCGCAGGCTGCGCGCCGCGGCCCAGGCCGAGGCGGCGGCCGCCGCCGAGGAGACCGGGGAGCCCACGGGGTCCGGGGACGGGGAGGGCGTCCACCCCGACGACCGCGACCCGTCGCGAGTCCCGGGCCCGGCCGCGGACCCGGGGGGGTACATCCCCGCGCAGCAGTCCGCCGACCCGTACGCCGCCCATCCCCCGGCGCACGACCCGCAGGAAGCCACCGGCGGCTACGCGGCGGTCCCGCAACAGCAGGACCCGTACGGCGAGTACGCGCAGTGGGACGGCCAGCAGCAGGGTGCCGACTACTACGCGACGTACCAGCCGGACCCGTACGCCCAGCAACAGCAACAGCAACAGCAACAGCAACAGCAACAGCAGCAGCAGCAGCAGCAGGGCGCCGGCTACCAGGGCTACGACGCCCAGGACCCCTACACACGGCAGTACAACGAGCAGGGCACGTACGGCGGGCAGGCCGCGTACAACGACCAGAGCTCCTACAACGACCAGGGCGCGTACAGCAACGACCAGAGCGCGTACGACGAGTACGGCCAGTACGTCGGCGGGCAGTACCAGCAGCCCTACCCCGACCCCGCCCAGCCGCCCCAGCCCGACCGGCACCCCGCCGAGAACGGCGAACAGACCGACCCCCCGGCCCCGGGCCAGGCCCCGTGGCAGACCGGTAACGCATCGCGAGGCGATTCCGAGTGAAGTCCACCCACCTGTCCCTGATCGCGGGCGCCGCCGTCCTGGCCGCCATCACCGGATTCGCCACGATTACCGCGCCCGGAGCCCCGGCGGACACCGGGACGAAGTCCGCCGCGCTGCTGCCGGTCGAGCGCTCCAGCCTGGTCTGCCCGGCGCCCAGCGACTCCGATCTCGCGGAGACGCAGTACACCGCGTTCACCCCGGCGGGCGAGGGCGGCGACGCCAAGGGCACCGCCGAGCTGAAGCCGGCCCTGCCGGTCGTGGACGCCGAGGACGAGACCGACCCGAAGAAGATCAAGAAGGCCGAGGAGGCGGCGGAGAAGGCGAAGGAGAAGGCCGACAAGCCGGTCCTCGCCGTGCAGGAGCCCGGAAAGCCGGTCGTCGCCGAGGCGGACGGCTCCGACGCCCCGGCCCTCGTCGGCACGGCCACCGGCAAGCTGGCCCCCGGCTGGGCCGCCCAGCAGACCACCGAGGTCACCGTGGGCGGCGCCCGCGGGCTCCTCGGGGTCACCTGCACCGCTCCCGACACGGACTTCTGGTTCCCGGGCGCGAGCACCGCGAAGTCCCGCCAGGACTACCTCCACCTCACCAACCCCGAGGACTCCGCGGCCGTCGCCGACATCGAGCTGTACGGCCCCGAGGGCGCGCTCAAGTCCGAGGTCGGCGACGGCATCACCGTGCCGGCCCGCTCCAGCGTCGCCGTTCTGCTGTCCACCCTCACCGCCGAGGCCGTCGACCACCTGACCGCCCACGTCACCACCCGCTCGGGCCGGGTCGGCGCGGTCGTCCTCAGCGCCGACGACAAGGCGGGCAGCGACTGGATCACCGCGTCCGACGACCCCACCGGCACGCTCGTGCTGCCCGGCATCCCGGCCGACGCCACCTCCGTACAACTGGTGGCGTTCGCCCCCGGTGAGGACGACGCCGACGTGAAGGTCCAGCTCCTGGGGAAGAACGCGGCGTTCTCCCCGGCCGGGAACGCCACTCTGCACATCAAGTCCTCGATGACGGCGGCCGTCGACCTCAAGGACGTCACCCGGGGCGAACCGGGCTCCCTGCGGCTGAGCCCCGTCCGGAAGGACCGGGCGACCCCGATCGTGGCCGCGCTGCGCGTGGTCCGCGGCAAGGGCGACAAGCAGGAGATCGCCTACATCCCGGCCACCGGACCGGTCGGCGCACGGGCGAGCGTCCCGGACAACCGGGCCAAGGGCTCGACGCTGTCCCTGACCGCACCGGGCGCCACCGCCGAGGTGAAGGTCACCGCGTCGGCGGGCAGCGACGGAGGCGAACCGGCCGTCGAGACGTACACGGTCAAGGCCGGCACGACCCTCGCCGTCACTCCGAAGGCCCCGGAAGGCCTCAAGGGCGCCTACGCGCTGACCGTCGAGACGACCTCGGGCGGCCCGGTCCACGCGTCGCGCACCCTGGCGCGCACCGAGGGCGGCGTCCAGATGTTCACCGTGCAGACGCTCCCCGACGACGGGGGCACGGTCGAGGTCCCGTCGGCCCGCCAGGACCTCTCGGTCCTGGACGACTGAGCGCGACCGGACCTCCTCCGACAGCCGAGCCGGCGCCTGCCGGCCCCTGGCTCGAGCCCCCAGGGGATCACTCCACGGGATCACCCCAGGGGCCCGGCTCCAGGGAGCTAGTCCTGCCCGTACCGGGGGTCGACCGACTCGGGCGCCAGCCCCAGCAGCTCGGCGACCTGCTCGACGACGACCTCGTGCACGAGCAGGGCACGCTCGTCGCGGCTCTTGGTGCGGATCTCGACGGGCCGCCGGTAGACGACGATCTGCGCGGGCCGCCCCTTGCCCGCGGAGACCGCGCTGCCGAGCGGAACGACCTCCTCCGGGGTGCCGGGCACATCGAGGACGACGAAGTCGACCTCGGCCAGCTGGGGCCAGCGCCGCTCCAGCCGCTCCACCGAGTCCTGGACCAGATCACGAAAGGTCTCGCCCCGGCTGGCCGACAGCGGCACCTGCGGTGGCGCGACCGGCCCGCGCATACCGCGGCCATGCCGGTCACGGCGCCGGGGCCGCGGCTCGGACGGGTGGGGAGGTACGGAGCTGTCCATCACCGACGCAGCGTAACGCTCCGGGAGCCGGGGTGATCGGCGAGCCGACGCGGCCGACCGGGCCCTTCGGAGAGCGGCCCGGTCGCCTCCCGGATGTCCGCAGTTGAACATTTCGGCCAAGGTTGAGCCCTTTTCAGGCCCGTGATCCGATCATCGGCCCTGCGCCCGACGCCGCGATCCACCCCCGCCCGCCACCGGCACGACCACCTGCGATCGCCGGGCCCCTGCCCCGGCGCAGGTCAGGGCAGCCGCCAGGAACGCCGCCGTGCCGCAGGTCACAGGGCGACACGGTGGGGTGACCCGAGGGGGAGTCGTCGCAGCCCGCTCAAGAGTGCGGTACCGTCCAACATCGTGAGCCCTGTACGTCGCTGTTCGCGCACCGCGTGCGGCCGCCCTGCCGTCGCGACACTGACGTACGTCTATGCCGATTCGACTGCGGTCCTCGGCCCGCTCGCCACCTATGCCGAGCCCCACTGTTACGACCTCTGCGCCGAACACAGTGAGCGGCTTACCGCGCCACGGGGCTGGGAAGTGGTGCGGCTCTCCGACGGCTCCGCACCGGCGCACCCCAGCGGCGACGACCTCGAAGCACTGGCCAACGCGGTCCGCGAAGCGGCACGCCCGCACGACCGGGGCCAGGACGCCGGAAGCCGGGGACCACGCGCCGCCGACCCGGTGGAAGTGGCCCGCCGAGGTCACCTGAGAGTGCTGCGCTCACCGGACTCCTGAGGCCGCCTCCTGAGCCTCTGCCCGGCCGGGTAGTTTGGGCGGTCCGCAAAGACCCCAGGAGGACCGGCCGTGGTTGCTGATCTGTCGCAGCTCGTCAAGGCGTACGACGTGCGCGGAGTGGTGCCCGACCAGTGGGACGAATCGCTGGCCGAACTCTTCGGATCCGCGTTCGTCCAGGTCACGGCCGCCGACGCGATCGTGATCGGTCACGACATGCGCCCCACGTCACCGGCGCTCGCCGGCGCGTTCGCCCGGGGCGCGGCGACCCGGGGCGCGGACGTCACGCTCATCGGCCTCTGCTCGACGGACCAGCTGTACTACGCGTCGGGGGCCCTCGGCCTTCCCGGGGCGATGTTCACGGCCTCGCACAACCCGGCGCGGTACAACGGCATCAAGATGTGCCGGGCGGGCGCCGCCCCGGTCGGCCAGGACACCGGCCTCGCCGAGATCCGCACCCTGGTCGAGCAGTGGTCGGAAGGCGCCCCCCGGCCGGCGGCCGCCACCGCCCCCGGCACGATCACCGAGCGGGACACCCTCACCGACTACGCCGCCCACCTCCTCGGCCTGGTCGACCTCAAGGCGATCCGCCCCCTCAAGGTCGTGGTCGACGCGGGCAACGGCATGGGCGGCCACACGGTCCCCACGGTCTTCGGAGGCCTCCGGCTCGACCTCGTACCCCTGTACTTCGAGCTGGACGGGACCTTCCCCAACCACGAGGCCAACCCCCTCGACCCCAAGAACATCGTCGACCTCCAGGCCCGCGTCCTCGCCGAGGGCGCCGACCTCGGCCTCGCCTTCGACGGCGACGCGGACCGCTGCTTCGTGGTCGACGAACGGGGCGCGGGCGTCTCCCCCTCCGCGATCACGGCCCTGGTCGCCGCCCGTGAGCTGGCCCGCAACGGCGGCGAGGGCATCGTCATCCACAACCTGATCACCTCCTGGTCCGTCCCCGAGGTGGTCCGCGAGAACGGCGGCACCCCGGTCCGCACCCGCGTCGGCCACTCCTTCATCAAGACGGAGATGGCGCGGCACGGCGCGATCTTCGGCGGCGAGCACTCGGCGCACTACTACTTCCGCGACTTCTGGAACGCCGATACGGGCATGCTCGCCGCCCTCCACGTACTCGCCGCCCTCGGCGGCCAGCAGAAGCCGCTCTCCGAACTGGTCGCGGAGTACGACCGGTACAGCGGCTCCGGCGAGATCAACTCCACCGTCGCCGACCAGGCCGCCAGCCTGACCGCGGTCAGGAAGGTCTACAGCGACCGCGACGGCGTCACCTTCGACGACCTGGACGGCCTCACGGTCACGGCCGCCGACTGGTGGTTCAACCTCCGCGCCTCGAACACGGAACCGCTGCTGCGCCTGAACGTCGAGGCGAGGGAGGAGGAGACGATGGCGGTGGTACGCGACGAGGTCCTGACCCTGATCCGCAAAGCCTGAACGAGCCAGGGCCAGCCAGGGCCAGCCAGGGCCAGCCAGGGGCGGTTCCGGCCCCGCTGGGCGCCTTCGACGGCGACGCGACGCGCGCGCCCCCTCGCTCTTCGGATCGCCCCCTCCCGCTTCCCACCCGCCCGCTTCCCTCTGCGGCCCCGCTCTTTCCAGCCCCTCCGGCGTTTGAGGAGCGGGGTCCGGGGCGGAGCCCCGGTTACGGGAAGGGGCGGGGCGGGGAGAAGCACGCCGCAGGCGCCCACCCCCGCCACGCGCACCCCCGCCCGCCCCACCCGCACCCGCGCCCGCCCCACCGCCGCATCGCACCCCCACCCGCACGGCAGCCACCCACCCCCATCCCCGGTTTCGTCCCCCCGGCCAGGCCGCGCCCCCTCCACCCCAGCGGTAGGCTGACGACGCCTGATCCACGCGGATCGGGACTCGCATGCTCGAAGGGACTCACCCCATGGCGCTCGAAGCCGGCCTCCTGGAAATCCTGGCCTGCCCGGCCTGCCACTCCCCGCTCGACGACCGTTCGGCGGCCGACAGCCCCGAGCTGGTCTGCACGGGCGACGACTGCGGCCTGGCCTACCCGGTCCGGGACGGCATCCCGGTCCTTCTCGTCGACGAGGCGCGCCGCCCCGCCTGACCGCGAGCGACACGCGTACGGGCAGGACAACGCGGGACGGCCCCGGCAGCGCACGCCGACCGGGCCCGACCGCAGGCCGGCGGCCACCGTTCGGCACCGCGCCCGCCCCGGAGGCCACGCCACCGCGCCCGTACCCGTACCCGCAGCCCGCACCCCGCCCGGTGATCGGAGGCCCACCGCCATGCTCGACGAGTCCTTGCTCGACGCCCCGGAAGCCCTGGCCCGAGCCGACCGCCGCGATCTGCTGCGCGGCGCCGCCGAGGCAGGCGCCCGGGTCCGTACCGCCGCCCGGCACGCCGCCGAGGCCGGTATCGGTGGCCTGAACCCGGAGGGCCGGCCGCGGGCCGTCCTCGTCGCGGGCCCCGGCACCGCCGCCTCCGGGGTCGCCGACCTGATCGGTGCACTGGCGGGTGCGGCCGCCCCCGTCGTACGCATCCACCCCACAGGTGTGGCCCCCGCCCCCGGCGCCCTCCGCTGGGCGCTGCCCGGCTGGGCCGGATCCGTGGACCTGCTCCTCATCGCGACCGCCGACGGTTCCGAACCGGGCCTCGCCCTGCTCGCCGAGCAGGCCTACCGCCGAGGCTGCACCGTCGTCGCCGTCGCCCCCACCCGCTCACCGCTGCGCGAGGCGGTCGACGGGGTGCACGGCCTGGTCGTCCCGATGGCCGCCGCCCCGTACGGCGAGTACGACGCGGAGACCTCCGCCGCCGGCCCCGGCACGCTGTGGGCCCTGCTCACCCCCCTGCTGGCGCTCCTGGACCGGGTCGGCCTGGTGACCGCGTCTCCCGAGGACCTGCAGAAGGTGGCGGACCGCCTGGACCGCACCGCGGAACGCTGCGGCCCGGCCATCGCCACGTACAGCAACCCGGCCAAGACACTCGCCGCCGAGCTCGCCGACAGCCTGCCGCTGCTGTGGACGGAGGGCGACGCCGCGGGCCCGGTGGGACGCCGCTTCGCCGCCGTACTGTCCGAGCTCGCCGGCCGCCCCGCCCTGGCCGCGGAACTGCCCGAGGCGCTGCCCTCGCACGGCACGCTCCTCGCCGGGGACTTCGCGGCGGGCGCGGACCCCGATGACTTCTTCCGCGACCGGGTCGACGAGGGCGAGACGCTGAGGGCCCGGGTCGTCCTGCTCCGGGACCGCCCGACGGGAGGCCTCAGCGCCTACCCGGCGGCCCGGGAGCTGGCACTCGGCCACGACACTCCCGTGAGCGAGCTGGAGCCGGAGGAGGGCAGCGCGCTGGAGGCCGTGGCCGAACTGCTCGCGATCACCGACTTCGCAGCGGTCTACCTGTCACTGGCCTCGGCCCCCCAGCCCTGACAGAAACACCCAGGGAACTCATGGAACCCAAAGAACTCAGGGAACTCAGGGAAGCCGGGAAACGCAGGGAAGCCAGGGAAGCCGGGAAACTCAGGGAAGCCAGGAAACTCAGGGAGACCAGCGAACCCCCTCGCCCCCGTGACCGCGTCCATCCCCCGTGACCGTGTCACCCCCCGGCCATCCCCACGACTCCAGGACCTCACGTAACACTGATAACACTGGTGCCACACTCACCCACCCCACCCCACCCCCCCCCACCCCACCCCACCCCACCCCGCCCCACCCGAGGACGACTCCATGGACCGGCTGTCCAACACCGTGCGCCCCTACGCCTGGGGGTCCACCACGGCCCTTCCCGCCCTGCTCGGCCTCGCCCCCACCGGCGAACCGCAGGCCGAGATGTGGATGGGAGCCCACCCCGGAGCACCCTCGCGCATCACCCGTACCACCGCGTCCGGTGAGACGGAACTGGCCCTCACCGAGGCCATCGACGCCGACCCGGAGGGGGAGCTCGGCGCGCCGACGGTCACCCGGTTCGGCCCCCGCCTCCCCTTCCTCCTGAAGCTCCTCGCCGCCGGCGCACCCCTCTCCGTCCAGGTCCACCCGAACCTGGAGCAGGCCCGCCAGGGCTACGCCGACGAAGAGGCCCGGGGCGTCCCGATCGACGCCCCGCACCGCACGTACAAGGACGCGAACCACAAGCCCGAACTCATCTGCGCCCTCACCCCCTTCGACGGGCTGTGCGGCTTCCGCAGTCCCACCGACGCGGCGGACGCGATGGAGGCGCTGGGAGTCAACTCCCTCAAGCCGTACGTGGACCTCCTCCGGGCCCACCCCGAGGAAGCGGCCCTCCGCGAGGTGCTCACGGCGATCCTCGGCGCGGAACCGGCGGAGATGGCCGAGACCGTGGCGGAGGCGGCGGCCGCCGCCGAGCGCCTCGGCGGCACCCACGCCCCGTACGCCCGCATCGCCCACCACTTCCCCGGCGACCCCGGGGTCCTGGCCGCGATGCTGCTGAACTACGTGCAACTCCAGCCCGGAGAAGCCCTGTTCCTCGGCGCGGGCGTCCCGCACGCCTATCTCGACGGCCTCGGCGTCGAGATCATGGCCAACTCGGACAACGTGCTGCGCTGCGGCCTGACCCCCAAGCACATCGACGTCCCCGAACTCCTGCGGATCGTCCGGTTCGAGGCCACCGAGCCCGGCGTGCTGCGTCCGGAGGCGGCCCCGTCGGGCGAGGAGCTCTACGAGACCCCCGCCGACGAGTTCGCCCTGTCCCGCTACACCCTCGCCCCAGGGGCGGCCCCCAGGGAACTGACCGCTCCCACGCCCCAGATCCTGCTCTGCACGGCGGGCTCGGTCACCGTCGGCGAACTCGCCCTCTCGCCGGGGGAGTCCGCGTACGTTCCGGCCGGCGAGGCCGTCGAGGCAGCGGGGCCGGGAACACTTTTCCGGGCCACCGTGGCGGCCTGACCCACGGACCGTCCCGACGGCTGCAACAATGTGCCGCCTCACCGCGACGGCACCTGCCGCGCACCGACGAAGGGACACCACGCACTCATGAGCGCGTCAGGCGGAACCAAGGCGATCGTGGCGGCACTCGTCGCCAACTTCTCGATCGCCGTGGCCAAATTCGTAGCGTTCCTCTTCAGTGGGTCCTCGTCGATGCTCGCGGAGAGCGTCCACTCGCTCGCCGACTCGGGCAACCAGGGACTCCTGCTGCTCGGCGGCAAGAAGGCGAAGCGCGAAGCCACCCCTCAGCACCCCTTCGGCTACGGGCGCGAGCGCTACATCTACGCGTTCCTCGTCTCCATCGTCCTCTTCTCGGTCGGCGGCATGTTCGCGGTCTACGAGGGCTACGAGAAGATCAAGCACCCGCACGAGATCGAGGCCTGGTACTGGCCGGTCGGGGTCCTGATCTTCGCGATCATCGCCGAGATCTTCTCCTTCCGTACGGCGATCCGTGAGTCCAACCAGACACGCGGCGACCGCTCCTGGACCGAATTCGTCCGCCACTCCAAGGCACCCGAGCTCCCGGTCGTCCTCCTGGAGGACCTCGGCGCGCTCGTCGGCCTGATCCTGGCGCTCGCGGGCGTCGGCCTCGCCCTCGGCACCGGCAACGGAGTCTGGGACGGCATCGGCACCCTCTGCATCGGCATCCTGCTGATCCTCATCGCGATCGTCCTGGCCGTCGAGACGAAGTCCCTCCTGCTCGGCGAGTCCGCCGGCATCGAGGACGTCGAGAAGATCAAGGCGGCCGTGGTGGACGGCGAGACCGTCACTCGCATCATCCACATGCGCACCCTCCACCTCGGCCCCGAGGAACTGCTGGTCGCCGCCAAGATCGCGGTCCAGCACGACGAGACCGCGACCGAGGTCGCCGACGCCATCAACGCCGCCGAGAACCGCATCCGGGCGGCGTGCCCGATCGCCCGGGTCATCTATCTGGAGCCGGACATCTACAACGCGCAGGCCGCGGCGACCGGAATCAACCCGGGCAAGGCCACCGACGCCCCGGAAACGGGAACCGGGACGGACGAGGGCCCGGCCTCGAAGAATTCCGGCCACTGACCCACCGCGCATCAGCCCCGATCGGCCCGGTGACCCCTCCCACACCCCCCTCTTCACGAGGGGGCTGGGGCTCACTGGGCCGTTCGGTGTAGATTCGGATACGGATAACAGACGTCGCTGCTGATGGCGGTCGACCGGCTGGCGGGAGCGAGCCGGGCGAGGGACAGAGGGCCTCCGACGGACTGCACTGCGAACGCCCGGGCATTCGTGTGCCCGCCGCCCCGCAGAGTCAGCCCAGAAAGCCCACCCTCGACCCATCACGAGGAGCAGCCCGTTATGACGACGGCCACCAACCGCCAGGACTTCAAGGTCGCCGACCTCTCCCTCGCCCCCTTCGGGCGCAAGGAGATCACGCTCGCCGAGCACGAGATGCCCGGCCTGATGTCGATCCGCAGGGAGTTCGCCGCCGCTCAGCCGCTGGCCGGCGCCCGGATCACCGGTTCGCTGCACATGACCGTGCAGACCGCCGTGCTCATCGAGACCCTCGTCGCCCTGGGCGCCGAGGTCCGCTGGGCCTCCTGCAACATCTTCTCCACCCAGGACCACGCCGCCGCGGCCATCGCGGTCGGTCCGAACGGCACTCCGGAGGCCCCCGCGGGCGTCCCCGTCTTCGCCTGGAAGGGCGAGACGCTGGAGGAGTACTGGTGGTGCACGGAGCAGGCGCTGACCTGGCCGAACACCCCCACCGGCGGCCCGAACATGATCCTGGACGACGGTGGCGACGCCACCCTCCTCGTCCACAAGGGCGTCGAGTTCGAGAAGGCCGGCGCCGCCCCGGACCCGTCGACCGCGGACAGCGAGGAGTTCGCCCACATCCTCACCCTGCTGAACCGCACGCTCGGCGAGGCCCCGCAGAAGTGGACCCAGCTCGCGTCCGAGATCCGCGGTGTCACCGAGGAGACGACGACGGGTGTGCACCGCCTGTACGAGATGCACCGTGACGGTTCCCTCCTGTTCCCCGCGATCAACGTGAACGACGCGGTGACCAAGTCGAAGTTCGACAACAAGTACGGCTGCCGCCACTCCCTCATCGACGGCATCAACCGCGCCACCGACGTCCTGATCGGCGGCAAGACCGCCGTCGTCTTCGGCTACGGAGACGTGGGCAAGGGCTGCGCGGAGTCCCTGCGCGGCCAGGGCGCCCGGGTGATCATCACGGAGATCGACCCGATCTGCGCGCTGCAGGCGGCGATGGACGGCTACCAGGTCGCCACGCTGGACGACGTCGTGGAGCAGGCGGACATCTTCGTCACCACGACGGGCAACAAGGACATCATCATGGCCAAGGACATGGCCCGGATGAAGCACCAGGCGATCGTCGGGAACATCGGCCACTTCGACAACGAGATCGACATGGCCGGCCTCGCGAAGATCGACGGCATCGTCAAGGACGAGGTCAAGCCCCAGGTCCACACCTGGAAGTTCCCCGACGGCAAGGTCCTCATCGTCCTGTCCGAGGGCCGCCTCCTCAACCTGGGCAACGCGACCGGGCACCCGTCCTTCGTGATGTCCAACAGCTTCGCGGACCAGACCCTCGCTCAGATCGAGCTGTTCACGAAGCCCGAGGAGTACCCGACCGACGTGTACGTGCTGCCCAAGCACCTGGACGAGAAGGTCGCCCGACTCCACCTCGACGCCCTGGGCGTCAGGCTCACGACGCTGCGCCCCGAGCAGGCGGCGTACATCGGTGTCCAGGTGGAGGGCCCGTACAAGCCCGACCACTACCGCTACTGATCCCTCCGCGGTAACTGCTCCACCCTCGGCGTCCGGAAGGCCGGCCTTCCGGACGCCGAGCGGCGTCACAGCCCGCAGCAGCAGATCCGAGCGCAGGCCCCCGCACCCCCGTGCCGGGGGCCTGCTCCCGTTACCGCCCCCGCACGACCCGAGGACCCCGAAGGACCCCATGCCCCGCGGCAGGTATTCGCTCCACGACCTTCACGATCACACCCCCCTCGGCGAAGAACACTTCCACTGCGCCCCCGGCCCCTCCGGCTGGCGCTACGTCTCCCAGACCACATCCCCCACCGGAGACCACCTCGGCTCCGTCGACCTCGCCCTGGACGAGCTGGGCCGGCCCATCCGCCTCGAACTCCATGCCGCGAGCTGGCAGGTGCGAGGAGCAGCCCTGGAAGGGGTCACCTGGGTCCGGACCGACCCGACCGGCAGCCACGCCACCGAAGGCAATGTCCGCGCCCACACCTTCGCCGGCACGTCCCCCGCGTTCCTCATCGCCATGACCCGTCTCCTGCGCCTCACCCCCGCTTCTCCCACGACCCGCGTCCGCGTGGTCACCTTCACGGACCCGGTGCTCGCACCCAGGACCGTCGACCAGTCCTGGGCCCTGGTGAACAGTGAAGCGCACACCACTGACAACGGCCCCCTGATCGTGGACGCATACCAGGTCAGCGCCCTGGACACCGGTGAGCAACACGCCATCCACATCGCCGGCGACGTGGTCCTCGCGGCACCGGGCATTGAGCTCGAACACCTGGACACGCCCCCGTCGCCCCGCGCCTCCGGCACTCCGGCCGCCCAGGACCTGCCGCCCGGATCCGGGCCGGACAGCCCCTAGCCGGACAGCCCTTAGCCGGGCGGGGCGAACCCGCCCGAGGGAGCACTCCCACGTCGCTGCTCGTGACCAACGGCGGTACCGCCCCCCGTTCCGGAACCGCCCCCGGCCCCGGAACCGCCCCCGGCAGACACCGGCCCCCCATAACTCCCGCCGGCCCCGCCAGGCGCACTCGACCCAACAGACCCGGCGGGCCCGGGCGTTACGGGCCCGGACGGTACGAACCCGAACGGCGCCGGCCCCTCGGCGCGAGGCCCGGCGAACACGCGCCGCGCATCCCGTGACTGCCGCTCGTGGACCACCGCGGCCAGGAACGCGGCCGCGGGAACACCCTGGGGCGCGGCGGCTCCCGTCAGGGCGACCAGTTCACCGGCCAGCCGTTCCGCGACGGAACGCCCCACACCGGGATCCAGCTGCCGCATCCGCGTCAGGTACTGCCGTATCCCCAGCCAGAGGTCGTCGGGTACGGCCGACAGATCCAGCTGCGCGAACCGGCCGGCCAACCAGGGCGGGGGAGGCGGCACGGCGACGGACCGGCCCGTCGCCGCGACCCGTTCCCGGATCACCAGCGTCCCGGCGAACACGTCACCGATCCGGCGACCCCGCGCCGACACCAGGGACGCGATCGAGGCAAGGGCGCCGAAAGTCATGAGGATCTCGACGAGCCCCATGGCTCCCCGTACGAGCGCGTGCCGGAACCGGATCGGCCCACCGTCGTCCCGCACCACCCGCAGCCCACAGGCGAGCTTCCCCAGGGACCGACCATGACTCAGCGTCTCCACCGCGACCGGCCCACCGACCAGGACCAGCAGGAAAGAGGCGACCCCGATCGCCGCGACCGCTGCCTCGTCCAACGAGGCGCTAGCGATGCCCAGCACGACCGATATCAGGATGAAGACGACGAACGTCACCGCCAGATCGATCGCCGAGGCCAGTGCCCGGCTCGGCAGCCGTGCGGGCCTCAACCCCAGAACGACCGCGTCCCCGGTAACCAGCTCATTCATCGGGCCCCACCCTTCGCCGACCTTCTCTGCCCCAGCCGGGCACAGTCTGCCAAGCTGACCGCCAGCGCGCCGCAGTAGTACGAACCCGTACGCACCCATGCCTGGAGCAACAGACGCCCATGGACCTCGACGTCTTCGTCACCGCCCACCGCACGGAGTGGGACCGCCTCGAACACCTCCTGCGCCGGGGGCGCCGCCTCACCGGCGCGGAAGCGGACGAACTCGTCGTCCTCTACCAGCGCACGGCGACCCACCTCTCGCTGGTCCAGTCGAGCAGCCCCGACCCCCTCCTCGTCGGACGTCTCACCCAGCTCGTGGCCCGCGCCCGCTCGACGGTGACCGGCACCCGCAAGGCGTCCTGGCGGGACGCGGCCCGGTTTCTCACCGCGGGATTCCCCGCCGCGGTCTACCGCTCGCGCCACTGGTGGATTCCCACCGCGGTGCTCTCGATCGTGGTGGCGGCTTTGCTGGGCTGGTGGATCGGCGCCCATCCCGAGGTTCAGGCCGCGATCGCCGCACCGGAGGACCTCCGTGCGATGACCCGACCGGGCGGGGAGTACGAGACCTACTACTCCAGCCATCCGGCGGCGTCGTTCGCGGCACAGGTATGGACGAACAACGCGCAGGCCGCGGCCCTGTGCCTGATCCTGGGGGCGTTCCTCGGCATACCGGTGATCTGGATCCTCTTCCTCAACATGCTCAACCTCGGCGTCGGCATAGGCCTCATGTCCTCCGCGGGCCGTCTCGACGTCTTCCTCGGCCTGGTGCTTCCCCACGGCCTGCTCGAACTGACCGCGGTGTTCGTCGCCGCCGGCACGGGGCTACGCCTCGGCTGGACCGTGATCGACCCCGGCCCCCTGTCACGACGGACCGCCCTGGCTCAGCAGGGCCGCGCCGCCCTGGGCATGGCAATCGGTCTGGCCCTGGTCCTGTTCGTCTCCGGACTCATCGAGGGCTTCGTGACCCCGTCCGGTCTCCCGACCTGGGCTCGGATCACCATAGGCATCGCCGCTGAGCTGGCTTTTCTCGCGTACGTCTACATCCTCGGCGGCCGCGCGACCCGCGCCGGCGACACAGGCGACCTCACAGCGGTCGAACGCAGCGCCGAACTTCCCACCGCAGCCTGACAGCCGATGTGCTTTCACCCGTGCTGACCTGCTAGTGTCCTCCTCGCCCACAAAAACCGTTGACACGGCAGATGTGGGGAGGTAGATTTGAACGGTTGCCTCGGACTGGACAAGTTCGAGATGAGCGCATAATCTGTATCTCGCTCGTGCAGGAGCGTTTGTTAGCTCCGCCGGGCCAATGATTCTTCCTTATCGAACTCGCCGGGTCGTTCGTTTAGCTCCGTGAGTTTCTGATAAAGTCGGATCCACCGAAAGGCAAGGCCGTTCCGCAGGCCACCAGAAATCGAATTCGGACCGGAAACGGAACGAAAAAGAGTCTGGTAAAGTCGGACTCGCCGGAAAGGGAGAAACGCGAAAGCGTAGGACCTGGAAAGCGAGATGCGAGACCCGCTTCGACCGGGAATCGGACACAAAAGAGTCTGATAGAGTTGGAAACGCAAGATAGCAGGACAGCAAGACAAAGAAGTAAACGAAGGGAAGCGCCCGGAGGGCCCCGGTGAAACGGGACCGAAGGAAGCGTCCGTTCCTTGAGAACTCAACAGCGTGCCAAAAGTCAACGCCAGATATGTTGATACCCCGGCCTGCTTCGGCAGGTTGGTGGTTCCTTTGAAAGTCCTATGGGTTCACTTCGGTGACCGATAGGCAATTACACAGCGAGGACGCTGTGAACAACGGGTCTTATTCCGACCGGTTGTTCCGCTCTCGTGATGTGTGCACCCGATTACGGGTAAACATTCACGGAGAGTTTGATCCTGGCTCAGGACGAACGCTGGCGGCGTGCTTAACACATGCAAGTCGAACGATGAAGCCTTTCGGGGTGGATTAGTGGCGAACGGGTGAGTAACACGTGGGCAATCTGCCCTTCACTCTGGGACAAGCCCTGGAAACGGGGTCTAATACCGGATAACACTCTGTCCTGCATGGGACGGGGTTAAAAGCTCCGGCGGTGAAGGATGAGCCCGCGGCCTATCAGCTTGTTGGTGGGGTAATGGCCTACCAAGGCGACGACGGGTAGCCGGCCTGAGAGGGCGACCGGCCACACTGGGACTGAGACACGGCCCAGACTCCTACGGGAGGCAGCAGTGGGGAATATTGCACAATGGGCGAAAGCCTGATGCAGCGACGCCGCGTGAGGGATGACGGCCTTCGGGTTGTAAACCTCTTTCAGCAGGGAAGAAGCGAAAGTGACGGTACCTGCAGAAGAAGCGCCGGCTAACTACGTGCCAGCAGCCGCGGTAATACGTAGGGCGCAAGCGTTGTCCGGAATTATTGGGCGTAAAGAGCTCGTAGGCGGCTTGTCACGTCGGATGTGAAAGCCCGGGGCTTAACCCCGGGTCTGCATTCGATACGGGCTAGCTAGAGTGTGGTAGGGGAGATCGGAATTCCTGGTGTAGCGGTGAAATGCGCAGATATCAGGAGGAACACCGGTGGCGAAGGCGGATCTCTGGGCCATTACTGACGCTGAGGAGCGAAAGCGTGGGGAGCGAACAGGATTAGATACCCTGGTAGTCCACGCCGTAAACGTTGGGAACTAGGTGTTGGCGACATTCCACGTCGTCGGTGCCGCAGCTAACGCATTAAGTTCCCCGCCTGGGGAGTACGGCCGCAAGGCTAAAACTCAAAGGAATTGACGGGGGCCCGCACAAGCAGCGGAGCATGTGGCTTAATTCGACGCAACGCGAAGAACCTTACCAAGGCTTGACATATACCGGAAAGCATCAGAGATGGTGCCCCCCTTGTGGTCGGTATACAGGTGGTGCATGGCTGTCGTCAGCTCGTGTCGTGAGATGTTGGGTTAAGTCCCGCAACGAGCGCAACCCTTGTTCTGTGTTGCCAGCATGCCCTTCGGGGTGATGGGGACTCACAGGAGACTGCCGGGGTCAACTCGGAGGAAGGTGGGGACGACGTCAAGTCATCATGCCCCTTATGTCTTGGGCTGCACACGTGCTACAATGGCCGGTACAATGAGCTGCGATGCCGCGAGGCGGAGCGAATCTCAAAAAGCCGGTCTCAGTTCGGATTGGGGTCTGCAACTCGACCCCATGAAGTCGGAGTTGCTAGTAATCGCAGATCAGCATTGCTGCGGTGAATACGTTCCCGGGCCTTGTACACACCGCCCGTCACGTCACGAAAGTCGGTAACACCCGAAGCCGGTGGCCCAACCCCTTGTGGGAGGGAGCTGTCGAAGGTGGGACTGGCGATTGGGACGAAGTCGTAACAAGGTAGCCGTACCGGAAGGTGCGGCTGGATCACCTCCTTTCTAAGGAGCACTTCTTACCAGGCTTCGGTCTGGTCAGAGGCCAGTACACCGGCGAATGTTCGGTGCTGGTTGCTCATGGGTGGAACGTTGACTATTCGGCACGATGAGCACGGTTTCGTTAGTACTGCTTCGGCGTGGAAAACGGGAACGGGTTGATTGTGTCGGGCACGTTGTTGGGTATCTGAGGGTACGGGCTCGTTTGAGTCTGTCCTTCGGTTGCCGGCCCCAGTGAACTCGCCTGTATGGGTGGGGTGATGGGTGGCTGGTCGTTGTTTGAGAACTGCACAGTGGACGCGAGCATCTGTGGCCAAGTTTTTAAGGGCGCACGGTGGATGCCTTGGCACCAGGAACCGATGAAGGACGTGGGAGGCCACGATAGTCCCCGGGGAGCTGTCAACCAAGCTTTGATCCGGGGGTTTCCGAATGGGGAAACCCGGCAGTCGTCATGGGCTGTCACCCGCTGCTGAACACATAGGCAGTGTGGAGGGAACGAGGGGAAGTGAAACATCTCAGTACCCTCAGGAAGAGAAAACAACCGTGATTCCGGGAGTAGTGGCGAGCGAAACTGGATGAGGCCAAACCGTATGCGTGTGATACCCGGCAGGGGTTGCGCATGCGGGGTTGTGGGATCTCTTTTTCACGGTCTGCCGGCTGTGAGACGAGTCAGAAACCGTTGATGTAGGCGAAGGACATGCGAAAGGTCCGGCGTAGAGGGTAAGACCCCCGTAGCTGAAACATCAACGGCTCGTTTAAGAGACACCCAAGTAGCACGGGGCCCGAGAAATCCCGTGTGAATCTGGCGGGACCACCCGCTAAGCCTAAATATTCCCTGGTGACCGATAGCGGATAGTACCGTGAGGGAATGGTGAAAAGTACCGCGGGAGCGGAGTGAAATAGTACCTGAAACCGTGTGCCTACAAGCCGTGGGAGCGTCGCTGTATGTGCTTGCACATGCAGTCGTGACTGCGTGCCTTTTGAAGAATGAGCCTGCGAGTTAGCGGTGTGTAGCGAGGTTAACCCGTGTGGGGAAGCCGTAGCGAAAGCGAGTCCGAATAGGGCGATTGAGTTGCACGCTCTAGACCCGAAGCGGAGTGATCTAGCCATGGGCAGGTTGAAGCGGAGGTAAGACTTCGTGGAGGACCGAACCCACCAGGGTTGAAAACCTGGGGGATGACCTGTGGTTAGGGGTGAAAGGCCAATCAAACTCCGTGATAGCTGGTTCTCCCCGAAATGCATTTAGGTGCAGCGTCGTGTGTTTCTTGCCGGAGGTAGAGCACTGGATAGGCGATGGGCCCTACCGGGTTACTGACCTTAGCCAAACTCCGAATGCCGGTAAGTGAGAGCACGGCAGTGAGACTGTGGGGGATAAGCTCCATGGTCGAGAGGGAAACAGCCCAGAGCATCGACTAAGGCCCCTAAGCGTACGCTAAGTGGGAAAGGATGTGGAGTCGCAGAGACAACCAGGAGGTTGGCTTAGAAGCAGCCACCCTTGAAAGAGTGCGTAATAGCTCACTGGTCAAGTGATTCCGCGCCGACAATGTAGCGGGGCTCAAGCGTACCGCCGAAGTCGTGTCATTCATACACATAGGGCCAACGCCCGTATGGATGGGTAGGGGAGCGTCGTGTGCCGGGTGAAGCAGCCGCGGAAGCGAGTTGTGGACGGTTCACGAGTGAGAATGCAGGCATGAGTAGCGATACACACGTGAGAAACGTGTGCGCCGATTGACTAAGGGTTCCTGGGTCAAGCTGATCTGCCCAGGGTAAGTCGGGACCTAAGGCGAGGCCGACAGGCGTAGTCGATGGACAACCGGTTGATATTCCGGTACCCGCTTTGAAACGCCCAGTACTGAATCAGGCGATGCTAAGTCCGTGAAGCCGGCCCGATCTCTTCGGAGTTGAGGGTAGTGGTGGAGCCGATGAACCAGACTTGTAGTAGGTAAGCGATGGGGTGACGCAGGAAGGTAGTCCAGCCCGGGCGGTGGTTGT
The DNA here is from genome assembly GCF_028747205.1 of Streptomyces sp. CA-278952. NCBI lineage: Bacteria > Bacillati > Actinomycetota > Actinomycetes > Kitasatosporales > Streptomycetaceae > Streptomyces > Streptomyces sp. CA-278952. The sequence goes on from NZ_CP112880.1 coordinate 5,007,670, forward strand.
CCCGGGGTAAGGGTGTAGCCCGTGTGGTAGGTAAATCCGTCACACATCAAGGGTGAGACCTGATGCCGAGCCGATTGTGGTGAAGTGGATGATCCTATGCTGTCGAGAAAAGCCTCTAGCGAGTTTCATGGCGGCCCGTACCCTAAACCGACTCAGGTGGTCAGGTAGAGAATACCGAGGCGTTCGGGTGAACTATGGTTAAGGAACTCGGCAAAATGCCCCCGTAACTTCGGGAGAAGGGGGGCCATCACTGGTGATAGCACTTGCTGCTTGAGCTGGGGGTGGCCGCAGAGACCAGCGAGAAGCGACTGTTTACTAAAAACACAGGTCCGTGCGAAGCCGTAAGGCGATGTATACGGACTGACGCCTGCCCGGTGCTGGAACGTTAAGGGGACCGGTTAGCTGCCTTTCGGGGTGGCGAAGCTGAGAACTTAAGCGCCAGTAAACGGCGGTGGTAACTATAACCATCCTAAGGTAGCGAAATTCCTTGTCGGGTAAGTTCCGACCTGCACGAATGGCGTAACGACTTCTCGACTGTCTCAACCATAGGCCCGGTGAAATTGCACTACGAGTAAAGATGCTCGTTTCGCGCAGCAGGACGGAAAGACCCCGGGACCTTTACTATAGTTTGATATTGGTGTTCGGTTCGGCTTGTGTAGGATAGGTGGGAGACTTTGAAGCGGCCACGCCAGTGGTTGTGGAGTCGTCGTTGAAATACCACTCTGGTCGTGCTGGATGTCTAACCTGGGTCCGTGATCCGGATCAGGGACAGTGTCTGATGGGTAGTTTAACTGGGGCGGTTGCCTCCTAAAGAGTAACGGAGGCGCCCAAAGGTTCCCTCAGCCTGGTTGGCAATCAGGTGTTGAGTGTAAGTGCACAAGGGAGCTTGACTGTGAGACCGACGGGTCGAGCAGGGACGAAAGTCGGGACTAGTGATCCGGCAGTGGCTTGTGGAAGCGCTGTCGCTCAACGGATAAAAGGTACCCCGGGGATAACAGGCTGATCTTCCCCAAGAGTCCATATCGACGGGATGGTTTGGCACCTCGATGTCGGCTCGTCGCATCCTGGGGCTGGAGTCGGTCCCAAGGGTTGGGCTGTTCGCCCATTAAAGCGGTACGCGAGCTGGGTTTAGAACGTCGTGAGACAGTTCGGTCCCTATCCGCTGCGCGCGCAGGAATATTGAGAAGGGCTGTCCCTAGTACGAGAGGACCGGGACGGACGAACCTCTGGTGTGCCAGTTGTCCTGCCAAGGGCATGGCTGGTTGGCTACGTTCGGAAAGGATAACCGCTGAAAGCATCTAAGCGGGAAGCCTGCTTCGAGATGAGTATTCCCACCCTCTTGAAGGGTTAAGGCTCCCAGTAGACGACTGGGTTGATAGGCCAGATGTGGAAGCCCGGCAACGGGTGGAGCTGACTGGTACTAATAGGCCGAGGGCTTGTCCTCAGTTGCTCGCGTCCACTGTGTTAGTTCTGAAATAACGAACGGCCGTGTTTTCATCCGGTGTTGGTTAATTTCATAGTGTTTCGGTGGTCATTGCGTTAGGGAAACGCCCGGTTACATTCCGAACCCGGAAGCTAAGCCTTTCAGCGCCGATGGTACTGCAGGGGGGACCCTGTGGGAGAGTAGGACGCCGCCGAACAATTTTTCCGGGAAAGCCCCGCACCTTCTGGTGCGGGGCTTTTCTGCGTTTACGACTCGACCGGCATCGGAGCCGAGGAGAATCAGGAGTACGCGAGCTGGAGCAGGCATTTCTCCGGATACTCCTCGACCACGGAGTCGGCAGGTCAGGGCGCTGGGCGCTCCGTCAGAGACGCCCTGCGGCCTTCAGGGCCAAGTACGTATCGGCAAGCGCGGGAGCGAGATTCTCCGGTGTGGCATCCACGACGACAACGCCGTGGCGGCGGAGCCTGTCGGCTGTGCGGCCACGGTCAGCCTGGGCCTGGCCGGCGGCTGCCGCGTCGTACACCGAGTCCACGGTTCCCCGTGCGTGGGCCATTTCCTCGATCCGAGGGTCGGAGACCGCGGCCAGCAGCACGGTGTGGCGCTGGGTGAGTTGAGGCAGCACCGGGAGAAGGCCCTCCTCGATGGGGGCTGCCTCCAACGTCGTGAGGAGGACGATCAGCGAACCGCGAGGAGCGTCGGTGAGGGCGGCGTTGCTCAGGCCGCGGGCGTCCGTCTCGATGAGCTCGGGTTCCAGCGTGGCCAGGGTGTTGATGACGGTGGCCAGAACATTGCCCGTTGCCGTCCGTCCTTGGACCCGGGCTCGGACCTGGCGGTCGTAGGCGAGGAGGCTTACGCGGTCGCCCGCCCTGGTGGCGAGCGCGGTGAGAAGGAGCGTGGCGTCCATCGAGGCGTCCAGGCGAGGGACGTCGCCCACCCGGCCCGCTGACGTGCGGCCGGTGTCGAGGACGATCAGGATGTGCCGGTCACGCTCGGGACGCCATGTCCGGACCGCTACGGCGGACTGGCGTGCGGTGGCCCGCCAGTCGATGGAGCGAGTGTCGTCCCCGGGCACGTAGGCCCGCAGACTGTCGAACTCCGTGCCTTCCCCGCGTGTCAGAACGCTGGTGCGGCCGTCGAGTTCTCGGAGCCGGGCGAGCCGCGAAGGCAGATGCTTGCGGCTGGTGAACGGTGGCAGGACCCGTACGGTCCACGGTGCCCGGTGCTGTCCTTGGCGCGCGGCGAGGCCCAGCGGGCCGTACGAGCGGATGGTGATGCGTTCGGCCTGCCGATCGCCGCGACGGGTCGGGCGCAGAACAGTGACCAGACGTCGCCCTTCCCCGGCGGGAACCGCCAGTGTGTGGCGGGAAGCACGACGTTCGGAGCCCGAGGTCCAGCTGGTGGGGGGCCAGGCGTCCCGCAGCTGGGCGCGCAGGCGCCGGCGCGAGGTGTTGGTCACCGTCAGTTGCACTTCGGCCGCGTCACCGAGTCGAACAGATGTGTCGCCGGATCGAGTGAATCGGAGCGTGCGCACTGGCGCGGCCAGGGCATAGTCACACAGAATTGCCAGTGAGAGCGGTGCGTTGACCGCAAGCATTCCGGTCCAACTGGGAGCGAGGATGCCTACGGGGAGTGATCCCAGGGCGGCCAGCAACGCGGTACGTCCGGTGAGGGCCATGGTCACCGCCTCATCGGGGTACGGGGACGTGGGCGAGCACTGAGGCGATGACGGAGTCGGGGGTGACTCCTTCCATTTCCGCCTCGGGCCGCAGGTGGATGCGATGACGGAGCGTGGGGAGCGCCAGGGCCTTCACATCGTCCGGGGTGACATAGTCCCGGCCGGTCAGCCAGGCCCAGGCACGGGCGGTCGACAGCAGGGCAGTGGCGCCCCGGGGAGAGACGCCGAGGGAGAGCGAGGGGGAATCACGCGTGGCACGGCAGATATCCACGACATAGCCGGTGATCTCAGGGGAGACGGTCGTCTTCGCGACGGCTTCGCGTGCTGCTTCCAGATCCGCGGGCCCGGCGACGGGCCGTATTCCCGCGGCCTTCAGGTCGCGAGGGTTGAAACCGTCGGCGTGACGGGTGAGGACGTCTATCTCGTCCTGCCGTGAAGGGAGCGGGACCGTCAGTTTGAGCAGAAAGCGGTCGAGTTGGGCTTCGGGGAGGGGATAGGTGCCTTCGTACTCGACGGGGTTCTGGGTCGCGGCGACGAGGAAGGGGTCAGGCAGTGGCCGTGACGTCCCGTCCACGGTGACCTGCCTTTCCTCCATCGCTTCGAGGAGGGAGGACTGGGTCTTGGGAGGAGTGCGGTTGATCTCGTCGGCGATCAGCAGGTTGGTGAAGACGGGGCCGGGCTGGAACGAGAATTCGGCGGTGCGCGCGTCGTAGACCAGTGAGCCTGTGACGTCGCTGGGCAAGAGGTCGGGGGTGAACTGAACGCGCTTCGTGTCGAGTTCGAGTGATGCGGCCAGTGCACGGACCAGCAGCGTCTTGGCCACGCCGGGTACGCCTTCGAGGAGTACGTGTCCGCGGCAGAGCAGCGCGACGACGAGTCCGGTGACGGCGGGGTCCTGGCCGACGACGGCCTTGGCGATCTCGGAGCGCAGAGCCTCCAAGGACGCGCGGGCGCTGTCGGACGGCTCCGGTTCCGCTGGCCTCACGGGGGCCGCTGCGGGCACCGTGGGCTCGGCCGGCTCGGGGGTCGGGGCGCTCATGAAGTGCGTACCTCTCTTTCGAGGGCGTCGAGTTGATCGGCGAGGAGGACCAGGGCGGCATCGGTGGAGGGAGCCGTACCGAAGAGCAGGGTGCTGAGGTCGTGGTCCGGGGTGGTGGTGCGCGCGGACAGGGCGGCGAGGAGGACGTCGGGGGTGTGCGCACCACGGGCGGGCACTCCGGCGAGGGGTGCGATACGTGTGCGGGTGGCGGCTCGGAGGGCGTCGGCGGCACGGTCGCGGGCCTTGGCCTTGCGGTAGAGGAGCGAGCGGCCTTCGGCCGACTCGGATGCGCGGATGGCCACCGGAAGCCGTTCCGTCACCAGGGGGCCGAGTCGGCGGGCCCGCCAGACGGCGGCAAGGACTGCGGCAAGGGCTAGTTGGAGGGTGCCCCACACCCAGCCGGAGGGGACGAGGTCGAGGAAGCCGCTCTCGTCGGACGCGTCGTCCCTCGCTCCGTCCTCTGATGGGTCTTCTCTTCCGTCGCCGGGGGAGTCGTCATCGGTTGTCGCGGATGGATCTGCGAGAGAGGGGAGGTACCAGACGAGATGGGGGCGGGAGCCGAGGAGTTGCAGGGCGAGTGAGGCGTTGCCCTGTTTGTCGAGACGCTCGTTGTGGAGGAGATCGGGGGAGCCGAGGAGGACGGTGTCGCCGCCCTGTCCGGTGGGGAGGGCGACCAGACTGGGGAGGCCCGCGGCCGGGTAACAGGTGACGGCACTGGGGTCCTGTGTCGTGTATCGGGTTCCGCCCATGTCCGCTGTGCCGGCCTGCCGGGCGGCGGGGAGCTCGCACGACGGGGCGAGAGCACTGATGGCCCGGTGCGGCTCGGCGTGGACGCCGGGGGCGAGTCGAGTCGTGGCTTCCGGTCCGGGGGCGATCAGGAGGGTGCGCCCGCCGGAGGCGGAGGCCGCCGCGTCCAGTCGGAGCTGCTGCGACCGGGTCAGGAGATTGGGGCCGGCGACGAGGAGCGTGGTGTCGGGGCCGGTCGAGGCGGTGACTTCGTCGAGAGTGGTGGCGACAGTGACGGAGACGCCGCGAGCTTTGAGGAGTTCGGCCACGGCACGGCTTCCCTTGGGTTCCGCCGAGCGGGGGTCGAGCTGTCCGTGGTTCGTTCCGGAACGTACGACGGCGAACGTGATGCCGGCGACGACGAGGATGAGGACGACGGCCAGGATGCCCCGGGCGCGGGTCCAGACCTGCCCGGGGGTGGGCGCGGTCGAGGTGGGGGAGGCGGTGGTCACCGTGGTCATCCGGCGGCTCCTGGGGAGGCTCCGGGCAGCAGCGGCTTTGCCTCGTCGAGTTCGAGGTCGAGGGTACGCAGGGACAGGTATGCCGGCTGGTCCGCGGTGCGGCCCCCGTATGTCACGTCGTCGAAGGCCCGGGCGGCGGCGCGCAGCCGGGCCGTGTGCTCGGGCAGGGCACGGCCGGCTTCGGCTGCGGCTTCGTCGGCTGTGCGGCCGGGGCGCGGGTCGAGCAGGGCGCGTTCCTCGAGGGACCGGACGATGGCACGCATGCGTTCCTGGACGGCCTCGGTCCAGCGCAGAGCTGTGGCGTGTGCTTCGGCGGTGGCGCGGTGCTGGGCCGCGCTGCGGGGGCCGTCGTTGTCGAAGAGAGCGTCCGGGCTCCGGGAGGAGCGTTGCGGGGTGCCGAGCCGCCACCACAGGGCGGCGGCAAGCCCGATGACGAGGACGACCAGGACGACGAGTCCGGCCGGGCCGCCGGGTGCGGCGCCCGCGGCTGCGTCGAACACCCCGGCGACCCAGTCCCAGAACTCGTTCAGTGCGCGCTGGAGGAAGTTCGGGTCGTTCTCGTGGTACATCGGCTTGGACAGCTCGCTCTCCGCCGCCTCCCGTGCGGGGAGACGCGGAGTGTCCACGGGTATGTCGCCCGCTGCCGTGTCCCGCTGTGCTGTGGTGGTGCCCCCCGCCCCCGACACCGCATCAGCTCCTGGGGGTGTCGGCGCCGTAGCCGGGCAGACCCGCGGCTCGTGCGAGGTCGAGGTCCAGTGCTTCACGGCGGATGCGCTGGTCCACGTAGAGGAGGGCCATCACACCGGCGACGAAGGGGTAGATCAGTGTCGAGACGATCACTTCACCGATGCCGGTGACGATCAGGAACGGCCAGCCGAAGGAAGGAGAGGTGCCGCTGAAGAATTCGCTGACGTCGGTTCCGTCGGCGATCACCGCGATGATGCCGAACGGGATGGAGACGAGGAACGTCAGCAGGAAGGTCAGCAGCCAGGTCAGGGCGAGGATCCCGAAGGTACGCCACCAGGCGCCGCGGACCAGCTTCGCCGACCTGCGCAGCGCGGCGACGACGCTCTGTCGTTCCAGCATCAGGGCGGGGGCGGCGAGTGCGAAGCTGACGTTCAGCCAGAGCATCACGACGCAGGCGGCGGCGAAGCCGAGGAAGGCGAGTACCGCTCCCGCCTCGGAGCCCAGCAGCAGGCCGGGGCCGATGCCCACGGTCATGATCGCGGCCATGATCAGGGCCACCAGCAGGGTCAGCCCGAGCAGCGGGAAGACCCGGGGGCGGGCCTCTGCCCAGGTGTCGGAGAGCGTGGTGGGACGGCCCAGGACCGAGCGGCTGATGACCACGGTGATGATCGACGCGGTGAAGAGCGTGGCGATCATCGTGACGAGGGAGGCCGGGGCCAGAGAGATCAGTGTCGACCGGGCGGAGTCGGTGGCCTGGCGGAGGGCCTCGGTGCCGGTGGCGTTCGGGTCGACGGAGGTCGGTTTCGGCAGCAGATAGCGCTGCATGAGGATGACGGCGATCTGGGTGACCACCGAGACCGCGAGGCTGAAGCCGAGTGCGGTACGCCAGTGGGCGCGCAGGGCGGAGACGGAGCCGTCGAGGATTTCGCCGAGGCTCAGGGGGCGCAGGGGGATGACGCCGGGCTTCGCGGCCGGCGGCGGCCCCGCCCAGCCCTGTCGCTGCGGGCCGCCGCCCCAGCCGGGGGCGGGAGGCCGTGCTCCGGGACCGCTGCCGGGGTCGCTCGGTGGGGACCACTGCCCGGGGGGCGGCTGCTCGGGGGACCACTGTCCCGACGGGCCGCTTCCGTCCTGAGGCTCGGAGGGGCGGGGAATCGCCGTCTCCTTGCCGTCGGAGGGGGCAGATCCGGGCGACGCCCAGCCCGGAGAGTCGTTCATTCTCGCTCCTTCACCGTCCTGACCGCTCATCGGGGCGGCAGGTTGGCAGCCATCGTGCCACGCGTGGGTCCGGGGTGGACCAGCCGCTCTGTCTCCTTGGCGCCTTCAGGTACGGGCGGCTCACCGGGCAGACTGGGCGGATGGCTGATCAGGACGCGCAATCGACGGCGGGCTTCGAGCCTCCCGCGCTTTCCGTACTCCGCTGGGACGAGCCCCCGGAGGGTCCCGTGGTGGTGCTTCTCGACCAGACGCGGCTGCCCGCCGAGGAGGTCGAGCTGGTGTGTACCGATGTGCCCGCGCTGGTGCGGGCGATCCAGACTCTGGCGGTGCGAGGGGCCCCGCTGCTCGGGATCGCCGGGGGTTACGGGGTGGCGCTCGCGGCGGCGCGGGGCCATGACGTCGCGGAGGCGGCCGGTCTGCTGGAGCGGGCGCGGCCCACCGCGGTGAACCTCGGCTACGGGGTGCGGCGGGTGGTGGCCGCCTACGGGGAAGCCGTCGGCAAGGGGGCGGGCGACGAGGCGGCCGCCGCGGCGGCGCTGGCCGCGGCGCGGGCCCTGCACCGGGAGGATGCCCAGGCCAGCGGGCGTATGGCGGAGTACGGCGAGGCGTTGCTGGAGGAGCTGATGCCGGGCAGCGGGTATCAGCTGCTGACCCACTGCAACACCGGGGCGCTGGTCTCCGGTGGCGAGGGGACGGCGTTGGCCGTGGCGTTGCGGGTGCACCGGAAGGGCCGGCTGCGACGGCTGTGGGTGGACGAGACGCGGCCGCTGCTCCAGGGGGCTCGGCTGACCGCGTACGAGGCTGCGCGCAACGGTCTGGCGTACAGCCTGCTCACGGACAATGCGGCGGGCTCCCTGTTCGCGGCCGGGGAGGTCGATGCGGTGCTCATAGGGGCGGACCGCATCGCCGCCGATGGTTCGGTGGCGAACAAGGTGGGGAGCTATCCGCTGGCCGTGCTCGCGAAGTATCACCACGTGCCTTTCATCGTGGTGGCGCCGACGACGACCGTGGATCTGGCGACCCCGGACGGCACATCGATCATCGTCGAGCAGCGCTCCGGGCGAGAAGTGACGGAGCTCACATCGTGGCGGGGTGTATCGGCCGACGGTGGAGGCGAGATGGTCGTCGCACCCCTCGGGGCCCCGGCGTACAACCCGGCCTTCGACGTCACACCGCCGGAACTGATCACGGCGATCGTCACCGAGGAGGGCGCTGTTTCGCCGGTCACGGGGGTCGGACTGGCAGAGCTGTGTGCCAGGTCATCGCAGGTAACGATTAGCTAATGGGATGATGTCGATTATGAAGGGACGCGTCCTTGTCGTCGACGACGACACCGCACTGGCCGAGATGCTCGGGATTGTGCTGCGTGGAGAAGGTTTCGAGCCGTCGTTCGTAGCGGACGGCGACAAGGCACTGGCCGCATTTCGTGAGGCCAAGCCGGACCTGGTGCTGCTCGACCTCATGCTGCCCGGAAGGGACGGCATCGAGGTGTGCAGGCTGATCAGAGCCGAGTCCGGTGTGCCGATCGTCATGCTCACTGCCAAGAGCGACACCGTCGATGTGGTGGTGGGCCTGGAATCAGGGGCCGACGACTACATCGTCAAGCCGTTCAAACCTAAGGAGTTGGTTGCCCGGATCAGGGCACGTCTGCGGCGGTCCGAAGAGCCCGCGCCGGAACAGCTGACCATCGGTGACCTGGTCATCGACGTGGCAGGCCACTCCGTGAAGCGGGAGGGGCAGTCCATCGCCCTGACCCCGCTGGAGTTCGACCTGCTGGTCGCGCTCGCCCGCAAGCCGTGGCAGGTCTTCACCCGTGAGGTCCTGCTGGAACAGGTATGGGGCTACCGCCACGCGGCCGACACCCGCCTGGTGAATGTGCATGTCCAGCGTCTGCGTTCCAAGGTCGAGAAGGACCCGGAACGGCCGGAGATCGTCGTGACGGTCCGAGGCGTCGGCTACAAGGCCGGACCGAGCTGAGATGCCCCGAGGCAGCGCTGCTCCGGGGCCCGGCGAGCCGGGAGTCCGTACGGAGCGGGCTGCCGGCCCGGGACGGAAGGCGTCACGTATGAGCCGTTTCCTGCAGGGCGGCCGGCTGTTCGAGGACCGGACGCCCGGCGGGCCCGTACCGCGGTTGCTGGTGCGGTGGGTACGCCGCCCGTTGCTGCCCGCCGTCCGGCTGTGGCGGCGCAATCTGCAGCTCCGCGTCGTCGCGGGCACCCTGCTGATGTCGATCGGTGTCGTGCTGCTGCTCGGCTTCGTCGTCATCGGCCAGGTGCGCAACGGCCTGCTCGACGCCAAGGGCAAGGCCGCCCAGACCCAGGCCGTCGGCGGCTTCGCCGCGGCGCAGGAAAAGGCCAACGCCCCCCTCGCCCCCGACGGGCAGGGGAGCGAACCCACCGACGGTATGACCGGCAGCACCTCCTGGCGCACCGAGCTCGTCGACCAGCTCGCCAGCGGCGGCAAGAACGCCTTCAACGTAGTGGCGCTCAGCGTCGACTCGGTGACCGAGGGCGCCAGCAGCCGTGCCGCGCGCGGTTCCGGCAGCGTCGAGGCGTCCAGCGTCCCGGAGCGCCTGCGGCAGAAGGTGAGCGAGGGGCAGGGCGCGTTCCAGACGTACTCCGAGATCCGGTACTCGTACGGCAAGGAGACGCAGCCCGGCCTCGTGGTGGGCAAGCGGCTCTACGACATCGATCAGCAGCCCTACGAGCTGTACTACCTCTTCCCGCTCACGCAGGAGGAGAAGTCCCTGACACTGGTCAAGACGACCCTGGCGACCGCCGGACTGTTCGTCGTCGTGCTGCTCGGGGCCATCGCCTGGTTCGTGGTGCGGCAGGTCGTCACCCCCGTGCGGATGGCCGCCGGCATCGCCGAGCGGCTCTCCGCCGGCAAGCTCCAGGAACGGATGAAGGTCACCGGCGAGGACGACATCGCCCGGCTCGGCGAGGCCTTCAACAAGATGGCCCAGAACCTCCAGCTGAAGATCCAGCAACTGGAGGAGCTCTCCCGGATGCAGCGGCGCTTCGTCTCCGACGTATCGCACGAGCTGCGGACCCCCCTCACGACCGTCAGGATGGCCGCTGACGTCATCCACGAGGCGCGTGCCGACTTCGACCCCGTCACCGCACGCTCCGCCGAGCTGCTCGGCGACCAGCTCGACCGGTTCGAGTCGCTGCTCGCCGATCTGCTGGAGATCAGCCGGTTCGACGCGGGCGCCGCGGCCCTGGAGGCCGAGCCGATAGACCTGCGGACCGTGGTGCACCGGGTGATCGGTGGCGCCGAGCCGCTCGCCGAGCGCAAGGGCACCCGGATCCTGGTCGTCGGCGACGACCAGCCGGTGATAGCCGAGGCCGACGCCCGCCGAGTCGAACGCGTCCTGCGTAACCTCGTGGTCAACGCCGTCGAGCACGGTGAGGGCCGGGACGTCGTGGTGCGGATGGGTGTGGCGCAGGGCGCGGTCGCCGTGGCCGTCCGGGACTACGGGGTCGGGCTCAAGCCCGGCGAGGCGACCCGGGTCTTCAACCGGTTCTGGCGTGCGGACCCGGCGCGGGCCCGGACGACCGGGGGGACGGGCCTCGGTCTGTCGATCGCCGTCGAGGATGCCCGGCTGCACGGCGGCTGGCTGCAGGCCTGGGGCGAGCCGGGCGGTGGCTCCCAGTTCAGGCTGACCCTGCCGCGTACGGCGGACGAGCCCCTGCGCGGTTCGCCGATACCGCTGGAGCCCGAGGACTCGCGGCGCAACCGCGGCAACCGGGAACGCGACGAGGCCGCAGCGGGCACGTCGGACGACCACCGGCTGATGTCCGTGCCGCCCCAGCCCGGGGCCGGCGAGCGGTCGCCGCTGCCCGTGCCCGGTCGAGGCCCCGCCGTCCGCAACGGCGCCCCCACGTCGGTGCACCCCGCCGCGCTGCCCGGCAACGGGGCACGTGTCGTGGCGCGCCCGGCCCAGGAGCGCCCCGGTGGGCGTTCGGCCAACGGCGTACTGAATTCCGACCAGGAGGACACCACTCGTGGGTACTGACCGCCGTCCGGGCGGCCGAGGACGGGCGGTGCGGATGCTCGCGCTGCTGGGCTGCGGCGTCGTCGTGCTGGCCGGGTGCGGCTCTATGCCGGTGACCGGGGACGTCAAGGCGGTCGACGCCTCACAGCCCGGGGACTCCCAGGTGCAGGTGTACGCGGTGGCACCCCGGGAAGGCGCGGTGCCCAGCGAGATCGTCGACGGCTTCCTGGAGTCGATGACCAGCGATGATCCCGCGTTCGCGACCACCCGGAAGTACCTGAGCGCCGACGCCCGGCGCACCTGGCAGCCGGGCGGGGGCATCACGGTGCTCGCCCAAGCCCCCAACCGCAGTGGCCCCCTGCTCCACGACGAGGCCAACCGGGCCACTCGGGACAAGGCGACGACCTACACGCTGACCGGCGAGAAGGTGGCCGCGGTCGACGCCCAGAGTTCTTACCGTCCCCTCGCGCCCAGCGACTACGCCCAGACTCTGCACCTGGTGCAGGAGAAGGGGCCGGACGGGAAGCAGGAGTGGCGCATCGACGTCGTGCCGGACGGTCTGGTCCTCGGGCAGTCCGACTTCAAGCGCCTCTACCGCTCCGTGAACAAGTACTACTTCGCCACCGGGCGTACGAGCGGTCGGTCGACACTCGTCGCGGACCCCGTCTACGTACGCAACCGTGCGGATCCGGTCACGCGCATGGATACCGCCACGCAGACCGTCAGGACGCTGCTCGCCGGTCCGACGAACTGGCTGCGGCCCGTGGTCGACTCCCGGTTCCCGGCGGGCACCGCCCTGCGCAAGGACGTCATCGCGCTGCCGTCGGACGATCAGAACGTCCTGAAGGTGCCGCTCAACCACAAGGCCGACAAGGCGAGCCCCAGCGCCTGCCGGATGATGGCCGCGCAGGTGCTGTTCACGCTCGGGGACCTGACCCCGGCACGGGTCGAGCGGGTGGAGCTGGAGGGCGGTGACGGCGCCCAGCTCTGCGGACTGGATGCCGACGACGCGCCGGATTTCTCCGCCGACAACGGCTCCGACGAGGTCGACAGCCAGTACTTCATCAACGACAAGGGTCAGGTGGAGCGGATCCCCGGCGCCACCGACGGCACCGGAACGCCCGAGCCCGTGACCGGCCCGCTCGGTGCGGGCATCGTGCCGATGAGCGCCGTCGGGGTGGCCCGGGACGAACGACGGGCCGCCGCGGTCTCCTCCCAAGGGCAGGACCTCTACGTGTCCTCCCTGGAGACGGAGAGCAGTGAACTGACCGACCCCCTCGTCAGCAGCAAGGCGAAGAAGGCGGCCGACCGGCTGTCGTCGCCGAGCTGGGACGGCCGCGGCGACCTGTGGGTCGCCGACCGCGATCCGGCCGGTCCCAGGCTGCTGCGGCTGACCGGGGGTGCGGGTGACCCGCAGGAGGTCCGGGTGCCGGGTCTCGACGGCGCACGCATCGAGGAGCTGCGGATGTCCGCGGACGGGGTGCGGATCGCCCTGCTGCTGAGGAAGGACGGCCGTACGACGCTGAACATCGGCCGGGTCGAGCGCCGGGGCTCCTCAGTGGCGCCCGAGATCTCGGTCGAGGACCTCCGCCAGGCCGCACCGCAGCTTGCGGACGTGACGGCCATCTCCTGGTCCGGACGCAGCCGGCTGGTGGTCGTCGGCAAGGAGGAGGGCGGCGTCCAGCAGGTGCGTTACGTGCAGGCGGACGGCTCCACGTCGGCCTCGGGGTCGTTGCCCGGGGTGAACCAGGTCCAGTCGGTCGCCGCGGCGGACGACGAACTGCTTCCGCTGATGGCGGAGACCGTCGGCGACGGCATTGTGAAGCTCTCGCCCGGGGACAACTGGCAGACGGTTCTCAAACAGGGCACGTCGTTGGTCTACCCCGGCTGACCCGGCAGCAGCCCGGGCCCCGCCGGACGCCCGGGGTTTTCCACAGGGGTGGTCCGGTCCCGGCGGCCCCGGCACAGTGGGGCCATGCGGAACACGTGGCAGGAAGGGGCCGGTCTGCTTCTGCCGGTGGCCTGCGCCGGCTGCGGCAGACCACGCACCGAACTGTGCGCGGCCTGCGGGGGCGCGCTGCACGGTGCGCCCGCCCGCCCGGTCCGGCCCTCGCCGCGGCCCCCGGGGCTTCCGCTGGTGTATGCGGCCGCGCCGTACGAGAACGCCGTACGCGCGGTTCTGCTGGCCCACAAGGAGCGGGGTGCGCTGGGGCTGGCCGGGGCACTCGGCCGGGCCCTGGCGGGTTGTGTGCGGGCCGGGGCGGGGCGGCCGGGCGGTGCGGGCCTCCTGCTGCTGGTCCCGGTACCCTCCGCGCGCTCCTCGACCGCGGCGCGTGGCCATGACCCGGTGCGCAGGATCGCCGCCAGGGCCGCGCGGGACCTGCGGCGCGAGGGACTGCGGGCCGAGGTGCTTCCGCTGCTGCGGCAGCGGCGCGCGGTCGCCGACCAGGCCGGTCTCGGGGCGCGGCAGCGGCGGGCGAATCTGGCCGGCGCGCTGGAGCTCACAGCAGGGGGAGGGCGGCTCCTCCGGCACGGACTCCTCGGGCAGGGACCTCTCCGGCACGGTCGGGTGATCCTGGTCGACGATCTGCTGACGACGGGATCGACGCTGGCGGAGGCGGCGCGGGCCGTCGACGAGGCGTGCGGCGCCGGTCGGGAGTCCTCCGTGCACGGAGTGTGCCGGGCGGCGGTCGTCGCGGCCTCTCCCTCCGCCTTCGAAATAAACCGGAACTGACCGAGAACCCGCATCGTTGCAGGTAATGAGAGGGCAGTACCCCCTGAACGGAGGTACGTGCCAGTAGCGGGTGCCGAGACCCTGGTGCGCAGGCTATGTTCGGTGGTGAGGAACGGTTAATGCCGGGACTCGATGAATGCACCACCAGGTTTCGGGCAGGTAACTCACCGGTAGGAGAAGCACGCAAGTCGGTGGGGTTGCGACCCTTCCGACGGGGGAGGAGGAGGCGAAAGCCACCGAGTCCGAGGCCCTGGTGATCTCCGGGGCCTGGTGCAAAAGGGAGACGTTCCGCCGCTGAGCGGAGCGATCCGGGAACGGAGTTCTGCGTGGACATCGTCGTCAAGGGCCGCAAGACCGAGGTGCCCGAGCGGTTCCGGAAGCACGTGGCCGAGAAGCTGAAGCTGGACAAGATCCAGAAGTTCGACGGCAAGGTGATCAGCCTCGACGTCGAGGTGTCCAAGGAGCCGAATCCCCGTCAGGCCGACCGTTCCGACCGGGTGGAGATCACGCTCCGCTCCCGGGGACCGGTCATCCGGGCGGAAGCGGCGGCGGGCGACCCTTACGCAGCGCTCGACCTGGCCACCGGAAAGCTGGAGGCCCGGCTGCGCAAGCAGCACGACAAGCGCTACAGCCGCCGGGGCAACGGTCGTCTGTCGGCTGCCGAGGTCGGGGACGTGGTCCCCGGCGTCGCTTCGTTCGACGAGGACGGCGAACTGGTCGGCGACCAGCCGTCGGAGCCCGTCCCCACCACGAAGATCGGCTCGCTCGAAGTGCAGGGCGAAGGGCCGCTCGTGATGCGCGAGAAGACCCACACCGCCGCACCGATGTCGCTCGACCAGGCGCTCTACGAGATGGAACTGGTCGGCCACGACTTCTACTTGTTCGTCGACTCAGAGACGAAGGAGCCCAGTGTCGTCTACCGACGGCACGCCTACGACTACGGCGTCATCCACCTGAGGACCGACCCGCTCGCCGCGGACGAAGCAGGCGGCGCGGGCGGTGCCCTCGGCGGCTGAGGCCACAGCGTCGGAGTGCCCCCGGGGCGCTTTCGCGCCACCGGGGGCACTCGCGCACGGGCGCAGGACCACCGTGCCGGGGGCCGGGCATGGAATCATGGCGGCCCGAGCCAATCGGCGTTCTGTGAAGTGCCGTTGGCGAACGACCGACACTTCAGGCCGTGGCCTTCAGGGGGAGGAACGATGGCGGACACCTTCGGGCCCGTGCGCGATGCGAATGACTCCGACGACGACACCGGTGCGTACACCGGCAGCGGGGCGGACGGCGCTTCACGCAAGGAGCCCATCAGGGTCCTCGTGGTCGATGACCACGCGCTCTTCCGCAGGGGCCTGGAGATCGTCCTTGCCCAGGAGGAGGACATCCAGGTCGTCGGCGAGGCCGGGGACGGCTCCGAGGCGGTCGACAAGGCCGCCGACCTGCTGCCCGACATCGTGCTGATGGATGTCCGGATGCCCAAGCGCGGCGGCATCGAGGCCTGTACGGCCATCAAGGAAGTGGCCCCCAGCGCGAAGATCATCATGTTGACGATCAGTGACGAGGAGGCCGACCTCTACGAGGCGATCAAGGCGGGCGCGACCGGATATCTCCTCAAGGAGATCTCCACCGACGAGGTCGCCACGGCCATTCGCGCGGTCGCCGACGGGCAGTCCCAGATCAGCCCCTCCATGGCCTCGAAGCTGCTCACCGAGTTCAAATCGATGATCCAGCGAACCGATGAGCGGCGGCTCGTTCCGGCGCCCCGGCTCACCGAACGCGAGCTGGAAGTGCTGAAACTCGTGGCGACCGGCATGAACAACCGGGATATCGCCAAGGAGTTGTTCATTTCCGAGAACACGGTGAAGAACCACGTCCGCAATATCCTGGAGAAACTGCAGCTGCACTCCCGGATGGAAGCCGTGGTCTACGCCATGCGCGAGAAGATTCTGGAGATCAGGTAGCGAACGGCTCCGGCTTCCGCCCCGGACCCGGGCAGCGGGGGCCGGTCAGCGGTAAGCGCGCTGGAGCGCGTGGCCGATCTCCGTCCGGAGCGGCTCGCGCAGCTCCGGGGCGTCCACCCGGTCCACCCGGATGTCCGTGCAGCCCACCCAGGCCGCCGCCTCCACCAGGGCCTCGGCCATCGGGGCCACCGCCTTCGGGCCGGCCAGCGACGCCTGCCGGGCGACCAGCGTGGTGCCCTCGCGCGCCGGGTCGACCCGTCCCTGGAGCTTCCCGCCCGCCAGCAACGGCATCGCGAAGTAACCGTGGATCCGCTTCTGCTTGGGCACGTAGGCCTCCAGCCGATGCGTGAAGCCGAAGATCCGCTCCGTGCGCGCACGCTCCCAGATCAGGGAGTCGAACGGCGACAACAGCGTCGTACGGTGGCGTCCGCGGACCTCCTTGGCCAGCGCTTCCGGGTCCGCCCAGGCCGGCTTCGCCCAGCCCTCCACCACGACCGGGACCAGCCCCGAGTCGGCCACCACGGCGTCGAACTCCTCGCCCCTCAGCCGGTGGTAGTCCGCGATGTCACCGCGGGTGCCGACGCCCAGCGACTTGCCCGCCAGCGCCACCAGCCGCCGCCGGCACTCGGCGTCGCTCAGGTCGTCGTGGAGCAACGCGTCCGGAATGGCCCGCTCGGCCAGGTCGTAGACCCGCTTCCAGCCGCGCCGCTCGGTGCACACCACCTCGCCGTACATCAGGGCCCGCTCGACGGCGACCTTGGACGCCGACCAGTCCCACCACTCGCCGCCGTTCTTCGCGCCGCCCAGCTCGGTCGCCGTCAGCGGGCCCTCGTCGCGCAGCTGCTTGATCACGGTGTCGTACGAGCCGTCGGGCAGGTCGTGGCCCCAGTGCGGGCGGGAGCGATAGGCGCGGCGGCGGAACGCGAAGTGCGGCCACTCCTCGACGGGCAGGATGCACGCCGCGTGCGACCAGTACTCGAAGGTCCGGCCGCCCGACCAGTAGGCGTCCTCCACCGTCCGGCGGCTCACCGGGCCCAGCCGGGCGTAAGGGATCAGCTCGTGCGAGCGGGCCAGCACCGAGATCGTGTCCAACTGGACCGCACCGAGGTGCCGCAGCACTCCCGGCACTCCTGCCCGGCGGTCCGGAGCCCCCAGGAAGCCCTGGGCGCGCAACGCTATGCGGCGGGCCTGGTCGGCGGAGAGTTCGACTGCGGGAGGAGGCACAGGCGTCATACGTCGAACCCTAGACGGCGCCACTGACAGTCCGGCCCGGATGCCGTCCGCGGATCCCGCAGTCACCGCGGGGATCCCGTAGTCACCGCGGGGACTACGGGGTCCCCGCGGGCCGCGGAGCATGCCGTTCGGGGACGTACGGGTGCGAGCCCGCGAGCCCCAGGTCGGACGGGAGCAGGGCCGCCGTCCAGGCGTCGCGCCGCACCCCCTTGTTGAGCAGTCCGGACCGCTGGTCGCCCTCCGGCCGGAACCCCGCCCGCAGGACGACGGCCCGCGAGGCCACGTTGCCGATCTCGGCCCGCCACTCCAGCCGGTCCGCCCCGAGGGAGGAGAAGGCCCAGCGGGCGGAGCCGAGCACCGCCTCGGTGACGTATCCGCGGCCGCGGTGCTCCTTGGCGGACCAGTAGCCGACCTCGTACGTCCCCGGCAGGCTGCGGCGGTCGATGCCGAGCGCACCGACGAGCGCCCCGGTCTCCCGCAGGACCAGGGCGAAGCCGTAGGCGGAGTCGTCCTGCCAGCCCGCCGGGCAGAGCTTCGTGGTGAACAGCTCCGCGTCGGTGAGGCGGTACGGGGAAGGGATAACCGTCCAGCGCTGGATGTCCGGGTCCTGGCAGGCGGCGTGCACCGGGTAGGTGTCCTGCGGGCCGAAGGGCCGCAGGAACAGTCGTTCCGTGGTGAGAGTGATCGGCTCCATGGACCGATTCTCGTGAGCCCGCTTCCCCGATGCGAGCACTTTTGGGGCTTCCCGGCACCTTCCGTGCGTTTGGACCGTTGTCCTATAAGGGTGCGGCGAGGTCCACGCGACGGCAGCCCTCCCGACGCGGTGGTGTCCTCGCTTACGATGGCCGTTGCGGTGGGGCCCACCTGCCGTGCCCGCGCCAGAGTCCATTACACGACCCAGTGCCAGGCCCGACCGGCAAGGAGACCAGCCTCAGTGTCCGTCTTCAACAAGCTCATGCGTGCAGGCGAAGGCAAGATCCTGCGCAAACTGCACCGCATCGCGGACCAGGTCAGCTCCATCGAAGAGGACTTCGTCAACCTCTCCGACGCCGAGCTGCGGGCGCTCACCGACGAGTACAAGGAACGGTACGCGGACGGCGAGAGCCTGGACGACCTGCTTCCCGAAGCGTTCGCCACGGTCCGTGAGGCCGCGAAGCGCGTCCTCGGACAGCGTCACTACGACGTACAGATGATGGGCGGAGCCGCCCTGCACCTCGGTTATGTGGCAGAGATGAAGACCGGTGAGGGCAAGACCCTCGTCGGCACCCTGCCCACGTATCTGAACGCGCTGTCCGGCAAGGGCGTGCACCTGATCACGGTCAACGACTATCTCGCCGAGCGTGACTCCGAGATGATGGGCCGGGTCCACAAGTTCCTCGGTCTGAGCGTCGGCTGCATCGTCGCCAACATGACGCCGGCCCAGCGCCGCGAGCAGTACGCCTGTGACATCACGTACGGCACGAACAACGAGTTCGGCTTCGACTACCTCCGTGACAACATGGCGTGGTCCAAGGACGAGCTCGTCCAGCGCGGCCACAACTTCGCGGTGGTCGACGAGGTCGACTCGATCCTCGTCGACGAGGCCCGTACGCCGCTGATCATCTCCGGCCCGGCCGACCAGGCCACCAAGTGGTACGGCGACTTCGCCAAGCTGGTCACGCGCCTCACCAAGGGTGAGGCGGGCAACCAGCTCAAGGGCATCGAGGAGACCGGCGACTACGAGGTCGACGAGAAGAAGCGGACCGTGGCCATCCACGAGGCCGGTGTCGCCAAGGTCGAGGACTGGCTCGGCATCGACAACCTCTACGAGTCGGTGAACACCCCGCTCGTCGGTTATCTGAACAACGCCATCAAGGCCAAGGAACTGTTCAAGAAGGACAAGGACTACGTCGTCATCGACGGCGAAGTCATGATCGTCGACGAGCACACCGGCCGTATCCTCGCCGGCCGCCGCTACAACGAGGGCATGCACCAGGCGATCGAGGCGAAGGAAGGGGTGGACATCAAGGACGAGAACCAGACCCTCGCCACGATCACCCTGCAGAACTTCTTCCGCCTCTACGACAAGCTCTCCGGCATGACCGGTACGGCGATGACCGAGGCCGCCGAGTTCCACCAGATCTACAAGCTCGGCGTGGTGCCGATCCCGACGAACCGGCCGATGGTCCGCGCCGACCAGTCGGACCTGATCTACCGCACCGAGGTCGCCAAGTTCGCCGCGGTCGTCGACGACATCGCCGAGAAGCACGAGAAGGGCCAGCCGATCCTGGTCGGCACCACCTCGGTCGAGAAGTCGGAGTACCTCTCGCAGCAGCTCTCCAAGCGCGGCGTCCAGCACGAGGTCCTCAACGCCAAGCAGCACGACCGGGAGGCGACGATCGTCGCCCAGGCGGGCCGCAAGGGCGCCGTCACCGTCGCGACGAACATGGCCGGCCGAGGCACCGACATCAAGCTCGGCGGCAACCCGGACGACCTCGCCGAGGCGGAGCTGCGTCAGCGCGGCCTCGACCCGGTGGAGAACGTCGAGGAGTGGGCGGCGGCGCTGCCCGCCGCGCTGGAGCAGGCCGAGGAGGCCGTGAAGGCGGAGTTCGAAGAGGTCAAGGACCTCGGCGGGCTCTATGTGCTCGGCACCGAGCGCCATGAGTCGCGCCGTATCGACAACCAGCTGCGCGGTCGTTCCGGCCGTCAGGGCGACCCGGGCGAGTCCCGTTTCTACCTGTCGCTGGGCGACGACCTGATGCGCCTGTTCAAGGCCCAGATGGTCGAGCGCGTCATGTCGATGGCGAACGTTCCGGACGACGTCCCGATCGAGAACAAGATGGTCACCCGCGCCATCGCCTCCGCCCAGTCGCAGGTCGAGCAGCAGAACTTCGAGACGCGCAAGAACGTCCTGAAGTACGACGAGGTGCTCAACCGGCAGCGTGAGGTCATCTACGGTGAGCGCCGCCGCGTTCTGGAGGGCGAGAACCTCCAGGACCAGATCCGGCACTTCATGGATGACACGATCGACGACTACATCCGGCAGGAGACCGCCGAGGGCTTCGCCGAGGAGTGGGACCTCGACCGGCTGTGGGGCGCCTTCAAGCAGCTCTATCCGGTGAAGGTCACCGTCGAGGAGCTGGAGGAGGCGGCCGGGGACCTGGCGGGCGTCACCGCCGAGTTCATCGCCGAGTCGGTCAAGAACGACATCCACGAGCAGTACGAGGAGCGCGAGAGCACCCTCGGCTCCGACATCATGCGTGAGCTGGAGCGACGCGTCGTCCTCTCGGTGCTCGACCGCAAGTGGCGCGAGCACCTCTACGAGATGGACTACCTCCAGGAGGGCATCGGCCTGCGGGCCATGGCGCAGAAGGACCCGCTGGTCGAGTACCAGCGCGAGGGCTTCGACATGTTCAACGCCATGATGGAGGGCATCAAGGAGGAGTCCGTCGGCTACCTGTTCAACCTGGAGGTCCAGGTCGAGCAGCAGGTCGAGGAGGTTCCGGTGCAGGACGGCGCCGAGCGCACCTCGCTGGAGAAGGAGAGCGCCACCGCTGCCCCGCAGATCCGCGCCAAGGGCCTGGAGGCCCCGCAGCGGCCGGACCGGCTCCACTTCTCCGCTCCCACGGTGGACGGCGAGGGCGGTGTCGTCGAGGGTGACTTCGCCAACGACGACGCCACCGGTGACACGCGGTCCGGTTCTGCCGATGGCATGACGCGCGCCGAGCGCCGCAAGGCGCAGAAGAGCGGTGGCGGCGGCGGTCGCCGTCGCAAGAAGTAGCACCAGCGGCAGTACCCCGGCAGGGGCCGGACACCACGAGGTGTCCGGCCCCTGCCGCGTCTCCCGGGTCACCGGGGCCCCGGGGCGCCGGCCGTGAGGCGTTCGCCGCCCAGTTCCACCGCGGCGCAGCGCCAGCGCTGGTCGGGGCCCTGCTCCAGGCGGAAGGCCATCGCCCGGACCCGGTCGCCCGCGGCGATGCTGGCGAACGCCTCGACCACGCCGGTGGCGGGCTGGGCCCCGCGGCAGTGGCGGAGGACGGGGCGGCTGCCCCGGGTGGCCCCCAGCGGGGTGGTCGGGGCCAGCTCGGCGAGCTGGTCGTAGGCCTCGCCGATGGTGTGGCCGAGCATCCAGTGCACCGGGCGCTGGCCGCTGAGGACCGCGAGCAGGCGCTCGGCGAACCACTGGTGGGGCCGCTGCGGCCGGTGGGGCTGCAAGCGGCGGGACCGCTGCGGAGGTACTGACCGGGGACCACTCTGGTCGCGTCGGCCCGCGGGCCTCGTCCTGTCCGTGCTCATGATCGTCGCCCCCGTTGACCGGGCCCGGTTTCTACCGGGCGGTAACTTGTGTTGGGGATCTTCTACGGGTGCGGTCGTCAGCGACGCAAGGGGCCTCTCGGCGCTGAACGGGTGCGGCACGGTTCACCTATCAGTGGCTCGGCCCTTGTGCGGCAAGGGCTGGGGTGAGGGTGACGGGTCGTTGGCGGTGGACGGACGACCCCGGTTGCCGAAACCCGAAAGGGGACGTTCCCACGTATCCTGAGGACGTTTCCCTCTACGAAAGCGACCTGCCATGCGCGTGTACGTCCCCCTGACCCTCTCCGGTCTCGCAGCGGCGCACGGTGCGGGCGAGGTCGGACCCGGGCCGCTGACCGCCTACGCGGTGACCCCGGGGCTGCGCGAGTGGTACGTCTCCGACGACATCGAGGAGCTGGAGTACGCGGCGCTCAACCGGGCCGCCGCCGCCTCGCTCCGGATGATCGCGGGGAAGCCGGAC
This sequence comes from Streptomyces sp. CA-278952, assembly GCF_028747205.1. NCBI lineage: Bacteria > Bacillati > Actinomycetota > Actinomycetes > Kitasatosporales > Streptomycetaceae > Streptomyces > Streptomyces sp. CA-278952. The sequence continues at coordinate 5,029,649 of NZ_CP112880.1, forward strand.
GAGGTGCGCCGCCGGGTCGTCGTGGCCGTCGACGTGCCGGACGGGGCCGCCGTCGCGGACCCCGACCACGGGCTGAGCGCGGCATCGCTCGGCGAGGTGCGGATCGCCGCCGCGCTGCCGCTGGCCAAGGCGGCGGCGGTGCACGTGGACGCCGACGACGCGGAGAAGGACGTGGCCGCCGCGGCGGCGGTGCTGGGAGCGGCGGACCTCGGCGACGACGACGCGCAGTTCACCGTGGACGGGGCCGAGGACCACGAGCTCCTCTGGTTCGGCGTCCAGGAGATTCCGCAGCTCATCTGTTGAGCCGGCGGCGTTGTCGTACCCGGCGGGTATTTTTTCTGTATGACTTCGGGGACGACACGCACACATCTGGTCTGGGACTGGAACGGCACGCTGCTGGATGACACCCATGCCGTCATCCGGGCGACCAACGCCGCCTTCGCGGAGGTCGAGCTGGCGCCGATCACGCTGGAGCAGTACCGGGAGATGTACACGATCCCCATACCCCGGTTCTACGAGCGGTTCCTGGGCCGGCTGCCCACCGAGGCCGAGTGGGAGCGGATGGACGGCATCTTCCACCGGTACTACGCCGAGCAGCGGGCGGGCTGTGGGCTCACCGCCGGGGTGGAGGAGCTGCTGCATCGCTGGCAGCGGGCCGGGCGCAGTCAGTCGCTGCTCAGCATGTACGGGCACGAGCAGCTGGTGCCGGTGGTGCGGGGGTACGGAATCGAGCCGCGTTTCGTCCGCGTCGAGGGGCGTACGGGGCCGTCCGGCGGGAGCAAGGCGCTCCACATGGAGCGGCACTTCGAGGCGCTGGCCAGGGTGGGCGGGGCAGGCGGGATCGCGCCGGAGAATGCGGTGGTCATCGGGGACGCGCTGGACGACGCGGTGGCGGCGGCGCATGTGGGGGCCCGGGCGGTGCTGTACACCGGGGGGTCGCACAGTCGGAGCAGCCTGGAGGGGGCGGGGGTGCCGGTGGTGGACAGCCTGGGGGAGGCGGTGGCGTTGGCGGAGACGTTTGGCGCGTAGCGGGGGTGGCGGTGCCGGGTGCGGGTGCGGGTGCGGGTGCCGGTGCCGTGTGCGGGTGGGCGGGGTGCGGGCTTTTCGGGGCGCTGCCCCGGACCCCGGTCCTCAAGCGCCGGACGGGCTGAAAAATGTGCCCTCAAGCGCCGGGCGGGCTGGAGAGGACGTCCTCAAGCGCTGGGCGGGCTGGAGAGAACGCCCTCAAGTGCTGGGCGGGCTGGAGGAAACGCCCCTCAAGCGCTGGGCAGGCTGGAAAGGGCGTCCTCAAGCGCCGGGCAGGCTGGGTGAGTGCGGCCAAGCTGGGTGTGCGCGGCAAGCTGCGGGTGTGGGCGGGCCTTATTGGGTGCGCAGTACCTTCAGGAACTCTCGCATCCAGGCCGGGTGGTCCGGCCAGGCTCGGGAGGAGACCACGGTGCCGTCCACGACCGCCTCCGTGTCCTGGAAGGTCGCGCCCGCGCTCTGCATGTCCGGTTCCAGCGCCGGGTAGGCCGTGACGTTGCGGCCGCTGAGGCTGCCGGTGGCGGCGGTGATCAGGGGCCCGTGACAGATCTGGGCGACCGGGCGGTCCGCGGAGAAGAACGCGCCGACGATCTTCCGCAGTTCGGCGTTGTTGCGGAGGTACTCGGGGGCGCGGCCGCCGGGGATCACCAGGGCGATGTACGCCCCGGGGTCGACCTCGGAGAAGGACAGGTCGGCGGGCCAGGTGTAGCCGGGCTTCTCCGTGTACGTGTCGAAGCCGGGCTCGAAGTCGTGGACCACGAAGCGCAGCGTCTTGCGCTCGGGGGCCGCGATGTCGACCTCGTAACCCTCCTCCAGCAGCCGTTGGTACGGGTAGAGGACTTCGAGTGACTCGGCGGCGTCGCCGGTGACGATGAGGATCTTCTGCGGCATGCGTGGCTCCTCGGGGCCGGTGGCCCCGATGGCGTGCCGAGGGCCTGGATCCGTGCGGTACGGACAGACTGCCCCCGTTTCGGGAGTTCGCCAAGGCGGCGCGGCGCACTGTCCAAAGTGTCAAAGTTCGGGGGGTTCTTTTGTACACAAGCAGCTCATGACGCAACAGGGTGCGAGGGCGATAGCCTGGTGCCGTGATCAGCGCGATACGCCTCGGGGGCAGCGAAGCCCCCGGCCGCCGCCCGGAGTGCCACAGCACCCGGGCGATCCGCGATCTCCCGACGCCGGACCGGCTGCCGAAAATGGCCAATATGGTCCCGGGTATCTCTCGAAGCGGCATAGCGTCGACCCAGACCGGAAACCCCGCGTCGTGGCGGTACGCCGCTTTTCTCACCTACGTCACGCAACGGCGCGCGACAGGAGCCAGAGGACATGCAGACCAAGCTGGACGAAGCCAAGGCCGAGCTGCTCGCAGGGGCCGCCAAGGTAGCTGAAAACGGTCCGGGCGGTGGTGTCGGTGGCCCGGGAGGTGCCCCCCGGGCGCGGATTTCCGCTGCCGGGGCCGACGAGAGCGCCCGTCCCGGTCAGGACACGGTGCTCGCCTACCTCCAGCGCTACTACCTGCATACGGCTCCGGAGGACCTCAGCGGCCGTGACCCGGTCGACGTCTTCGGCGCCGCCGCCTCGCACTACCGGCTGGCCGAGAACCGTCCGCAGGGCACCGCGAACGTCCGGGTGCACACCCCGACCGTCGAGGAGAACGGCTGGACCTGCAGCCACTCCGTCGTCGAGGTCGTCACCGACGACATGCCCTTCCTGGTGGACTCCGTCACCAACGAGCTGTCCCGCCAGGGGCGCGGCATCCACGTCGTGATTCACCCACAGGTCACCGTCCGCCGCGATGTCACCGGCAAGCTCATCGAGGTCCTCTCCGGCGGCCCCGGCCTCCCGAAGGCCTCCCAGGGCCGGAAGAAGTCCAAGGACGCCGAGGCCGAGCTGCCCCACGACGCGCTCGTCGAGTCCTGGATCCACGTCGAGATGGACCGCGAGACCGACCGCGCCGACCTCCAGCAGATCACCGGCGACCTGCTGCGCGTCCTGTCCGACGTGCGGGAGACCGTCGAGGACTGGGGGAAGATGCGCGAAGCCGCCCTCCGGATCGCCGACGACCTGCCCGGCGAACCGCTGGACGACCTCGCCGAGGAGGAGGTCCAGGAGGCCCGCGAGCTGCTGCGCTGGCTGGCCGCCGACCACTTCACCTTCCTCGGCTACCGCGAGTACGAGTTGAGGGACAGCGACGCGCTGGCCGCCGTGCCCGGCACCGGGCTCGGTATCCTGCGCTCCGACCCGCACCACAGCGAGGACGAGGCCCACCCCGTCAGCCCGTCCTTCGACCGGCTGCCCGCCGACGCCCGCGCCAAGGCCCGCGAGCACAAGCTCCTCGTCCTGACGAAGGCCAACAGCCGGGCCACCGTGCACCGCCCCAGCTACCTCGACTACGTCGGCGTGAAGAAGTTCGACGCCAAGGGCAACGTCGTCGGCGAGCGGCGCTTCCTCGGGCTCTTCTCCTCCGCCGCCTACACCGAGTCCGTGCGCCGGGTGCCCGTCATCCGCCGCAAGGTCGCCGAGGTCGTCGAGGGCGCGGGCTTCTCGTACAACAGCCATGACGGCCGCGACCTGCTGCAGATCCTGGAGACCTACCCCCGCGACGAGCTGTTCCAGACGCCCGTCGACCAGCTCCGCTCCATCGTGACCTCCGTCCTCTACCTCCAGGAGCGCCGTCGGCTGCGGCTCTACCTGCGCCAGGACGAGTACGGGCGCTACTACTCCGCGATCGTCTACCTGCCGCGCGACCGGTACACCACCGGCGTACGCCTGCGGCTGATCGACATCCTCAAGGAGGAGCTCGGCGGCAACAGCGTCGACTTCACCGCCTGGAACACCGAGTCGATCCTCTCCCGGCTGCACTTCGTCATCCGCGTCCCGGCCGGCACCGAGCTGCCGCACCTGACGGACGCCGACGCCGACCGCATCGAGGCCCGCCTCGTCGAGGCCGCCCGCTCCTGGGCCGACGGCTTCCAGGAGGCGCTCACCGCCGAGCTGGGCGAGGAGCGCGGCGCGGAGCTCCAGCGCCAGTACGGCCACTCGTTCCCCGAGGGCTACAAGGCCGACCACTCGCCGCGCGCCGCCGTAGCCGACCTGGTCCACCTGGAAACCCTCAAGCAGGGCGAGAAGGACTTCGCCCTCAGCCTGTACGAGCCGGTCGGAGCGGGCCCCGGCGAGCGCCGCTTCAAGATCTACCGGACCGGCGAGCAGGTCTCCCTCTCCGCCGTCCTCCCGGCGCTCCAGCAGCTCGGCGTCGAGGTCGTCGACGAGCGGCCGTACGAGCTGCGCTGCGCGGACCGCACCCACGCCTGGATCTACGACTTCGGGCTGCGGATGCCCCTGGCCAACGGCAACGGTGGCTACCTCGCCGATGACGCCCGCGCCCGCTTCCAGGAGGCCTTCGCCGCCGTCTGGAAGGGCGAGGCGGAGAACGACGGCTTCAACGCGCTGGTCCTCGGCGCCGGGCTGAACTGGCGGCAGGCGATGGTGCTGCGCGCCTACGCGAAGTACCTGCGGCAGGCCGGTTCGACCTTCAGCCAGGACTACATGGAGTCCACCCTCCGCAACAACGTCCACACCACCCGGCTGCTCGTCTCGCTCTTCGAGGCCCGCATGTCCCCCGGCCGCCAGAGCGCCGGCACCGAGCTGACCGACGGGCTCCTGGAGGAGCTGGAGGGGGCCCTGGACCAGGTCGCCTCGCTCGACGAGGACCGGATCCTGCGGTCCTTCCTCACCGTCATCAAGGCCACCCTGCGGACGAACTTCTTCCAGAGCGCAAGCGAGGGAAGCGACGAGGGGGGCCGGCGCACGGAAGACGGGACGCCGCATTCGTACGTCTCGATGAAATTCGACCCGCAGGCCATCCCGGACCTGCCCGCGCCCCGGCCGGCGTTCGAGATCTGGGTCTACTCGCCGCGCGTGGAGGGCGTCCACCTGCGCTTCGGCAAGGTCGCCCGGGGCGGGCTGCGCTGGTCGGACCGGCGTGAGGACTTCCGTACGGAGATCCTCGGCCTGGTCAAGGCCCAGATGGTGAAGAACACCGTCATCGTGCCCGTCGGCGCCAAGGGCGGCTTCGTCGCCAAGCAGCTCCCGGACCCGTCCGTGGACCGCGACGCCTGGTTCGCCGAGGGCATCGCCGCTTACCGTACGTTCATCTCCGCGCTGCTCGACATCACCGACAACATGGTGGCCGGCGAGGTCGTGCCGCCCGCCGACGTCGTCCGGCACGACGAGGACGACACCTACCTCGTCGTCGCCGCAGACAAGGGCACCGCGAGCTTCTCCGACATCGCCAACGAGGTCGCCGTCGCGTACGGCTTCTGGCTCGGCGACGCGTTCGCCTCCGGCGGCTCGGCCGGCTACGACCACAAGGGCATGGGCATCACCGCCCGGGGCGCCTGGGAGTCCGTCAAGCGGCACTTCCGCGAGCTGGGCCACGACACCCAGACCGAGGACTTCACCGTCGTCGGCGTCGGCGACATGTCCGGCGACGTGTTCGGCAACGGGATGCTGCTCTCCGAGCACATCCGCCTCGTCGCCGCCTTCGACCACCGGCACATCTTCATCGACCCGAACCCGGACGCCGCCACCTCGTACGCCGAGCGGCGCCGGCTCTTCGACCTGCCCCGCAGCTCCTGGGCCGACTACGAGAAGGGTCTGCTCTCGGCGGGCGGCGGGATCCACCCGCGCGGCGCCAAGTCGATCCCGCTCAACTCGCACGTCCGCGAGGCGCTCGGCATCGACCCCTCGGTGAGCAAGATGACGCCCGCCGACCTGATGCAGACCATCCTCAAGGCCCCCGTCGACCTGGTGTGGAACGGCGGCATCGGCACGTACATCAAGGCCGTCTCCGAGTCGAACGCGGACGTCGGCGACAAGGCCAACGACGCGATCCGCGTCAACGGCGAGGACCTGCGGGCCAAGGTCGTCGGCGAGGGCGGCAACCTCGGGGCCACCCAGCTCGGCCGGATCGAGTTCGCCCGCAGCGGCGGCCGGATCAACACCGACGCGATCGACAACAGCGCCGGTGTGGACACCTCCGACCACGAGGTGAACATCAAGATCCTGCTCAACGGTCTGGTCCGGGACGGCGACATGACCGTCAAGCAGCGCAACAAGCTGCTCGCCGACATGACCGACGAGATCGGCGTGCTTGTCCTGCGCAACAACTACGCGCAGAACGTCGCGCTCTCCAACGCCTCCGCCCAGGCACCCTCGCTGCTCCACGCCCAGCAGCGCTTCATGCGCCGCCTGGAGCGCGACGGCGCACTCGACCGGGCGCTGGAGTTCCTGCCGGCCGACCGGCACATCCGGGAGCTGCTCAGCAACGAGAAGGGGCTGAGCCAGCCCGAGCTGGCCGTGCTGATCGCCTACACCAAGATCACGACGGCGGACGAGCTGATCTCCACGGTCCTGCCGGACGACCCGCACCTGCAGAAGCTGGTGCACGCCTACTTCCCGAGCGAGCTGCGCGAGCGCTTCCCCGAGGCGGTCGACGGGCACGCGCTGCGGCGCGAGATCATCACGACGGTCCTGGTCAACGACACGGTGAACACCGCCGGCTCGACCTTCCTGCACCGGCTGCGGGAGGAGACCGGGGCGTCGATCGAGGAGATCGTGCGGGCCCAGTTCACGGCCCGTGAGATCTTCGGCCTGTCCCGGGTGTGGGACGCGGTCGAGGCGCTCGACAACAAGGTCGCCGCCGACGTCCAGACCCGGATCCGGCTGCACTCGCGGCGGCTGGTCGAGCGCGGTTCGCGCTGGCTGCTGGGCAACCGGCCGCAGCCCGTCGCCATCGCGGAGACGATTCGGAGCTTCCGGGACGGCGTCGCGCGGGTCTGGGACGAGCTGCCGAAGCTGCTCAGGGGCGCGGACCTGGACTGGTACCACTCGATCCTGGACGAGCTGACGGGCGCCGGCGTGCCGGACGAGCTGGCGGTCCGGGTGGCCGGGTTCTCCTCCGCCTTCCCGGCGCTGGACATCGTGGCCATCGCCGACCGTACGGGCCAGGATCCGCTCGAGGTCGCCGAGGTCTACTACGACCTCGCGGACCGGCTGCGGATCACCCAGCTGATGGACCGGATCATCGAGCTGCCGCGGGCCGACCGCTGGCAGTCCATGGCCCGCGCCTCCATCCGCGAGGACCTGTACGCGGCGCACGCGGCGCTCACCTCGGACGTGCTGAGCGTGGGGAACGGGTCGGCCACGCCGGAGGAGCGGTTCCGGGCTTGGGAGTCGAAGAACGCGGCGATTCTTGCCCGGTCGCGGTCGACGCTGGAGGAGATTCAGGGGTCGGACGCGTTCGATCTGGCGAATCTGTCCGTGGCTATGCGGACGATGCGGACGTTGTTGCGTACGCACGCGTAGGCGTGGCCGTACGGGGGTGAGGGGGCCGGTGCCTGTCAGGGGCGCCGGCCCCCTCGGCGTGGGGGTTCCGTCCTCAAGCGCCGGACGGGCTGAAGAGATGTCCTCAAGCGCCGGACGGGCTGGAAAAGATGCCCTCAAGCGCCGGGCGGGCTGGGGGTGGCCGGGGCGGCTGGGAAAGTTGCCCTCAAGCGCCGGGCGGGCTGGGGGTGGCCGGGGTGGCTGGGGGTGGTCGGGCGGGCTGGGGGTGGCCGGGGTGGTTGGCAAAGTTGCCCTTGAGCGCCGGGCGGGCTTGAGTTGTTCCGCTACTTGCGCTTGGTGAAGGTCTCGTACGCTGCCACTACTTCCTTTGCCGGGCCGTCCATCCTCAGCGTGCCCGCCTCCAGCCACAGGGCCCGGTCGCAGGTCTCGGTGATCGATTTGTTGCTGTGGCTGACCAGGAAGACCGTGCCCGCCTCGGCGCGCAGTTCCTTGATGCGGTCCTTGCTGCGGCGCTGGAACTTCGCGTCGCCCGTGGACAGCGCCTCGTCGATCAGGAGCACGTCGTGGCTCTTGGCCGCCGCGATGGAGAAGCGGAGCCTCGCGCCCATGCCCGAGGAGTACGTGCGCATCGGCAGCGTGATGAAGTCGCCCTTCTCGTTGATGCCGGAGAAGTCGACGATCTCGTCGTAGCGTTCGCGGATCTGTTCGCGCGTCATGCCCATCGCGAGTCCGCCCAGCACCACGTTGCGCTCGCCGGTCAGGTCGCCCATCAGGGCCGCGTTCACGCCGAGCAGCGACGGCTGGCCCTGGGTGTGGACCCTGCCCCGGGTCGGCGGGAGCAGACCCGCGACCGCCTTGAGCAGCGTCGACTTGCCCGAGCCGTTGGAGCCGATCAGGCCGATCGCCTCGCCCTTGTACGCGGCGAAGCTGACGCCCTTCACGGCGTGCACCTGGCGTGCGCCGGGGGTACGGCGGCGGGTGGTGAGCCGGCTGAGCGCGGAGGTGGCGCTGCCCTTGCCCGTACGGGCGCCATTGACCGTGTACGTGATGTGGACGTCGTCGACGACGACCGTCGGGACACGGTCGTCCCCGGGGGAATCCTTGAGGTCAGCCACGTCCGTAGGTCTCCTCGGCCTTCCAGAAGTACACGAATCCGGCCGCTCCGCACAGCAGCGCCCAGCCCGCCGCTACCGCCCATGCGAACGGCGGCAGCTGCGCCCAGGTGTAGCTGTCGATGAGCGCGTACCGCATGAGGTTGATGAAGAGCGCCGCCGGGTTGTACTCCAGCGCCACCATCACCGCGTGCGGCACCCGCTCCCCCTTGAGCAGGTGGTCCAGGCTCCACATCACGCCGGAGGAGTACATCCAGGTCCGCAGCACGAACGGCGTCAGCTGCGCGATGTCCGGGGTCTTCGCCGTCAGCCGGGCCACGGCCATCGACACTCCGGTGTTGAACAACGCCTGGAGCGCGAGCGCCGGAACGGCCAGCAGCCAGGACGGGCGCGGGAACTGGCCGAACACCAGCAGGATCACGGTCAGTGCGCCGAGTGAGAACAGCAGCTGCTGCAACTGCTGGAGGGCGAGGGCCACCGGCAGTGAGGCGCGCGGGAAGTGCAGGGCCCGCACCAGGCCGATGTTGCCGCTGATCGCCCGGGTGCCCGCGGTGATCGAGCTTGCGGTGAACGTCCAGATGAAGACCCCGGTGACCAGGAACGGGACGAAATCCTCCACCCCGTGCTTGGTGTTCATCAGGACGCCGAAGATGAAGTAGTAGACCGTCGCGTTCAGCAGCGGCGTCATGATCTGCCAGATCTGGCCGAGCTTCGCCTGGGTGTACTGGGCGGTCAGTTTGGCCGTCGCGAACGCGGCGATGAAGTGCCGCCGCCCCCACAGCTGCCGGATGTAGGCGGGCAGCGAGGGCCGGGCGCCGCTGACCGTCAGGCCGTGCCGGGCGGCCAGCGCGGCCAGCTCACCGGGTGCGTAGGCGGGGATGTCCTGGGCGGGGGCGCTCACCGGGGACGGCGGAGCTGCTGTCTGGCTCACCACGAACGATCGCTTTCGATGGAAGCGGGAGGGGGAGGGGATATCGCCGGGATGCCGGAAGCCGGGACGGTGGAACGGTGCGGCAATCGGCGACGGAACGATACGGTCCCGTGGGGACGCCCTCGTTGGGACGGGACCGTATCGTCGTAACGCTGAGAGTAGGGCGCTGCACGTCGCAACGCAACCGTTTCGTCGCGGCCGACTATCATGCGGGCCATGACCACAGAACGGGGAACCCGCCGCCGCGCCCCCGCAGGCGCCGCCGTCCTGCGTGAGGACGTGACCGACGCCATCCGGGCCGCCGTCTTCGACGAACTCGCCGCGGTGGGGTTCGCCCGGATGTCCATCGAGGGCATCGCCCGGCGTGCGGGCGTGGGCAAGACCGCCGTCTACCGCCGCTGGAAGTCCAAGCTGGCGCTCGTGCTCGACCTGGTCGCGGCCGTCGCCGCGCAGGGGATGCCCGCCCCGGCCACCGGTTCGCTGTGCGGGGACGTGCGCGCCGTCCTGGAACTGGCCGCGTACGCCCTGCGCCACCCGGTCGCCTCGCAGGTCATCCCGGATCTGTTGGTCGAGGCGGCCCGCAATCCGGAGATCTCCGAGGCGATCAAGGCCGCGCTCCTGGACCAGCAGCAGGGCGTCGCCGCCGTCGTGGTGAGGGAGGCGGTGGCCCGGGGCGAACTGCCCGAGGGCAGCGATCCCGACCGGGCGCTCGATCTGATCGTCGGGCCGCTGTACTGGCGGCTCGCTGTGGTCCGCGGCGAACTGCCGAAGGGCTACCTGGACGATCTGGCCGCCTCGGCGGTCGCCGCCCTCAAGCATGTCCGAGAGCCCTTGAGCACGTCTGAGAATCCTTAGCCTGAACCCTCCAGCACGTCTGAAGGCGCTCCGCCCGCCGGTACCCGCGCCAGCACCTCGCCCGTGGCCGAGCTGAACGCCAGCATCGTCGCGTTCTCGGGCAGGTGCTGGAAACGGGTCAGCAGCAGCCACCGCACCCCGTAGCGAGCGGTGATTCCGTCCCGCCGGGCCTGCGGGGTCGACGCGTCGAGGTAGGCGGCCACCGCCCGGCTCCTCTCCCGCCGCTCCGCGCGCGCGAGCCCCGCGTCCGGCAGCGCGTCGGCCAGCACATACGCTCCGTGCCCGGCCAGCGCGTACATCGCCGGGCGGCTGTCCGTCAGGACCACCTCGCCCGGCGGCACGTACGCCGTCGCCCAGGCGTACGGCTCCCCGGCCGCGCGTACCCCCTCGGTCGCCGGCGGCCCCGTGGTCCGGCCCTCGGCGGGGGTGCGCGGGGCAGTCAGCCCGTTGTAGTACGGCCACAGCGCCGCCACGGCCACCGCGCACACGACGGCGAACGCCCACCGCCACACGGTCGGCCGGATCCGGGTCCGCGTCCGGACCGCGATCAGGGCGACGCACCCGATCGCCGCGCCGATCGCCGTCGGCGGGTGGACCAGCAGGACGAGCCCGAGCAGTACGCCGATCACGGCCGCCTCCGCCCACCGGGGCGTCCGGCCGGGCTTCGGATCGCCGGGGCGGGGGGTCCGGGCGGCCGCCCGGCCGGTCCACGCCCACAGGTGCAGGGTGACCGCGACCGCGAACGTGCTCGGTGCGCTCCAACGGGCCGGGTCCGCCCAGTGGATCAGGGGCAGCGGCACCAGCACGAGAACCGGAACCCAGCGGTTCGGCGTCAGCAGCCGGGTGAGCCGGCCGATCCCGGTGAGCAGGAGCAGCAGGTTCACCGACGCGGCCACCGCGACGACGGACGGTCCCGAGAGCCGGGTGGCGCGGGCGGCGAGTCCCTGGAGCAGCGCGTACGGGGAGTAGTGCGCGCTCGCCACGGCGGGCAGGTCGGTCATCGGGAACGCCGGGTGCAGCAGGCTCACCCGCAGCCGTTCGACGACCGCCGCCTGGAGCCCGGCCTCGCAGCAGAGAGGAGCCTGCCAGGCCGCCGCCGACAGCACCGCCCACAGCAGGCCGCCCAGCACGAGGTACGGCGACGGCAGCCACAGCGGTGGCCGGGCCGTCCCGTCGGCCCCGTCGCCGCCGGTCGCGGCGGGCGGGAGGTCGGAGGGCGGGGCATCGGAGGACGGGGCGGAGGAAGCCGCGGAGAAGAGGGGCACACCTCATGGGTTCCGTGCGGCGGGCCCGCTCTCCCCGCCGCCACCCGTCCGAGGGATTCCGGGCCCCGGCCTCCCGACGCCCTCAGGCCGTGTCCGCCAGCAGCCGGTCGGCGACCCGGGCCGCCGCGCCGCCGTCGTCCAGGTCGCAGTAGTCGCGGCGGAAGCTCTCGTAGGCGTCGGCGTGCCGGGCCGCCAGCGACCCGGTGTCGCGCAGCGCCTGGGCCACCTCGTCCGTCGTGACCAGCAGCGGCCCCGGCGCCCGGGTCTCGAAGTCCAGGCAGAAGCCGCGCACGGTGTCGCGGTAGTGCTCCAGGTCGTACGTGTGGAAGAGCATCGGCCGGCCCGTCAACGCGAAGTCGAACATCAGGCCCGCGTAGTCCGTCACCAGGACGTCGGCGATCAGGAGCAGCCCGGCCGCCCCCGGGTGGTGGGAGACGTCGAGCACGCCGGGCCCGGCCGGGACACTGCCGGTGACCCGGGGGTGGCGGCGCACCAGCACCGTGTGGCGGGGGCCGAGCGCCCGGGCCAGGGCGCCGGGGTCCAGGGCCGGGTCCCAGCGGTACGGGCCGGGGACCGTGCGGTCGGCGGACGCCGCCGGGGGATGGGCCAGGTGGTCACGGTAGGTCGGGGCGTACAGCACGACGCGGTGGTCCTCCGGGATGCCGAGCCCGCGCCGGACCTCCTCGGCGGCCTTGTCCCGGTCGGGCGGGAACAGCACGTCGTTGGCGGGCGACCCGGCCTCCAGCACCTCCCCCTCGTACCCCAGCGACCGGCGCAGCCACGGGGTGGCGAAGCGGCTCGGGGAGACCAGCACCGACCACTGGGCCGACCGCCGCGGCAGGGTGGCGAGGTACTGGTGGTCGGCGTAGAGGGTGTCGGCCAGGCAGCCGCCGAACCGGCCGAGCGGGGTGCCGTGCCAGGTCTGGACGACCGTCTGCCCCGGCCGCCGCTCGAACCACCCGGGCAGCTGTTCGTCCGTGACGATCCGGCGGGTGCGGGCCAGCGCCTCGTACCAGGCGACGCTGTGCACGGGGACGGCCCGCGCCCCGGGCGGGACGTGGGTGGTGCGGCCGGGGGCGGTACCGGTGACCCACAGATGCTCAGTCTCCGCGCCCCGGCGCACGAGTTCGGCGTGGACGGCGCGCGGGGAGTCGCCGCCGGCGTAGAGGACGGTGTCGTGGAGCGGGAGGAGCGTGCGCCCGTCGCGGTAGTGCGCGGCGCGCAGGAGGCGCCTGCCGTACGCGCTCCGCCCGGCCGCCGGCGCTTGCGCATCCGGCCCCGCGACCACGGACAGCCGGTCGCCGTGCCGACGCTCGGGACGCAGGACGTTCTCGGCTCCGCCGCGGGGGAGCTGCCCGGCGGCGGAGCCGAGGACGCGTACGGGGCGGCCGTCCAGGCGGACCTCCCAGCGGCCTTCCGGGAGCGGCGGGGCGATCAGCGCGGAGAACCGGCCCGGCCGTGTCTCTGCGTCGGTCCCTGGGATGTTTCCCGCGCCGGGCTCCGCGCCGGGCTCCGCGCCGGGCTCCGCGCCGGGCTCCGCGCCGGGCTCCGCGCCGGGCTCCGCGCCGGGCTCCGCGCCGGGCTCCGCGCCGGGCTCCGCGCCGGGCTCCGCGCCGGGCTCCGCGCCGGGCTCCGCGCCGGGCTCCGCGCCGGTCCCTGCGTTTCCCGCTTCGGGTCGCGCGCCGGGCTCTGTGTCGGCCTCTGTGCTGGTTCCCACGGTGCTTCCCGTGGCGGGCTCCCCGAATGTCCCCGCGACCGGGACCGTCTCGTGCAGCGTCTCGTGGCGCAGGACGAGCCGGCCGACAGACGCGGTTACCGCCCCCGGAGCGAGCGGAACGTGCGCCCCCGGAGCGGGCGGAACGTACGCCCCGGGAGCAGGGGGAACGTACGTCTCCGGAGCGGGGCGACCGTACGTCCCCGAGACGCGCAGGGACCCCTCCGGCGTGTACTCCACCCGGTCCGCGTACGGAGGCGCCGCCAGGTCCAGCACCAGGTCGCCCGCCGGGTCCGCGCACGCGGGCGGCGGCAGGTCCGGGGCGGCGGGCAGCGGGACGCGGGCGCCGTCGGCGAGCAGCAGCCGGACCCGCCAGCGCTGCCCGCCCGCCGCCTCGACCTCGCGAGGGGCCCGGTGCGGGGCGGGCGGGGCGCCGGCGAGGTCGGCGAGCGGCACCCGCACCGTGAACCCGACCCCGTCCGGCCCGCGCCCCCCGCTTGCCGCACAGCCCCCTCCCGGCCAGCGCCCCCCGCACGTCGCCGCATCCACCTCGTCCACCTGGCCCGCCCCACGCACCCCGTCCAGCTCCCTGTGCCCGCCTGCCCCACGGGCCCCGTTCGGCTCCCTGTGCCCGCCCGCCTCATGGGCCCCGTCCGGCTCCCTGTGCCTGCCTGCCCCACGCACCCCGTCCGGCTCCCTGTGCCTGCCTGCCCCACGCACCCCGTCCGGCTCCCTGTGCCTGCCTGCCCCACGCACCCCGTCCGGCTCCCTGCGCCCGCCCGCCTCACGGGCCCCGTCCGGCCCCTCGCCCCCGGCGGTCTCCTCGTACTCCACCGGGCAGCAGCGCTCCTCGCCCCCCTCCGCCCCCTCGCGCGTCAGCATCAATGCCGTCGGCCTGCTCCCGCTCCCGCCGAAGTACCGGCCCGTCAGTTCCAGCGGGGCCCCCTCCGTCTCGGCGGTCCGGTGTCCCTCGGCCCGTGCTCGCAGGCGTGACACGGTCAGCCGGAGCCGGCCGCCCCGGTAGTCGAGCACCGCCCGCCGCCCGTCGCCCAGGTCGTGGACGAGCGGCTGGTCCGCGCCCGCGTCGGGGGCGCGCACCGCCACCCGACGCACCGCCCCGGGCGCGGCGAGGACCAGGCCGACGAGCCAGCCGTCGCCGTCCGCCGTCGCGGGCAGCCGGTCCGGGTCGAGGACCATCTCGAAGCCCGCGTGGTCGTAGCCGTGCAGCTCCTGACCGGAGTTCACCGTCGCCTCGGGCGTGCACACGGAGCGCACCGGCACCGGCCGCACCTGACGGCCCCGCTCCGCCCGGACCATCCCCACCGTGAGCCGCTGACGGGCGGAGGCGGCGGGGAGGTTGCGCAGATACGCGTACCCGCGCAGCCGCAGCCTCCCGTCCGCGCCCCAGCGCGCCTCCAGCAACCGCGCCACGGCGGGCACGTCCGTGCGCGCGAGCCGGGCGCTCGCGCCGCGCACCCCGGGGTACACCGCCCGCCGCCGCCCCGGAGGCCCCTCGACCGCGAACGTGCCCGCCCCGTTGGCCCGTTCGAAGGCGAGGACCGCCAGCAGCTCCTCCAGGCACCGCTCCCGCACCAGCGACCACTTGATGCGCAGCTCCACCGGCAGCCCCTCCAGCGCGCCGGGCCCCGCCCGGTCGACGAAGGCCCCCGCGCCCTCCAGGAACGCCGACCGGTACGCCTCGCCGCCCATCGGCAGGCCGTCCAGGAAGTACCCGAAGTCGTCCCGCAGGCAGGACGTGTCGTACGCCCGTCGCTGTGCCGCGTCCCGGCCGCCCAGGAACGCGCTGACCTGCTCGCACGCGGCGATCCGGTCCCGTACGCCCGTGACGTCCGTACGCCGCCGGGTGATCGAGCCCTCCCGCACCCGCCAGTAGTAGACGTGCTCGCGCAGGACGTCGACGGACCGGGCGAGATGGTGCGCGGGGATCATCACCGGGGTGTCCTCGTACAGCTTGCCCACGGGGAAGGCGAAGCCGTGCGCGTCCCAGAACGAGCGCCGGAACACCTTGTTCCACGCCACCCGGTCGGCCAGCAGGCGCGGGTCCCGGGTGATGTGGGTGTGGGGCCGCGTGGCCGTCAGCCAGCGGTACTGCCACGCCTGCTGCCGCCCCTGCGCGGTCAGCCGCCACACATTGCCGGTCGCCAGATCGGAACCGGTCGACTCCAGCGAGGCCGTCATCCGCTCGTACGCGTCGTGCACGACGATGTCGTCGCTGTCGGCGAACGCCAGATAGGGGACGGTGGAGGTGGTGTGCCGGACGCCGGTGTTGCGGGCGGCGCTCAGACCGGCGTTCCGCTGCCGCACCAGCCGGAAGCGGGCGTCCCGGGCGGCGAACTCCGCCGCGATCCGGGCGCTGCCGTCCGTCGAACCGTCGTCGACCATGACCACCTCGATCGCTTCGAGGGTCTGGTCCGCCACCGACCGCAGGCAGTCCTCGAGGTAAGCCTCGACGTTGTGGACGGGGACGACGACGCTGAGGAGTGGTGGCAGTGGTGGCTTCATGTCCTGGTCAACAGGGGGCGGGTCCCGGGGTCACCGGCGCTGACCCGAACGGGTGAACGCGGCTCCTCGGCCGCCCCGGCCCGCGATTACGCTCGGCTGCCATGCCCACCCGAGCTTCCGTGAAGCGGTTCGTGCGTCGCCAGGCCATGCGGGCCGCCTACCGCACCGACCTGCGCCGCCCGCTCGACCCGAACCTCGCCGTCTACGGGGCGTACTGGAACCGGGGCGTCGCCTGCAACCCCGCCGCGATCCACGCCAAGGCCCGCGAACTGGTTCCGCACATCCGGGGCGTGTGGGTCGTCTCCTCCCGGCACCGCGACCGGATGCCGGCCGGTGTGCCGTACGTCATCGAGGGCTCGCGCCCCTACTGGCGGGCCATGGCCACCGCCACCTATCTGGTCAACAACTCCAGCTTTCCCGGCGGCTTCACCAAACGGCCCGGTCAGCGCTATCTCCAGACCCATCACGGGACCCCGCTCAAGACCATGGGGCTGGACCAGCGCGCGTATCCCGCCCTCGCCCGTAAGACCGACTTCGGCAAGGTCCTCGCCCATGTCGGCCAGTGGGACTTCAGCCTCTCCGCCAACCCGCACAGCACCGAGGTCTGGGACCGTGTCTACCCGGGCGGGTACGAACGGCTCGACGTCGGCTATCCCCGCAACGACGCCTACTTCACCGCCACCGCCGAGAAGATCGCGAAGATCCGCGCCGAACTGGGCATCGCCGAGGGGCAGACCGCCCTCCTCCACGCCCCGACCCACCGCGACTACCGCGACGGCTTCGTGCCCGATCTCGACCCCGGGCGGCTGGCGAGCGAACTGGGCCCGGCTTTCGTTCTGTTGGTGCGCGCCCACTACTTCTACGGACGGCCGGCCGGGCTCGGTCGGACGGGGGCGGCGCGGGTCGTCGACGTCACCGGGCATACCCGGGTCGAGGAACTGTGCCTGGCCGCCGACGCGTTGATCGCCGACTACTCCTCCCTGGTCTTCGACTACGCCTGCCTGGACCGCCCGATCGTCGTCCACGCCCCCGACTGGGCCGCCTACCGGGCCACGCGCGGGACGTACTTCGACCTGCTCTCCGGACGGCCCGGCGACACCCCCGGCCCCGTCACCACCACCCCGGCCGAGCTGGCCGACGTCTTCCGGACGGGGGAGTGGCGGTCACCCGAGTCGGCCGCGCTGCGCGGCGCGTTCCGGGAGCGGTTCTGCCCGTACGACGACGGGCACGCGGCGGAACGCGTCGTACGACGGTTCTTCGCCCCTTCCCTGTGACGGCGCCCGCCGCCGATCGGCCGACGCGTCCCGCAACCCGAATGGCTCAAGGCGGGCCTTCCGTGCCGATTCCTCCGCGCCGCGCGGTCGTTGAGCCCAACATCCCGCTCGACCCGCCATGTTGGGAGACGTCCATGCACCGGTCCGCCTACGAGCAGATGGAACTCTGCATCAAGGAGTATCTGCCCGTCGAAGGGCCCCTCGAGAGGGCTCGCGGAAGGATCGCGTCCCGTGCCGGCGTCTACCGCGTCGTCGACCTCGGATCGCGCGTCTCCGGCAAGCAGACCCGTACCCACCGGGCGCTGCTCGCCCACCACCCCATCGACTACTTCGGGGTCGACGTGCAGGACGGCCCCAACGTCGACGCGGTGATGAAGAAGCCGTACCGCATCCCCGCCCGCTCCAACAGCGCCGATGTCGTGCTGTCCGGGCAGGCGTTCGAGCACATCCCGTTCTTCTGGGCGTCGATGCTGGAGATCGCCCGGATCCTGAAGCCGGGCGGACACGCGTTCATCACCGCTCCCTCGCGCGGCCACGTCCACGACGCGCAGGACTGCTGGCGCTACTACCCCGACGGGTTCCGCGCGCTCGCCGCCCACTCGCGGCTCGAACTGCGCGAGGCCTACACCGACTTCCCGCCGCAGAAGGGCATCTGGCACGACTACCGGGCCATCGACAAGAAGGCCGCCTACTGGGGCGACTCCGTCGGCGTCTTCCGCAAGCCGGCCCGCTACCCGCGCCTCACCATGTTCGCCGTACGGGAGCTGGCGGTGTGGTGGGCGAACCGGGTCGGCGGCGTGGACGGCGTCCCGCTGCCCCGGCCGCTGGACGGCCGTGAGGCGTGCGGACGCCCGGGGACCGTGCCCGCGCAGGAGCCCTCACTCGAACAGTGCCCGTCCCGATCAATGGCAGGTTGACGAAAGATGACATGCGGCGCAAACCGCGCGTACTGTCCCGGGGCATGGCTTGGCGCAACGCCGTCAACGGCGTCCTTCAGCAGCTCACCGGATACCAGCTCAGGCGCGTCACGGTGCCCGCCGCCCGCACCGCCCCCGCACCGGCCCCGGCCGCCGCACCCGCCCCCGTAACGGCTCCGGAACCCAAGGCGAAGAAGCCCGCGCCCGGGTTCCCGGCCGACTACGACGACGAGGCGAAGGACATCATCCGCGCGGTCAAGCCGTACTCGATGACCTCGCCCGAGCGGCTCAACGCCTTCATCCTCGCCACCCGCCACATCGCCCGGCACGACATCCCCGGTGACATCGTCGAGTGCGGCGTCTGGCGCGGCGGCTCCATGCAGGCCTGCGCCCGGACCCTGCTCTCCGTCGGCGAGACCGAGCGCGACCTGTACCTCTTCGACACGTACGAGGGCATGACCCCGCCCACCGCCGAGGATCTGCGGCGCGACGGGCGGCCCGCCCAGGAGCTGCTGGACGCCCAGGGCAAGGACCGGCCGATCTGGGCGGTCGCCTCGCTGGAGGACGTCAAGGCGGGGTTCGACACAGTCCCGTACCCGAAGGAGCGCGTCCACTACGTCCAGGGGCGGGTCGAGGACACCGTCCCCGCGCAGGCCCCCGAGCAGATCTCCATCCTGCGCCTGGACACCGACTGGTACGCCTCCACCAAGCACGAACTGGAGCATCTGTACTCCCGGTTGGTCCCCGGCGGGGTGCTCCTCATCGACGACTACGGCTACTGGCAGGGATCGCGGCAGGCGGTCGACGAGTTCCTCGACAAGACCGGTGAGCAGCTGCTGCTGCTGCGGATGGACGAGGGCCGGATCGCCGTGAAGCCCTGACGCGGGCCCTTCACGGCAGCGCCGAGCACCGAGCCCCGTGCCCTTCCGGTACGGGGCTCGAACGTGCTCCCGGCACGCCCCCGGGGCGCGTGACTCCGCCGTCCGCGTCACCCGAACGGACCCCCTCGGGTGACCCGTCCTTCCGGCGCGGGTTGTACCCCATGGCCCCCGAGGGGCCCCACGCCCCGAAGCCCAAGTCCCCCGACGCTCAGCGCCCCTGATGTCGTCCGCCCGGAAGGATCGTGCGCCGCGATGGCACCCCGTCTCACCGTCGTCGTCCCCCTCTACAACGTCGAGGAGTACCTCGGTGCCTGCCTGTCCTCGCTCGTCGAGCAGACCATGCCGGATCTGGAGGTCGTCCTCGTCGACGACGGCTCCACGGACAACGGGCCCGCCCTGGCCCAGGAGTTCGTGGAGCGCGACCCCCGCTTCCGGCTGCTGCGGCAGGAGAACGCCGGGCTCGGCGCGGCCCGCAACGCCGGGATCCGCGAGGCCCATTCCGGTGCGGAATTCCTGACGTTCGTCGACAGCGACGACGTCGTGCCGCCCGGCGCGTACGCCCGCATGCTGGCCGAACTCGACGGCTCGGGCTCCGACTTCGCCACCGGCAACGTGCTCCGGCTGCGGGCCAACGGGGATCTCGAACAGTCTCCGATGTTCCGCAAGCCGATGGAGAAGGCCCGGCGGTCGACCCACGTCACCCGGGACTGGACCCTGCTCGGCGACCGCATCGCCTGCAACAAGGTCTTCCGGCGCGCCTTCTGGGACGAACACGCCTTCGCCTTCCCCACCGGGGTGCTGTACGAGGACATCGCCGTCGTCCTCCCCGCCCACTTCCTGGCCCGCTCCGTCGACGTCGTCGAGGAGCCCGTCTACCACTGGCGCGACCGCGACGGCTCGATCACCACCCGGCGGGCCGTGCCCCGGGGCATCCGCGACCGGGTCACCGCCGTCACCACCGTCAGCCGCTTCCTCGCCGCCCGGCCCGGCCTGGCCGAGGCCAGACGCCGCTACGACGCCCACGCGCTCTCCGGCGACCTGTGGCTGTTCATCGAGGCGCTCGGGGGCGGCGACGCGGAGTTCCACGAGGCCTTCCTGGAGCACGCGGGCACGTTCGCCGCCACCGTCGACGCCGATGTCCTCGCCTCGCTGCCCCTGCACCTGCGGGTCAAGTGGCAGCTCATCCGCGAACGCCGGCTGCCCGAACTCCTCGCCCTCCTCGCCGACGAGAAGAAGGACCGGGACACCTTCCACGTCACCGGGCTGCTCCGCCCCCGTGCCCACCACCCCGCCGTCCGAGACCCCCTGCCGCCCGCCACGACCGCACTGACCTCGGCGGACCTGCCCGTCCACGCCCACCTCACCGAGGCCGTCTGGCGGGACGGGCTGCTGCACCTGACCGGCCACGCCTACGTACGGAACGCCCCCGGCGGCCCGGTCCGGCTCGGCTGGCTGCGCTCCGGGAAGCGACTGATCCCCCTGCGGACCCGCCCGGTCCCGGGCGACGAGGCCACCGCCCGCTCCGGCCGTTCCCTGCACCGCTACGACCGCGCCGGGTTCACCGCCGTCGTCGACCCGCGCAGACTCGCCGGGAAGGCGAGCGGCGGGCGCACGACCTGGAAGCTGGAGGCCCTCGTCGTCGGCGCCGGCCGGCCGCGCCGGGGCCCCATGCGGCTCGTCTCCACCCCGGCCCCGCCCGCCGTGACGTACACCGACGAACGGACCCGTATCGTCCCCGTCCTCTCCGGCAACAAGCTGGAGCTGCGCACCGAACGCGTCGCGGCCGTCCTGACCGGGCAGTCGGCGGTCGAGAACGCAGTGCGCCTGGAGGTGAAGATCCTCGGCGACGCCGGGCCGGTCGCCCTCCGGCTCACCGAGTGGCGCACCAAGGAGACCCGGGAGTTCGCCCTGCGCGGCTCGCTCGGCTCCCGGGCGGCGGACATCCCGCTCAGCGCCCTCCGGGGACGGGACGACATCTGGGGCGTCCAGCTCGTCGGCGAGGGCCGGCCGTTGACCGTTGCGGCCCGGACCGACGGCCAGGACGGACGCTACGCGCTGCCCGGCGGCCGTGAGCTGTACGCGGCCCCCAACCCCTCGGGCGACCTCGTGCTCACCGACCGGGCCGTCCAGCCCGTCGTCACCTCCGCCGCCTGGGAGGAGTCGGGCGCCCTGGTCCTCGAAGGGGCCTTCCCCGAACCCACGGGCGCCTTCCGGGAACTCGTCCTGCGCCACAGCGGCCACCGGGAGGAGGCGGTCCTCGGGCTGGAGCGGGGGGACGCCGACGGCTTCCGGGCCGTGATCGCGCCCGCCGCCGTCGAGGGGCCCGGCGGGACGCTGCCGCTCGCCGAGGGCCGCTGGTACCTCTTCCTGCGCGAGCCGGGAGAGCGGGACCCGGAGGCCTACCGACCGCTCCGCCTGACCACGCCTCTGCATCCCATGCTGCCCGCGCAACAGAGCGTCGGGGGACGGGACTTCACTCTCCAGCGGTGCCACCACGACCGGGTCGTCCTGGAGTCGGCCTCCGCCCTCCCCCCGGGTGAGCGGGGACCGTACGGGCAGAGGATCCAGCGCGAACGGTACGCCGGACTGCGCGCCGCCACGGCCGACGAACCGCGCCCCGCCGTCCTCTACTCCAGCTTCGACGGCCGCCAGTACTCCGACTCGCCCCGCGCCGTCCACCGCGAACTCGCGGCCCAGGGGCAGGACATCGAGCACCTGTGGGTGGTGCGCGACCAGCAGGCGGCCGTGCCCGAAGGCGTCCGCCCCGTCGCCCTGCACAGCGCCGACTGGTACGAGGCGCTGGCCCGCAGCCGGTGGATCGTCACCAACACCCACCTGCCCGAGTGGTTCGAGCGGGCCAAGGGCCAGACCGTCGTCCAGACCTGGCACGGCACCCCGCTCAAACGCATCGGC
The DNA here is from genome assembly GCF_028747205.1 of Streptomyces sp. CA-278952. NCBI lineage: Bacteria > Bacillati > Actinomycetota > Actinomycetes > Kitasatosporales > Streptomycetaceae > Streptomyces > Streptomyces sp. CA-278952. The sequence continues at coordinate 5,051,399 of NZ_CP112880.1, forward strand.
CGCGACCTCGCGGGCACCCCGCACGCGGATGCCGCGTACATGGCGTCCATGGAACACCGGTCCGCCCAGTGGAGCGTGCTCGTCTCCCCGAACAGCTTCTCCACCCCCGTGATGCGCCGCGCCTTCGGCTACTCGGGCGAGGTCCTGGAGTGCGGCTACCCGCGCAACGACCTGCTCCACGCCCCCGACCGGGACAAGATCGCCGCCACCGTACGCGAACGGCTCGCGCTCCCCGACGGGCGTCGCGTGATCCTCTACGCCCCCACCTGGCGCGAGGACCGCCCACGGCAGGGCGGACGCCACGGGTTCGACCTCCAACTCGACCTCGAACGGGCCCGGGAGAGCCTCGGCGAGGACCACGTCCTGCTGGTCCGCCGCCACTACCTCGTCGGTGGCAGCGTCCCCGACACCGACTTCGTCCGGGACGTCTCCCGCCACCCGGACGTCGCCGAACTGCTGCTGATCAGCGACGTCCTGGTCACCGACTACTCCTCGATCATGTTCGACTTCGCGCAGACCGGCCGCCCGATGCTCTTCCACACCCACGACCTGGCCCACTACCGCGACACCCTGCGCGGATTCTGCTTCGACTTCGAGCAGCGTGCCCCCGGGCCCCTGATCCCCGACTCCGCCGGAATCGTGGCCGCCCTGCGCGACCCGGAAGCCGCGACCGCCGGGCACCGGGAGGCGTACGAGCGGTTCCGGGAGGCGTTCTGCGACCTCGACGACGGGACCGCCGCCGCCGGGGTCGTCGACCGGATGCTCAAGGGAGAGCAGGCATGAGCGACTTCAGCTGTGTCATCACCGGCGGCGGGGACGGCGAGGGCCCCGGAGACGCCGAGGCCCTGCGCGCCTCCGTGGAGTCCGTGCTCGGCCAGTCGCTGCGCGGAGCCGAGGCCGTCGTGGTCCTCGCCTCCACCGCCGCCCCGGCCGTCCGGAGCGCCGCCCGGACCCTCGCCGAGCGGGCCCCCGGGCGGGTCCGCCTCCTCCACGCCGACCCGGCCGTCCGCACCACCGGAGCCCTGCGCAACGCCGGCCTGGACGCGGCGGGCGGCCGGTACATCCTGGTCCTCGCCACCGGCGAACGCCTCCAGCTCCACGCCTGCCGCAACCTCTGGCAGGCGGGCGAGAGAAGCCGCGCCGACCTGATCGCCGGCCGCTGGAGCCGGGTCGCCGACGACAGCGGTAAGGAGCGGGAGCCTTCCTGGCAGGGAGAGCTGTACGCCCGCTCCCGCACTCTCGCCCGCTTCACCGAAGCCCCCGAACTCGTCGTCAGGGACGCCCTGGTGACCGGTTTCTGTCTGCGACGCGAGGCCGCCAGACGGCACGGGCTGCGGTACGAGGAGGACCTGACGCACGGCGAGATCCTTTTCGGCCCGCTCGCCGCCGCCGCGGTCGGCCGGATCGCCCTGGTCCGCCGGCTGATCGTGACCGGCCGGACCGCCCCCGACCGGGCCCGCGACCTCGCCGCCCTGGTCGAGGCCCACCGCCGCGTCGCCAACACCCTCCTCGCGCACGGGCTGTCCGAGCTGCGCGAGGAGCGGGAGAAGGCGTTCGCCCGCGACCACCTGGTGCCGCTCGCCCGGTCCTTCCCCCACCTGCCCGCCGCCCGCCGCGACCGGGTCGCCGCGGCCGCCGCCCGGGCGCTGACCGGTTGCTTCCGGGACGGACTGCCGGACCTGCCGCCGCTGGAGCGGGTCGCCGTGCGCCTGCTGGCCCGGGGCGCCGCCGAAGGGGTCCTCACCGCGGCGTACGCGCTGAGCAGGCCGGCCACCGTGTGCGCGCCGCTGACGACGGGCGCGGACGGCCGGGTCACCTGGGGCGGCGACCCGGAAGGGCCGGGCGTCGACGTCACCGAACTCGGGCACCAGTACCGCACGTTCGGCGGCGCGCGGCTGATGAACCGGCTCACCCGGGCCACCGCAGACCGGGGCCGCCTGCTGCTGGAAGGCCGCCTCGTGCTGCCCGGCCACGGCGGCCCGGCCCCCGATGCCCCTCTCACCGCGACCCTGGAGTTCCGGGCCCGGGGCGGGGCGCGCGCCGTCGCGTTCCCGGTCGAGGAGATCCGGCACGACGGCAACGGGATCAGCTGGCGCGCGCGGGCCGACGTCTCACGCCGTCTGCGCCCCGTCGGCGCCCGCGACACGGCGTGGGACGCGCGGCTGACCGTGACCGCGGGGGGCCCCGACGGGACCCGTTCCGTCAGCGACCTGTTCGCCCCGCAGGACCAGGTGGAAGGGTCCCTCCGGTTCCCCGCCAGACCCCGGCTCGGACCGCTCGCCGGGGACACCTGGGAGCCCTACATCACGCTCAAGGACCACTTCGCGCTCCGGCTGACCGCCCGCCGCCGCCCGGCCCGCACCACCCACCGCCTGGTCCGCTACGCCACCCGCTTCCGGCCCGCCCGCAAGGCGAAGCTCCTCGTCCGGTCCCTCCGGGGGCGCCTGGACCGCTACCGCTCCCGGGGCTTCAAGGTCCCCGTCTACACCACCTGGCTCACCCGGCTCCCCGTGCGCCGCGGCTCCGTCGTCCTCGAGAGCCACATGGGCACCTGCTACGGCGACAGCCCGCGCGCCCTCTACGAGGAGATCCGCCGCCAGGGTCTGAAACTCCACGCCACCTGGTCCTACGACCCCTCCCCGGCCGGCTTCCCGGACGGCGCCCGCCTCGTACGCCGCTGGTCCTGGCGCTACCTGTGGGCGCTGGCCCGCGCCGAGTACTGGGTCGACAACCAGGGCTTCCCGCAGCAGCTGCGCAAACCCCGGCACACCACGTACCTCCAGACCTGGCACGGCTCCGCGTACAAGCGGATGGGCTTCGACGAGCGGCGCGTACGCCTCCAGAACGCCCCCCAGCGCGAACGGCTCCAGCGGGCCGTGGACCGCTTCGACCACTTCCTCGTCCGCTCCGAGCACGACGTGGACACCCTGGCCCGCGCCTACCGGCTGCCCGAGAAGCGGCTCCTGCGCACCGGCTACCCGCGCAACGACGCCCTGATCGCGGAGCGCGACCGGGCCGAGACCGAGGGACGGCTGCCGCGCCCGCCGCTCGCCGGGGCGCTCGGGCTGGACGACCACAAGAAGACCGTGCTGTACGCCCCCACGTTCCGGGGCGGTCCCGGGAAACAGCGCAGGGCCCGACTCCTCCTTGACGTACGGGAGTTCGCGGAGCGGTTCGGCGACACCCACACCCTGCTCGTACGGGCCCACTACCTGGAGTCCGCCCGGCTGCCGCTCTGCCCGCCCGGGACCGTCGTCGACGTCTCGCGCCACCACGACGTCCAAGAACTCCTCGCCCTCACCGATGTGTTGATCACCGACTACTCCTCCATCATGTTCGACTTCGCCCTCCTCGACCGGCCCGTCGTGCTGTACGCCCCCGACCTGGAGGCGTACGCGGCCGAGCGCGGCAGCTACTTCGACCTGCGGGAGCACGCCCCGGGGCCGGTGACCGCGACGCAGGAGGAGCTGTTCGGGGCCCTCGCGGAGCTGAAGAAGTCCGACACCCGGTACGCCGACCGACGGCGGGACTTCGCGCGTCGGTTCGGGGCCTACGACCGGGGGGACGCAGCCCGCAGGACCGTCGCCGCCGTCTTCGCCCCCGGGGCCTCCCGGGGCGCCCGCCACACCATCGACCACGACCGGGGGGCCGGCCGATGAGCCGCGACGTCTTCATCGTCTCCAACAGCACCGACGAACTCGGCGGCGTCACCGGCTGGATGCACCAGACCGCCCGCCTCCTCGGCGGCCAGGGCCACCGCGTCCACACCATCGGCATCCACGCGTCCGACCTCAAGATGGCGCTGCCCGAGGAGCCCGGCCACCCCGTCACCGCCCTCTACCCCGCCCACCCCCCGACCCCCTGGACGCCCCACGGCGTCCGCGACCGCTTCCGCCTCCCCGCCCGGCGCACGGAGGCGGCCCGGGTCGCCGCCAAGAAGCGGGCGGTCGCCCGGCTCTCGGAGATCTTCGCGACCGCCCGGCCCGGCGCGGTCGTCATCGTCACCCAGGTCTGGGCGATGGAATGGGTCGGCGAGGCCGACACCACCGGGCTGCGGGTCATCGGGATGAGCCACGAGTCCTACGGCTACTCCCGCGCGAGCCACCGCTACCGCTGGATCAAGAACCACTACAAGGAGCTCGACCACTGGCTCGTCCTCACCGAGGAGGACGCCGACCAGTGGGCCGGGGACGGCATGAACAACGTCGGCTTCCTGCCCAACGCGCTCTCCCGCCTCCCCGCCGTGCCCTCCCCGCGCACCGCGCGGACCGTCGCCAGCATCGGCCGGCTCAGCGACCAGAAGGGCATCGACCTGCTCCTGGACACCTGGGCCCTGGTCGCCCCCGCCCGCCCCGACTGGAGGCTGCGCGTGTACGGGGCCGGCGAGGACGAGGCCGCGCTGAAGGCGCAGTGCACCGGCCTCGGCCTCGACGGGTCCGTGGAGTGGATGGGCCGCACGGACGACGTGGAGCGGGCCCTCGCCGAGGCCTCCGTCTTCGTCCAGTCCTCCCGGGGCGAGGGCTTCCCGCTGGCCCTGCTGGAGGCGATGGCGAGCGGTGTGCCCTGCGCCGCCTTCGACTGCGCGCCCGGGGTGCGGGAGATCGTCCGCGACGGCGAGGACGGGCTCCTTGCCCCCGCCGGAGACGTCGCCGCCCTCGCCGACCGGCTGCTGCGGCTCACCGGCAACCCCCGGCTGCGCGACGCGATGGGCGCGCGGGCCCGGTCAGGCGTCCAGCGGTTCTCCGAGCCGGAGACCCTGCGCCGCTGGGAGGAGCTGTTCGCTTTCCTGGAGCGCTGAACACGCGCGGGGCACGTGCGGAAGCACGCGTTCGGGTGTGGCGGGGCCGGGTCAGCCCTTGACGCCCGCCCCGGCCCCGTCCCGCGCCGGAAGGGCCGCGGGCGTCCGGCGCGCGGCGGACGGCACCGGCAGCGGCAGCCCGTCCGTCTCCCCGAGGAAGACCCGCCGCACCACCCGCTCGGCGGCGTACCCGTCGTCGTACGGACAGAACCGGGCCCGGAACGCGGCCCGCAGCTGCGCCGAGCGGGAGGCCCGCCAGTGGTCCGTGGCGAAGATGTCGAACAGCTCGTCCTGGCCCCGGGCCACGATGCCGGGCGGGAACGCCGTGATGTCGAAGTACGTGCCCCGGGCCGCCTCGAACGCCTCGATGTCGGCGAGGTGCAGCACCACCGGGCGGTCCAGGTTGACGTAGTCGAACATCAGCGACGCGTAGTCCGTGATCAGCGCGTCCGACGCCAGCGCCAGCGTCTCCACGGACCGGTGCCCGCTGACGTCGATGATCCGGGGATGCGGCGCCCGGTGGCCGCCGGGGCCCGCGGGGTGCGGCGCCCGGGCCAGGACCACGAACTGCGGGCCCAGGACCCGGACCAGCCGCTCCAGGTCCAGGGCGGGCCGCTGGATCCGCCGGTAGTCGCGGTGCGTCGGGGCGTACAGCAGCGCGGTGCTGCCCGCCGGGATCCCCAGCGTCTCGCGCAGCCGCGCCACATCCGCCGGGCCGGTGCGGTGGTACACGTCGTTGCGCGGCGAGCCGTACTCCAGCGTCGTGTACGCGGACGGATAGGCCCTCTCCCGTACGAGGGTGGAGTGCGGGTTCGCCGAGAGGGAGAAGTCCCAGGTGTCCACGGAGCGCAGCAGCTGCTCGAAGTCGGTGCCCCGGGCGGCGGCGGGCCGGTCCAGCAGATCGGTGCCCACGGTCCGCAGCGGCGTGCCCTCGTGCGTCTGGAGCAGGACCTGGCCCCGGCGCTTGACCAGCCCCCGGTCGAAGGCGGAGTCGTTCACCAGATACGCGGAGCGGGCCAGCGCCGTCCAGTGGGCGAAGGTGCCGGGCGCGAGGCGCCGGGTGCCGGTCGGCACGGTGTGGGCGTCGACGGGATGGCAGATCCAGGCCGTCCGCACCCCCGGGACCAGCTCGCGGACCTTCGCCTCGATCGCCGCCGGGCTGCCCGTGTACCCGCCTCCCCGGGTGGCGAACACCGCGTCCCGGGAGCGCAGCGGCAGCCGCGACTGGATCCGGTAGTGCGCCCGCAGCGCCGCGCCCCGCACCGCCCGGCGGGCGCCCGCCGCCCCCCGGCGCAGCCGGCCGCCCAGGCGCTGGGCCCCCGACAGTGCCTGGTAGGTGCGCCGCGCGCCGAGCCACAGCAGGCCGTGCCGCAACAGGGCACGACGGGGGGCCGGGGCGCCGGGGGTGCGGTAGCGGCGGCAGGACGCGGCCGCCCGGCGGAAGAAGGCGGCGCGGCGGTGGAGCGGCAGCCGGTCCCGGGAGGCGAACAGCGCCGAGAAGTGGTCCAGCATCCGGCGGAACATCACCGGCCGCCACAGGGCGAGTTCGGGCCGCGAGTCGATGAACGCGAACACCCGGTCGTACTGGTCGAAGACGTCGAAGTGCTTCTCGCTGGTGGTGGAGAGGATGTTGCCGCGCCGCCGCTGCCGGTAGGAGACGCAGACCGCGTCCAGCACCGCGATCGACCCGGCCGACATCAGCACCGGATAGGTCCACGGGGTGTCCTCGTAGTAGCCGGGCGGGAAGGTGAACCCCTCGGCCTCGATGAACGCGCGGCGGTACGCCTTGTTCCAGACGACCATGAGGAGCTTCAGCAGCTCGGGGCGGTCGGTGAGCCGGAAGCGGTCGGGCCCGCCCTCGTCGAGGTGGGCGGCCAGGACGTTGCGCACGCTGCGGCCCGTCCAGTACGTGCGGGCGTAGTCGTACATCAGGACGTCGGGCTCGCCGGTCGCGTCGATCCGGTCGGCGATGGTCTGGAGCGCGTCCGGCAGCAGAGTGTCGTCACCGTCGAGGAAGACCAGGTAGTCGCCGGACGCCCGGCCCATCCCGGCGTTGCGGGCCGGCCCCAGACCGGTGTTGCGGGGGAGGTGCAGTGCGGTGACACGGGGGTCCCGGCGGGCGTACTCGTCGGCGATCGGCCCACAGGCGTCGGGGGAGCAGTCGTCGACCACGACGATCTCGTAGTCCTTGAACGACTGGGCCAGCACGGAATCCAGACACGCGTGCAGATACGCCTGGACCCGGAATGCGGGCACGATGACGGAGAACCGGGGCACTACACATCCATGGGTCGATCGTTCGCGGGAACCAGGCAGACCGCAAACGTCGGATGGAATGACAGGGTTACGCCGGACGCGGCAATCGGGGGACGGAGACGGCGAAGCGGCCCGGTTCCGGGGAACCGAGCCGCTTCGGGTTGACGTACAGCCGTACGCCCTCCAGGGCGTACGGCCTTGTGGTGAGGGCTACTTGACGGCGCCCGCCATCACACCGGACACGAACTGCCGCTGGAAGGCGAAGAACACCGCCAGCGGGATCACCATCGACACGAACGCGCCGGGCGCCAGTACGTCGATGTTGTTGCCGAACTGGCGTACCTGCTGCTGGAGCGCCACGGTGATCGGCGGCGACTCGGAGTCCGCGAAGATCAGCGCGACCAGCATGTCGTTCCACACCCACAGGAACTGGAAGATCCCGAGCGAGGCGATCGCCGGACCGCCCAGCGGCATCACGACCCGGGTGAACAGACGGATCTCGCCCGCCCCGTCGAGCCGGGCGGCCTCCAGCAGCTCGCGGGGGATCTCCGCGAAGAAGTTCCGCAGCAGGAAGATCGCGAACGGCAGGCCGAACGCCGTGTGGAACAGCACCACCCCGAGCGTCGTCTCGAAGATCCCGATGGTGCCGAACAGCTCGGAGACCGGGATCAGCGCGACCTGCACCGGCACCACCAGCAACCCGACGACCAGCAGGAACCACCAGTCGCGGCCGGGGAACTCCATCCACGCGAAGGCGTATCCGGCCAGTGAGCCGATCACCACCACCAGCACCGTGGAGGGCACGGTGATCATGATGGTGCTGACCAGCGAGCCGGTGATCGTCGAATTGTCCAGCAGCCGCTGGTAGTTGTCGAAGGTCATCTCCGACGGGGCGGTGAAGATCTTCCACCAGCCGGTCGCCGCGATGTCCTGCGGCCCGCGCAGCGAGGACAGCAGCAGGCCGATCGTGGGCATCAGCCAGAACAGGGCGACCAGGATCAGGAAGACCCGCATCACGCCGCCGCCGGCGCGGGCTGCGATCCGGGCGCCGAGGGACTGCTTGGCCTTGGGCGCTCCGGGGGCGCCGGCCTGCCGGGAGACCGCCTTCTGGCGGCCGATACGCGCGGTGTTCACTTCCGGTGCGCTGCTCATCGGCGTCCCTCCTTCCTGATCCGGCGGATATTGAGGAGCATCACCGGGATCACCAGCAGCAGCAGGAGCACCGCGATCGCGCTCCCGATCCCCAGGTCCGCGTCCGTGCCGAACGAGGACCTGTACAGCTGGAGCGCCAGCACGTTCGCGTCGTCCTGCGAGGAGCCCGGCGCGATGATGAACACCAGGTCGAAGACCTTCAGCACGTTGATCATCAGCGTCACCAGGACCACCGCCAGCACCGGAGCCAGCATCGGCACCGTGATCCGGCGGAACACCTGCCACTCGTTGGCGCCGTCCACCCGGGCCGCCTCCAGCAGCTCACGCGGCAGACCGGCCAGCCCCGCCGCGATCAGCACCATCGCGAACCCGGCCCACATCCATACGTAGCTGCCGATGATCCCGGGCGTCACGAGCGACGGTCCGAGCCAGTCAACGCCGTTGTACGGCTCGCGGAAGTTGTCGGCGGGCAGGCGCAGTTGGGCCCCGTCCGCCGAGGCGGGCAGGGTGAACACGCCGTCCGCTCCGGCCGTGGCCGTGGCGAGGACCTTCCCGTCCTTCACCGCCTCGACCTTCAGGCCCTTCAGGCCCAGCTCCTTCGGGTCGACGACATTCGGCTTCCCGCCGCCGCCCCGGGTGAAGTCCAGCCAGGCCGTGCCGGAGATCTCGTCCCCGGACCCCGCCGGGGTCGCCTTCGCCGGTCGTGCGTCGCCCGGCATCTTCGCCGGGGCCACGCCGATCAGCGGCACCCGCAGCGGCTGGCCCGCCCGGACCGGCTCCTTGGACAGATACGCCCCGCCGTCACCCTTCTTCAGCGGGTGCACGGGCAGCGGGCGCGCCTTCGGGAAGACGGAGGACTGGTTGAACGTGTCGTGCACGCCCACCGCCACCGCGTTGGCCACACCCCGCTCGGGAGCCTGGTCGTACACCAGCCGGAAGATGATGCCCGCCGCCAGCATCGAGATCGCCATGGGCATGAAGACGATCAGCTTGAACGCGGTGCCCCAGCGGATCCGCTCGGTCAGCACCGCGAAGATCAGCCCGAGCGCGGTGGCGACCGTCGGGGCGAAGACCACCCAGATCGCGTTGTTCTTCACCGCCGTGACGATGGTGGCGTCGGTGAACAGCGCCTTGTAGTTGTCGAACCCGGCGAAGCCCGTGCCGGCCTGGTCGAAGAACGACCGGTAGACCGAGTACCCGATCGGATAGAGCACCAGCGCTCCGAGCAGCACCAGCGCGGGCAGCAGGAACGCCGCCGCGATGACCCTGCGGGTGCCGGTCACGCTCCGGCGGGACCTCTTCGGATCCGGGGGCGGGGACGGACGGGGACTTGTGTCGTCGTCGGCGGGGGGCGCCGCACCGGCGCCCCCCGCGGTCGCTGTCGTCACGGCGTCAGCTCTTGTACGCCTTGACCGCTTCGGACTCCAGCTGTTTCTGGGTCCCCGCGATGTCCTTCGGGTTCTTCAGGAAGTCCTGGAGGATCTTCCACTCGCCCTTCCCGGGCGTGCCGCCGAACGACTGCGGGGCCTGGTCGGACATGTCGAACCGGACGTCGTCCCCGGCGTCGATCAGCGCCTGGGCCATCGTGCGCTGCACGTCGTTCGGGTACGCCTTCAGATCCAGGCCCTTGTTCGGGGAGATGAACCCGCCCGCCTCGGCCCAGATCTTCGCCGCGTCGGAGGAGGCCAGCCAGGTCAGCAGCGCCTGCGCGCCCTTGGTGTCCTTCAGCGCCACCGCCGCGTCGCCGCCGGTCACCACGGGGGAGTCCGCCCCGACCGCCGGGAACGGGAAGACCTTGGCGTCCGTGCCGATCTTCGCGTCGGTCTGCGCGATGTTGACGGAGACGAAGTCGCCCTCGAAGACCATCGCGCCCTTGGGCTGGTCGCCCCCGGTGAAGGTCTGGGTGACCGAGGCCGGGAACTCTGTCTGGAGCGCCCCGTCCGCGCCGCCCGCGATCAGCTCCGGCTTCCCGAAGAGCGTGGCCAGCGTGGTCAGCGCGTCCTTGACGGACGGGTCGGTCCACGGGATCTCGTGCTGCGCCAGCTGGTCGTACTTCTCCGGCCCCGCCTGGGAGAGGTAGACGTTCTCGAACCAGTCGGTCAGGGTCCAGCCGTCCGCGCCGCCCACCGAGACCGGCGTGACGCCGGAGGCGGAAATGGTCTCCGCGGTCGTCAGGAAGTCCTTCCAGGTCTTCGGCTCGCTCGCCCCCGCGTTGTCGAACGCGGCGGCGTTGTACCAGATCAGGGACTTGTTGGCGGCCTTGAAGTACACGCCGTACTGCGTGCCGTCCACCGCGCCGAGATCCTGCCAGACCTTCGCGTAGTTCTTGTCGAGCTGAGCCTTCGCCTCGGCGCCGACCGGCTTGGCCCACTTCTTCGCCGCCGCCTGCTGGACCGCGCCGACCTGCGGGATCATCGCCACGTCCGGCGGTTGCTTGCCCGCGATCTTGGTGCCCAGGAAGTTGATGATGGGGTCCTGCGCCGGGACGAAGGTGACGCTCGCGCCCGTACGCTTCTCGAACTCGTCCAGCACCTTGGTGAAGTTCGCCTGCTCGGGTCCGGTCCAGACCGCGGCGACGGAGATGTCCTCCCCGTCCAGCTTCGGCAGGTTCACCGTGGACGCGCTGTCCGTGCCCTTGCCGGAGCCGTCGTCCGTCTTCTTCTTGCCGTCACCGTCGCCTCCGCAGCCGGTGAGCGCCAGAGCGCCGACCGCCGTGAACACGATCGCGGTCCTGCGTATCGAGAAGGTTGTGCGCATTCCTGCCCCGTCTCTTCTGTACGCGTCCGGCCATGTCCGCATGCCCGGACTACGTCGTCCGTGCGCACAGTCCTACGCCGGGCGCACGGGCCCCGCAATACCACCTGAGGTCCCAACAGGCCGATCGTGATCGCCTCGTGACGTCATGTCAGGGCATGTCGGAAGCCTGCCTGCCGGGGCAGGGGGAGGAGCGCGTCGGAACGGTGGCCGGGTGAGGGTACGGGGGCGGGGCGGGGCGGGCCGGGAGAGTGGCCGCGCCGGTGGTCGCATCAGACCGGGAACGGCACCAGCGCCGGCAGCCGCTCCGCGTTCACGGAACGGGCCGCACGCTCCAACGCGCTGGCGAGCAGCGCCAGGTCGGTCGGCCCGTTGCCCAGCTCCCGGACCGGGCGCCGGGTCGGCGGATCGCCCATCCGCTCCCACTCCAGCGGGACGACGGTGGGCCGCAGCGTCGCCGTACGCGGGATACGACCGGTGACCCGGCCCCCCTGGAACGGCGTCACCCGGCCGTCCGGGTGCCCCAGCCGCCCCCGGCCGGGGGCAGGCTCGTCCGGGGACGGCGGCAGCACCGGGGCGTCCAGCACGATGCGCAGCCGGGCGCCACGGGCCAGCTCGGTGTCCTCTGTGCGGTCCGGACGCGCGGAGGTGGCGACCAGGTGCACCCCGAGCCGCCCGCCGTCCCGGGCCACGGCCTCCAGCGCCCGCACCACCGAACCGGCGGCCGGCCTGCCGGGACTGCCGAGCGACGGGGCGACCAGCGCGTCGAAGTCGTCGGCGAGGACGACGAGGCGGGGCAGTGGCGACGGGCCGGGGTTCCCGGACCGGGCGGTGGTGCGCAGCCGCAGGGTGCCGCTGGCCGGGGAGTCCAGATCGCCCCGCCGCTCGGCGCCGCTCGGTGGACGCTGTCCCACGATGCGCGGCGGGCCCTCCTGCTGGGCGTGCCGCTCGTGCCAGGAGGCGAAGTCCAGGTCGCCGAGCAGCTCGGCGCGCCTCTTCAGCTCGCCGCCCAGGGCCTGCGCGAACTCCCGCATCCGGACCGGGTCGCACGCCACGAGGTGGGTGAACACATGCGGCAGCTCCGTACAGGGGAGCAGCCCTTCACAGCGCTCCCCCCGCTCGCCGCCGGAGCCGTCGACGAGCAGGATGCCGAGCCGGTCGGGCCGGGCGGCGGAGGCGAGCGAGGCGGCGACGGCCCTGAGCAGCTCGGTGCGGCCGCTGCCCGGCGGCCCCTCGATCAGCAGATGCGGCCCCTCGTCGGCGAGATCGACGCTGAGGGGCCCCCGGGGGCCCGCCCCGAGCACGAGGACCGGTCGGCCGGTGTGGGCGGCGCCGGCCGGGGGCGCGGCCCCGTCGCCCGGTCCCCCGTCGTCCCGTCCCCCGGGGCCCTGCCCCGGCCCGGAGCGTCGGCCGCCGAGATAGGGCGTTCGCTCGGAGTCCCGTGCATCCAGCGGTGGGTACGGGGTGCGGCCGGAGTCGCGGGCGTCGAGCGGTGGGTACGGGGTGCGGTCCGGGTCGGGGGCGCCCGCGGCCGGGTACGGCGCCCGGCCGGAGTCGCGGTGGACGGAGGAGGCGGTGGTGCGCTGCGGGCCGACGCGCGGGCCCGTGCTGAGGGTGCGCCCGGAGTTGGGGCTGTCCAGCTCCTGGCGGGGCGCCCGGGCCGCCGCGCCCCGGGGCGCCGAGGCGCCGGGCTGGGCCTCCGCCGTGGACGCCCAGCGGGCCATCAGCGAGGCCGGTGTCGCCCGGGCCAGGCCCAGCTCGTCCAGCAGCCGGGCGGACGGCGGCAGCGCCGCGGTCGTCGGACGGCCGGCCAGCGCGGCCGAGCCCTCCTCACGCAGGGGCGCCAGGGCCCGCCCGAACCGCTCGGCCCAGGCCGCCGACACCGCGTCCACGGCGGCCACCGTCCCGTGCCCCGCGGCCTGTCCGCCCGCCGTGCGCAACAGGCGCAACGCCGTGGCGACGTCCCCGCTGAGCATCGCGACCGCCCCGCACTCCCGGAAGGCGATGGAGGCCCGGCAGGCGGCCTCGTACGTCGCGGACACCGGGGAGGTGGGGGAGGCGGCCGGGGTCTCGGCCAGACAGATCAGATGGATCCCGGCAGCCCCGCCCGCCCCGGCCAGCCGCGCCGTGGTCTCGCGCAGCACCGCCGTGCCGGGGTCGCCGTCCAGGACGACCACCGTGTGCGGACCCGTATGGGCGCGAGCGGCCTCGGCCACCGAGGCACGGTCCAGATGCGGCCAGCCGGGACCGAGGGGGCCCTCGTCGAGGCGGCGCACCAGCTCGGCCGTCCGGGCGGCCGCCTGCTCGCGGTCGTACGCGAGGAGCAGCCGGCAGTCCTGCCCGTGCGTCGGGCGCAGATGCGGCAGCCACCCCAGCCAGGACCACTCGCGCCGCCGTTCCTCCACCGGGCGGGAGCGGTCCGTGCTGATGAGGACGATCTCCAGGTCGAACGGGGAGTGCAGCGCCGCGAGCTGCGCCACCGTCGCGCGGGCAAGACCCGCCAGCCGGGCGCGCGGACCGGCGAGCCCCAGCGAACCGGCCTCCCGCAGCCCCACGGTCACCGGCACGGCGGGCACGTCGGCCCGATCGGTCGTGCCGAGCCGCACCACCAGCGCCTCCGGGTGCTCCGGATGGCGCTCCCAGAGCCGGGGCCCGGGGCCGAGCGCGGTCAGCAGCACGGCCGCCGGATCCGGCCAGGTGCCCTCGGGGGCGGTGGGCAGTGCGGAGAAGGGGGAGCCGGGGGAGACCGGGGAGGCGAGGTGCCCGGCCCCCGACGGGCCGCCGGACGGATCGTGGGAGCCGCCCGGGAAGCCGTGGGAACCGCCCGGGAAGTCGTGGGGCCCGGCCGTGGAGCCGTACGCGCCCGCTCCGTATGCCGACGATCCGGGCACCGATGGACCGTATGCCGACGATCCGGGCACCGATGGACCGTATGCCGACGATTCGGGCACCGACGGACCGTATGCCGACGATCCGTACGCCGTCGGGCCGCCGGGGCCGTTCGGGGCGCGGGAGCCGTACGTGTCGCGTCGGACGCCCGCCCCGGTCTCCGGGCCCGCCGCCTGCTCGCCCCTCGCGCCGCCCTTGAGCCGCCTCGCCCACGCTCCTATGCCGCGCCGGGGCGCCGGGGCGTCGGCGAACTCCTCGCCACGGGCATGAGGGCCCTGTCCCGGGTCCGCGCCCGGCCCGGCCTCGGCGTGCTCGGGCCAGGAGGCCTCTTCGAGGGAGGGGCCAGGGGCTCCGGAGCCGCCGTGGGGCCCTTCGGGCGCCGGGGAGCCGGCGGAACCGGGGGAATCGGGGGAATCGGGGAAAGGGGAGGCCGGTGCGCCGTAACCGTGGCTGTGGCCCGGGCCGCCGTGGTCGGGGGTGTGCGCGGAGAGCGGCGCGCCGGTGCCGTGGCCCGGGGCGGGAGACCCCGTCTCGGCGCGGGCCACCCGCAGGTGCCCCTCGCCGTCCGGGGCGGTCGGCAGCGTCGCCGGACGGGAGCCCGCGGTGAGGCGGAGGGCGGACTCGCCGAGCCGCAGCAGGGCGCCCGGGGCGAGGCGGACCGGCCGCTCGCGCACCTCGACGCCGTCCAGCGAGGTGCCGTTCGTCGAACCGAGGTCGGCGACCGAGACCCGGCCGTCGTCGGAGACCTTCACCGCGCAGTGCAGCCGGGAGACGTCCGGGTCGTCGAGCGGGACGTCCGCGTCGGCGGAGCGGCCGATCCGGATCTGCCCGCCGTGCAGCAGGTGGACGCCGCCCGCGTCAGGGCCCGCCACCACATGGAGCTGGGCCGGAACGGGGTCGTCCGTCGCCTCGTCGTCGCCGGGGACCTGGAGCGAGAGGACCGCGCCGTCCACCAGGGGCGGTTCGCCCAGCGCGACGCGGTGCCCGTCCAGCCGCTCCCGTCCGGCGAAGAACACGATCGCTCCGCCGCCCTGGGAGCTCTCGGGCCCCGCCACGGCGGAGGCCAGCTGGGAGGCGACGGCGGCCAGCGCCGTCCCGGCGGGTGCGGTGACGAGCACGTCGCAGGTGCGCGCCGGGGTCTGGCCGCTGCGCGGCGCGAGGACGGTCAGCCGGATCTGCATCGCCGTCAGCGGTCCCTTCTGCGCGGGGGTGCCCGGCAGGGGAAACGCCCTGTGATTCCCCCCACCCGGCACGGACACGTCGTCCGTACAGGTCGTCACGCACCGCGAGACTCCGACCTCGCAGATCCGTGCTGGAGGCATCCTCGCACCTGCCACTGACAACACGCCCGGCGGTCACCTTTAAATGATCTTGAATGGTCGGCTGTGGGCGCAAAAGTGCCTGCTTGCGTCCGGATCCCGCCGCTCGGATGGGTTTCCCCGTGGTTGTCCGCCGGATCCCGAACGGAAATCCCCTCCCGTGACCGAACGCCTGATCGGCCTGTGATCAGCCGTGCGGCAACCGTCCGCCCGGTCCGCGCGTCTTCCCCCGAAACGTGAGCCCCCGGTGCCCCGTTCGGCGGCACTACAGTGGGCCGGAACATTCGGGCGGGCCCAAGGAGCGAACAAGACCCCCGGGGGACCGCAAGCACCACGATCAGCAGGGAGCGCATGACGTGCGGCCCGTAGGCAGCAAGTACCTGCTCGAGGAGCCGCTCGGACGCGGCGCCACGGGCACCGTCTGGCGAGCCCGCCAGCGGGAGACCGCGGGCGCCGAGGCAGCCGTCGCGGGTCAGCCCGGCGAGACCGTGGCCATCAAGGTCCTCAAGGAGGAGCTGGCCAACGACGCCGACGTCGTGATGCGGTTCCTGCGGGAGCGCTCCGTCCTGCTGCGGCTCACGCACCCCAACATCGTGCGCACCCGGGACCTCGTCGTCGAGGGCGATCTCCTCGCCCTGGTGATGGACCTGATCGACGGTCCCGACCTGCACCGCTACCTCCGCGAGAACGGCCCGCTCACCCCGGTCGCCGCTTCCCTGCTCACCGCGCAGATCGCGGACGCGCTCGCCGCCAGCCACGCCGACGGCGTCGTCCACCGCGACCTCAAGCCGGCCAACGTGCTGGTCGACGAGCGCGACGGTCGGATGCACCCGATGCTCACCGACTTCGGCATCGCGCGCCTGGCCGACTCCCCGGGCCTGACCCGGACCCACGAGTTCGTCGGCACGCCCGCCTACGTGGCGCCGGAGTCCGCCGAAGGCCGCCCGCAGACCTCCGCCGTCGACATCTACGGCGCGGGCATCCTGCTGTACGAGCTGGTCACGGGCCGCCCGCCGTTCGCCGGGGGCACCGC
Source organism: Streptomyces sp. CA-278952 (assembly GCF_028747205.1). Classification (NCBI taxonomy): domain Bacteria; kingdom Bacillati; phylum Actinomycetota; class Actinomycetes; order Kitasatosporales; family Streptomycetaceae; genus Streptomyces; species Streptomyces sp. CA-278952. The sequence goes on from NZ_CP112880.1 coordinate 5,067,600, forward strand.
CCTCGAAGTCCTGCACCGGCACCTCAGCGAGGAGCCCCGCCGCCCCTCCAACGTCCCGGCCCCGCTGTGGACGGTCATAGAGCGCTGCCTGAGCAAGGACCCGGACCGGCGGCCCAGCGCCGAGAACCTGGCCCGCGGTCTGCGTACGGTCGCCGCGGGCATCGGCGTCCACGCGAACTCCGCCCAGATCGCCGCCGCCGAAGGGGTGGGCGCCCTGCTCGCCCCCGACCCGGCGCCCACCGCCGTCCCGGACACCCCGGGCGCGGCCGATCCCACGCAGGTGCTGCCGAGCAACGCGGGCTCCTACGACCCCGCCGCGCCCACCAGCGTCTTCCAGCAGACCGGTGGCCCGGGCGGCCAGGGTGGCCAGGGCCCCGGCGGCGGCCACGCCGACCCGACCGCCGTCCTGCCGCCCGTGCCGCAGCGCCCCGACGGGCCGCCGCAGCCGGACGGGCCGCACCCCTGGCAGTCGCAGCTCCAGGCGGCCCGCGACCGCAACGACCAGACCCAGGTCCAGTACCTCGACCCGAGCCAGGACCCGCTGCGCCGCCGCCCCCAGCGCCAGCAGCCGCAGCAGCCGCCCCATCAGCAGCAGCCGCCCCAGCGCCGTCAGCCGCCTCCGCAGCACCAGCAGTACCCGCCCCAGCAACACCAGCAGCAGCATCAGCCACAGCGCTACCAGCAGCCGCAGCAGCCCCAACGGCAGCAGTACGCGCCCCCGCAGCCGCAGCAGCCCCAGCAGCCGGCCCCGCGACCGCCGCGCGAGCCGCGTCCCCCGAGGCAGCGCGGTGCCAACCCGATGCGCATCCCCGGACTCGGCTGCCTCAAGGGCTGCCTGTTCACTGTGGTGCTCCTGATCGTCGCCGGCTGGCTCATCTGGGAGCTGACCCCGCTCCAGGACTGGGTCGCCCAGGGCAAGGGCTACTGGGAAGCGATCGGTGACGCGATCGGCACGGTCACCGGCTGGGTCTCCGAGCTCGGAGACAGCACGGGCAGCTCGGGCGGGGCCTGACCCGAAACCGCCGGGCGACGCCCGACGCGTAACGGTCGAGCGGCACCCGACGCGTAACGGTCGGGCCAGGCCCGTACCGTCGGGCGGGACCCGGCCGACGGTACGGGCGCGGCCCGACAAGACCCGTAATCCTGTCCCTTTGTCGACTTCTCCGGGCCTATTCGGCCCGGAGAAGTGAAGGTCGGTGCCCTCCAGGGCACGTGACACCCCGAACGCCGCGTAACTTTGTCGACCGGGGGTCCACCGCCAGCCGCTGAGGGAGCAGTCTTGGCACGGAATATCGGCAGCCGGTACACGGCCCACCAGATCCTGGGGCGCGGCAGCGCCGGCACGGTATGGCTCGGCGAAGGGCCCGAGGGCCCGGTCGCCATCAAGCTGCTCCGTGAGGACCTCGCGTCCGACCAGGAGCTCGTGGGCCGCTTCGTGCAGGAGCGCACAGCCCTGCTCGGACTCGTCCACCCGCACGTGGTCGCCGTCCGGGACCTCGTCGTGGACGGCAACGACCTGGCCCTGGTCATGACCCTCGTCCGCGGCACCGACCTGCGCACCCGCCTCGACCGCGAACGCCGCCTCGCCCCCGAGGCCGCCGCCGCGATCATCGCGGATGTCGCCGACGGGCTCGCCGCCGCGCACAAGGCCCACGTGGTCCACCGGGACGTCAAGCCGGAGAACATCCTGCTCGACATGGAGGGCCCGCTCGGCCCCGGCGGCGCGCACCCGGCCCTGCTCACCGACTTCGGCGTCGCCAAGCTGATCGACACCCCGCGCCGCACGAAGGCCACGAAGATCATCGGTACACCGGACTACCTGGCCCCCGAGATCGTCGAGGGCCTCCCGCCGCGCGCCGCCGTCGACATCTACGCCCTGGCGACCGTGCTCTACGAGCTGCTCGCCGGATTCACGCCCTTCGGCGGCGGCCACCCCGGCGCGGTCCTGCGCCGCCACGTCACCGAGACCGTCGTCCCGCTCCCCGGAATTCCCGAGGAGCTCTGGCAGCTCCTGGTCCAGTGCCTGGCCAAGGCCCCCGCCTCCCGGCTGCGCGCCTCCGAGCTCGCCGTACGGCTGCGCGACCTGCTGCCCCTGCTGGCGGGGATACCCCCGCTGGACGTGGACGAGCCGGGCCCCGAGGAGAGCGACCAGCAGCCCGCCGCCTACGACGAGCAGCAGTACACCCCGGCCTCCGAGGAGCCCCGCCGCCGCGGCGCGGTCCCGCTGGTGCCCGGCTCCGCTCCCGACTCCAACCGGGACACCCACACGAGCATGCGCGTCCCCGCCCCCGACGAGCTGGCGGGCGGCCCCCTCGGGACGGCCCGCGCCCCCCGCGCCCCGGGCCGGCCCCGGCCCGGCTCCGCCCGCAACAAGGCGGCGGCCGTCCGCAAGCGCCGCATCACCCTCGGTGTCGCCGCCCTCGCCCTCTGTGCGGCCGTCGTGGTCGGCGGCCTGCTGGCCGGCGGCGACGGCGACGGGGGCCCGGCGCCCCAGGACAGCGAGAACTCGGCGCCGGCGACCCCGTAGGAGATGTCGGAAGCCCTTGGCAGAGGCTCCGGGAACCCCGCGCCCTCGCCGGGGACCGGCATCCGGTTTTCCGGGCGAGGGCAAGCTTCATCCGCCCAGCCGTTACGCTGGACCCGTGGCAGTCGTCGATATTTCCGAAGAGCTGAAGTCCCTCTCCTCGACCATGGGGTCGATCGAGGCCGTCCTGGACCTGGATGCGCTGAGGGCGGACATCGCCGCGCTCGAGGAGCAGGCTGCGGCGCCGTCCCTGTGGGACGACCCGGAGGCGGCCCAGAAAATCACCAGCAAGCTTTCCCACCTCCAGGCCGAGGTCCGCAAGGCCGAGACCCTGCGCGGCCGCATCGACGACCTCGAAGTCCTCTTCGAGCTCGCCGCGGACGAGAGCGACGCCGACGCCCAGGCGGAGGCCGAGACCGAGCTGGAGTCGGTGAAGAAGGCGCTGGACGAGATGGAGGTCCGCACGCTCCTCTCCGGCGAGTACGACGCGCGCGAGGCCCTGGTGACCATCCGGGCCGAGGCCGGCGGCGTCGACGCCGCCGACTTCGCCGAGAAGCTCCAGCGCATGTACATCCGCTGGGCCGAGCGGCACAACTACAAGACCGAGGTCTACGAGACCGCGTACGCGGAAGAGGCCGGCATCAAGTCGACCACCTTCGTCGTCCAGGTTCCGTACGCCTACGGCACGCTCTCCGTCGAGCAGGGCACCCACCGCCTGGTCCGCATCTCGCCCTTCGACAACCAGGGCCGCCGCCAGACGTCGTTCGCGGGCGTCGAGGTGCTCCCGGTCGTCGAGCAGACCGACCACATCGAGATCGACGAGTCCGAGCTGCGCGTGGACGTGTACCGCTCCTCGGGCCCTGGCGGACAGGGCGTCAACACCACGGACTCCGCGGTCCGTCTGACCCACCTGCCCTCCGGCATCGTCGTCTCCTGCCAGAACGAACGCTCGCAGATCCAGAACAAGGCGTCCGCGATGAACGTCCTCCAGGCGAAGCTCCTTGAGCGCCGCCGCCAGGAGGAGCAGGCGAAGATGAACGCGCTCAAGGGCGACGGCGGCAACTCCTGGGGCAACCAGATGCGTTCGTACGTCCTGCACCCGTACCAGATGGTCAAGGACCTGCGTACGGATTTCGAGATGGGCAACCCCGAAGCGGTCTTCAACGGCGAGATCGACGGCTTCGTTGAGGCGGGCATCCGCTGGCGCAAGCAGAGCGAGAAGTAACCTCGGCGGTACGGAGGTTGGGCCCGGACAGGCAACTGTCCGGGCCTTCCTGCGTTGCGGAGGGCCTGTGCCCGATGCGTCACAGTCCGGCTTCCGAATAACCGTCAAGAACCCCCATATGGGTGCCTAGCGCACGGAACGGCCTTGACGTAGTCCTTAACTCTGGCCAGGGTGCTAGAGCAGCATGCGTATGTCTGGGACGGGTGTGAACCGGGGGGCTGGCGGGGTGACCACGACACGACGTGGCCCTGCCGAGGCGATTCCCCGCAGGGCCGCGACCCGCATATGGCTGCTCCAATGACGAGATCGGCTACTGGGGGTAGCAACACATGACGAAGAAGACGCGTATGCGCGTCGCGCGGATCGCCGCCGGCGCGGTTATCGCCGCGGGTGCCTCGCTGACCGCGGCCGGTGCGGCGCAGGCGCTGAATGGTCCGGACGAGACCCCGATCACCACCCTGGACAGTCCCGGCGGTGGCCTCATCGAGGGCACCACCGAGGGCGGCGACCCGGGCGGCGTCGACGCGGGCGCCGACGGCGGTGCTGCTGACGGCGGTGCTGACGGTGGCGTTGACGGCGGTGCTGACGGTGGCGTCGATGGCGGTGCCGATGGTGGCGTTGACGGCGGTGCCGATGGTGGCGTCGATGGCGGTGCTGACGGTGGCGTTGACGGCGGTGCCGATGGCGGTGCTGACGGTGGCGTCGATGGCGGTGCTGACGGTGGCGTTGACGGCGGTGCCGATGGCGGTGCTGACGGTGGCGTCGATGGCGGTGCCGATGGTGGCGTCGATGGCGGTGCTGACGGCGGTGCTGACGGTGGCGTTGACGGCGGTGCCGATGGTGGCGTTGACGGCGGCTCCGGTAACAACGGTGGCTCCGGTAACAACGGTGGCTCGGGCAACAACGGTGGTTCGGGCAACAACGGTGGCTCCGGTAACAACGGCGCCTCCGGTAACAGCGGCGGCGACCAGGGTGGCACCAGCACCTCCGGCGGCTCCTCCGACGGTGGCTCTTCCAACGGTGGCTCTTCCAACGGCGGCTCCACGAGCGGCGGCGGCGGTTCGGCGACCGGCGGCGGTTCCACCACCGGTGGCGACGACGCCGGCTGCACCGTCGACCTCGACGGCGCCGAGTGCACCGACAACACGGACACCGACAGCGTCGGCAACAAGCCGGTCGAGCAGAGCAAGGGCAAGGAAGAGCTCGCCGAGACCGGTGCGGCCGAGACGACCTTCCTGGTCATCGGCGCCGCGACGATGATCGCGGGCGGCATCGGCTTCCGTATCCTGCCCCGCCTGGTCGGCGGCGGTCGCACGGTCGCCTAGGTCCGTAGCGGACCGTACCGACGCGTAGCGGGCGTGCATCAGCCCCCGGCGCGGCGGCGCGGCACAGCAGAAAGAAGGGCCCGGGAGGGCGTACGACGCCTCCCGGGCCCTTCTGCGTGCCCGAACCGCTCAGGCGGCCGTACGCATACGTCTGTCGGCCCCGGAGGGGCTATGAGGGGCGGCCCCGGAGAGCCGCGCGGGGTCGGATCAGGCCGCTTGGTGCGCCAGCAGCGCGAGCGCGGTCAGCAGCACCACCATCAGGGCGATCAGCATGGCCGGGCTCATCCCGGCCAGCGGGCCCTGGCCCTGCTCCTCCAGCATCTGCTGCCGCACGGCACGGCAGACACGGCAGCGGCCCTCGGTGACGGGGGACGCGCAGTTCGCGCACACCAGTCGGTCATAGGTCATGCGCATTCCTCCTCCCGCGCGGCGGAGCCGCTTGCTGCTTTCTCTCCGCACAACGCTCACGGAAACGCAACCGTTCCCCCCACCACTGTGCCAGCTCGCGACGATTTCGGCGCGGCCCGCCGGTCAAGGTCCGGCACGACCCGTTTCGTTCCAGGGGGTGATCCGCCATAAAACGCCCATTGCCGGACGCCGCCTGCACGCGTGAGCCCGGTTCGCGTATGGTCACGCTCACCTACTCCCGGCCGACCGTGGTGCATCCGTGATCCGATTCGACAACGTCTCCAAGACCTACCCGAAGCAGACCCGACCGGCTCTGCGCGATGTCTCGTTGGACATCGAGAAGGGTGAGTTCGTCTTCCTGGTGGGGTCCTCCGGCTCCGGCAAGTCGACCTTCATGCGACTGATCCTGCGCGAGGAGCGCGCCAGCACGGGCATGGTCCATGTGCTCGGCAAGGATCTCGCGCGGCTGTCCAACTGGAAGGTGCCGCAGATGCGCCGCCAGCTGGGGACGGTCTTCCAGGACTTCCGCCTGCTGCCCAACAAGACGGTCGCGGAGAACGTGGCCTTCGCGCAGGAGGTCATCGGCAAGCCCCGCGGCGAGATCCGCAAGGCCGTGCCCCAGGTCCTCGACCTCGTCGGCCTCGGCGGCAAGGAGGAGCGGATGCCCGGTGAGCTCTCCGGTGGTGAGCAGCAGCGCGTGGCCATCGCCCGTGCCTTCGTGAACCGCCCCATGCTGCTGATCGCGGACGAGCCGACCGGCAACCTCGACCCGCAGACCTCCGTCGGCATCATGAAGCTGCTGGACCGGATCAACCGGACCGGCACCACCGTGATCATGGCGACCCACGACCAGAACATCGTCGACCAGATGCGCAAGCGCGTCATCGAGCTCGAGCAGGGCCGTCTCGTACGCGACCAGGCACGCGGCGTCTACGGCTACCAGCACTGACCGAGGGGCTCCGGCCCCTCGTGCATTTCGAGCATCGAGTACTGAAAGGACGCCATGCGCGCCCAGTTCGTCCTGTCGGAGATCGGCGTCGGTCTCCGCCGCAACCTCACGATGACCTTCGCGGTCGTGGTCTCCGTCGCCCTCTCGCTCGCCCTGTTCGGCGGTGCGCTGCTGATGCGCGAGCAGGTCAGCACGATGAAGGACTACTGGTACGACAAGGTCAACGTCTCGATCTTCCTCTGCAACAAGAACGACGCCAAGGACATGCCCAAGTGCGCCAAGGGGGCTGTCACCAAGGAGCAGAAGGACCAGATCAAGGTCGACCTGGAGAAGATGGACGCCGTCGAGACGGTCCACTTCGAGACGGTCGACGAGGCGTACAAGCACTACCAGGAGCAGTTCGGCGACTCCCCGATGGCGGGCAACATCACGCCCGACCAGATGCAGGAGTCCTTCCGGGTCAAGCTGGACGACCCGCAGAAGTACAAGGTCGTCGCGACGGCCTTCGCCGGGCGGGACGGGGTGCAGTCCGTCCAGGACCAGCGGTCCATCCTGGACCAGCTCTTCGAGCTGATGAACGGCATGAACGCCGTCGCGGTCTACGTGATGATCCTGATGCTGGTCATCGCGCTGATCCTGATCGTCAACACCGTGCGCGTCTCCGCGTTCAGCCGGAGACGTGAAACGGGCATCATGCGCCTCGTCGGAGCCTCCGGCTTCTACATCCAGGCCCCCTTCATCATGGAGGCGGCCGTCGCCGGCCTGATCGGCGGCGTGCTGGCCTGCGCCATGCTGCTCGGCGGACGGTACTTCCTGATCGACGGCGGCCTCGCGCTCCAGGAGAAGCTGAACCTGATCAACTTCATCGGCTGGGACGCTGTCCTCACCAAGCTCCCGCTGGTGCTCGCGATCGGTCTGCTGATGCCCGCCATCGCCGCTCTGTTCGCGCTGCGCAAGTACCTGAAGGTGTGACATGTGCCCCCTGGGGCGCGCGGGCGAGTGCCCGTGCGCCCCAGGAGGCTTGTCCTAGACTCGGCGCCATGTCGGGTTGTTCGCACCGTTTCCGGCCCCGCGGCCTCTGCCGCGGGGCGGCCCTGACCTTGGTCTTCGGGTGCGCTCTCGCCACTGCCGCCGCGACCGGTTCGCTGCCGCAGGACCCCGGTTCCGGCTCCGGTACGCAGACCCGTGCCGTCTCCTCCACCGTCGCCCCGGTCGACCGCGACGAGATCGAGGACGCCGCCGCCGAGGCCGCGGCGGACGGGAAGTCCGTGAAGGACGCCGCGGAGGAGGTCGTCAGCCGTAGTGGCGATCGCTGGGGCGCGGTCTACGACGAGCGGGAGTACGAGGAGTTCGAGCAGGCGCTGGACGGCTCCTACACCGGCGTCGGGCTCTCCGCCCGGCGCACCGACCGCGGCGACGTCACCGTGTCCCGCGTGCAGGCCGACGGTCCCGCCGACCGGGCCGGCATCCGCGCCGGCGACCTGTTGCGCACCCTGGACGGCCGCGCGGTCGGCAAGCGCCCCGTCGCGGAGGTCGTCGCGTTACTGCGCGGCGACGGTACGGGGGCGGCCGAGGGGAGCCGGGTGGAGCTCGGTCTGGTGCGGGAGGGCCGGAGCTGGACCGAGACGCTTCGGCGGGCCCGGCTGACCACCGAGGCGGTCACCGTGCGGCGGCTGGGGGCCGAGCCGTCGTCGGCGGTCCTGATCAAGGTCGCCGCGTTCACCAAGGGCGCCGGGGCCGAGGTCCGGGAAGCGGTCCGTGAGGCTCCCGACGGGGCCGGGATACTGCTCGACCTGCGCGCCAACTCCGGCGGACTCGTCACCGAGGCCGTCGTCGCCGCCTCCGCCTTCCTGGACGGCGGCCTGGTCGCCACGTACGACGTACGCGGGGAGCAGCAGGCTTTGTACGCCGATCCGGGCGGTGACACGGACCGCCCGCTCGTCGTCCTGGTCGACGGCGGCACGATGAGCGCCGCCGAGCTGCTGACCGGTGCGCTCCAGGACCGGGGCCGCGCGGTCACCGTCGGCTCGCCCACCTTCGGCAAGGGCTCCGTGCAGATGCCCAGCGAGCTTCCGGGCGGTTCGGTGGCCGAGCTGACCGTCGGCCACTACCGCACGCCGACCGGCCGGAACGTCGACGGCAGGGGCATCACACCCGACCTCGTGGTGGGGGAGAGGGCCCAGCAGCGGGCCGAGACGGTATTGAGTGGCCTCGGGGGTGGGTCGTAGTGCGAAAATGACCGCACTATGGCGAAGGAAAAAGACACCGGGCGCAAGATGATCGCGCAGAACAAGAAGGCGCGGCACGACTACACGATCCTCGACACCTACGAGTGCGGTCTCGTCCTCATGGGCACGGAGGTCAAGTCCCTGCGCATGGGACGGGCCTCCCTGGTCGACGGCTTCGTCCAGATCGACGACCACGAGGCCTGGCTCCACAACATCCACGTACCCGAGTACGTCCAGGGCACCTGGACCAACCACACGGCCAAGCGGAAGCGGAAGCTGCTGCTGCACCGGGCCGAGATCGACAAGCTGGAGTCGAAGTCGCAGGAGACGGGCCACACGATCGTGCCGCTCGCGCTGTACTTCAAGGACGGCCGGGTCAAGGTCGAGATCGCGCTCGCGAAGGGCAAGAAGGAGTACGACAAGCGGCAGACGCTCCGCGAGAAGCAGGACACGCGGGAGACGAACCGCGCCATCTCGGCGGTCCGCCGGCGGCAGCGCAGCGCCTGAGCGGGGCCCGAGCGGGACGTGCCCCGGCGGGGCCGGCGGCCGGGCAGGAATACAGTGGCATCGTCCGGCGTTGGTCACGTACGATGGGCCGTGCACCTCAGCGAAGGTGCGCGTTTTGAAAAATCAACATGGGGATGATCGGTTTCGACAGCGGATGTCGAAGCAGGGGAAGCGAGTCGAGGAAGCGGCAATGATCTCGTAAACCATATGTCGCAAACAATAATCGCCAATTCCAAGCGCGATTCCTCCGCCTTCGCCCTCGCTGCCTAATTAGCAGCTAAGCGAAGACTCTGCGGAGTGTCAGCCCGGGGGTGGTCCCGACCCGGATCCTGGCATCAACTAGGGATCTAAACTTCTCGGCCCGGCCACGGGGCCGAGAAGGAAATTAAACAGTGGCTGGGCCTGTCGGAGGCTTGTTCGCGTGACCTCCGGGGCCGAGAAAAGCGCAGCGAACTGCACTCGGAGAAGCCCTGGTTCCGCACCGTTGGACGCGGGTTCGATTCCCGCCATCTCCACCACCCCATGTAAGCCTCCGCCCCGCGAGTTCACTCGCGGGGCGGAGGCTTTTTGCTGCCCGCTGCCCGCTGCCCGACCCGATGCCCGGGTCCGGCACCTGCGGTGCCCGCTCTTCCGTGTCTATCCCGCTCGGCTCGCTCGCCGCACCGCCGTCCCCGCTCCCGCGATGACCAGGGCGAGGGCCGCCGCGGACATCGGGGCCGTGTAGCCGGTGACCGTGCCCGCGTGCTCGACCAGCCAGCCGCCGGCCGCCGCCCCGGCCGCGATGCCTCCCAGCAGCGCGGTCACCGCGAGCGTCATGCCCTCGTTCAACTGCTCAGGGCGCGTGGACCGCTGGACCAGCGTCATGCCCGTGACCATCGTCGGCGCGGTCGCCGCCCCCGCCACCAGCAGGCAGAGCGCCAGGACCGGCAGAGAGGCGGAGCCGGTGGCGGCCAGGAGCGGCAGGGACATCAGCGCCGTCATCCCGGCCAGGCACAGCAGCAGCCTGAGGCGGACGTTCCGGGCGGGCCGCAGCGAACCGTAGACCAGGCCCGCCACGCAGGACCCGGCCGCCTGGAGCGCCAGGATCGCGCCCCCGGCATGCGCGATGGAGACCACCTCCAGCGCCCCGAACACCGCCCCCGTGGCGAGGAAGACCGCCAGCAGCGCGGGCACCCCCGGCGTGCGCAGGGGTGAGGCCACGGCCCCCGTACGGGGGGTGACGGGCGGTTCCGTGGCGCGCTGGGCGGCGAAGACCAGGACGCCGCTCATCAGGAGAACCGCCCCCACCAGGGTGCCCGCCTCCGGGAACAGCGCCCCGCAGAGCGTCGCGGCCAGCACCGGGCCCAGCATGAAACACAGCTCGTCGGCGGCCTGTTCGAAGGAGTTCGCGGTGTGCAGGGCCGCCGGGTCGCCCCGGTGCAGGTGCGCCCAGCGGGCCCGCGACATCCCGCCGGTGTTCGGGGTCGTCGCGGTCGCGGCGTACGCGGCGAACAGCGTCCAGGCCGGGGCCTCGTAGTGCACGCAGAGGACCAGGGCCAGCGACCCCAGCACGGCGAGCGCGGTGGCGGGCACCGCGACGCGCGCCTGCCCGAAGCGGTCCACGAGCCGGGCGGTGAAGGGCGCGACGACCGCCGTCGCGGCCAGCCCGGTCGCGGTGACGGCCCCGGCCAGGGCGTACGAACCCCGGGACCCGGCGATCATGATGACCGCGCTGACGCTGAACATCCCCATCGGCAGCCGGGCGATCAGGTTGCCCGCCGTGAACGCCCGCGCCCCAGGTGTGGCCAGCAGCCGGAGGTAGGGGTTCGACGATCGCCGGCGCCCGGCAGCCCCGGTCCGCCCGGCACCGCCGGGCACGGACCGCGGGGCCGCGACCAGCTGGCCGCCGGCGACGGTGAGCAGGGGAGTGGACGGCGGTGCGACGGCCCGGTCCGGGCGGGCGGCGGGGACGGGCCGGGGAGCGGCGCGCGGGCGGGAGGGCGGGCCGGTCCGGGGTGGCACGGCCCGAAGGGGCGCGACCGGCCGGGGAACGGTCTCCGGCCGGGGAACGGGCTGCGCGTGGGGAAAGGATTGCGCGTGGGGAACGGTCTCCGGGTGGGGAACGGGCTGCGAGCGGGGAACGGTCTCCGCGTAGGGAACGGTCTCCGGGTGGGGAGTGGACCCCGGGCGGGGAGTGGGCTCCTGGTGGGCGGCGGTGGGGGATATCGGCATACGGCCAGGCTGACCGTGGACCGCCGCCCGGGTCCAACACCTTCTCCGCGCCGATTCACGCGTATGGGTTGTGAATGGCGCCCCACGCTGTAGATTCGCGCTGTGCCTCCCGCCGACATCGACCCCCGTCTCCTGCGCGCCTTCCTCACCGTCGCCGACGAACTGCACTTCACCCGGGCCGCCGCCCGCCTCTTCATCGCGCAGCAGGCGCTGAGCCGGGACGTCCGGCGGCTGGAGCGCGCGCTCGGCGCGGAGCTGTTCGTCCGCACGACCCGGCAGGTCGCGCTCACCCCGGACGGCGAACGCCTGCTGCCGCACGCCCGCCGGGTGCTCGACGCGCACGCCGAACTGGCCGGGGCCTTCAGCGGTGCGCCCGCCCGGCCGCTGCTCGTCGACCTGAACAGCGACGGGGCGACCGCCGCCCGGGTGCTGGCGCGCGCCCGCGAACTGCTGCCGGAGTGCGAGCTGATGGCCCGCTTCGAGTCCGGTCTCACCTGGGCCGCCGGCGAGATCCTGGCCGGCCGGCTCGACGCCTCCTTCGGCCGGGCCGCCGGGCTGGCCCCCGCGGTGCGCGCGGGACTTTCCGTGCACCCCGTGCGGTACGAGCCGATGGCCCTGATGCTGCCCGTCGCTCATCCCCTCGCCGCGCGGGAGACCGTCGCCCTGGCCGAGCTGGCCGGAGAGACCGTCTACGCGGGGGCCGGCAACGAGCGGACACGGGAGTGGACGGAGCTCGCCGCGCTGCTGTTCGCCGAGTGGGGCATCACGATGGCCCCGCCTGTCCCGCTTGCCGTGGGCGTGGCCGAATTCCAGCGGGTCATGTCGAAGGGCGGGCACCCCGTGCTCGCCGTCGTCGACTTCCCGGCGCTGCCCGGAACGGTGCTGCGCCCGCTCGTCGACCCGATTCCGCTTTCGCCGCTGGCGCTGGTCTGGCGCAAGGGCCTGAACCACCCCGGCGTAGACGCGTTGCGTAGCGCTACGGACCAGTTGGCCCTTGCTGAAGGGTGGATGGCCCCGCCGCCCGGCTCCTGGCTCCCCGAGGGCGATCGGTCACTGATGCGCAACCATTCCTGATCAACTCCGTTCAGGGGCACTTGGGCGTCAACGTCGTGCGCTACATTCATCGTCCGGGTGTAGGAAGGTCGGGTTCATGGACGGTGGGGGCCCAGTCCGACAGTAAAGAACCAGTCAATTTCGTGCGCCTGATTCTTGAGTGGGGGATGGGGCTGCACTTGTGGACAATTGGCGCGAAGGCCAGAGAACCGGGCACACGTATGAGCCCGACGACGCGACGATGCAGCTCGACGGGCTGGGCCGTCAGCTCGCCGAGCTGGCCGGCGAACCCGCTCCGCCGGACAGCTCCGACGGCCCCGTCTTCGTCGACGAGAGCGGCCGCCGCAGCAAGACCCTCCGACGCCTCGGCTGGGTCCTGGCCTCGGTCTGCGTCGCCTACGCGGTGACGCTGGTCCTCGCCGTCCTCGGCGGGGACTCCAGCGCCCCCTGGCTGCCCCTGTCCGAGACCGGGGAGAAGGCGAAGGCGGAGCAGGCCGAAGAGGCCCCCGCCCCCGCCGAAACCGCCGGCGGCCCGTCCGGCGACGCCCCGGAGCCCGGACCCAGCGCCTCCGGCCCCGCGGCGACCGAGGACTCCGGCACGCCCGGCGTCGCGACCCCGTCGGCCACCTCCGTACGGGAGTCCGCCGGACCGGCCGGGGGCCCCTCCGCGTCCCTCGCCGCCGACCCGTCCCGTTCGCCCGGGGCGGGCGGCCCGGACGGCGGCACGAAACCGGACCCCACGATGTCGACCGCCGAACCACCGGTCGACCCCTCACCACCCTCCCCCGAGCCGGAGCCGTCCGACCCGACGACCCCTCCCGCCGGGACTCCCGACCAGCCGGTGCAGGAAGAGAGCGTCCCGTAGATGAACTCCCCCGCCACGCGGGGCAGGAACGGCAGACCGAGGCGAGCGTCACGTGGCCGGAGCCCGTACAGGCTCCCCATGCGCTACCTCCTGCCGACGACGTTCCTCGTCGCCCTGCTCGCGATGCTGATGCTGCGCGGATACGTGCACAACGAGATCCTCGCCGACCACCGGGTCCACGGCGCCGACCGCACCACCCAGGTGCCCGACGACGTCCTCTCCGGAGGTCCCGTCATCGACGCCCGCTCCGGTGACGCCAAGACCCTGCGCATACCCGACCGCCGGATCGTCCTGACCTTCGACGACGGCCCGGACCCGGTGTGGACGCCGAAGGTGCTCGACAAGCTGAAGGAGTACGACGCCCACGGCGTCTTCTTCGTCACCGGCAACATGGCCGCCCGGTACCCGGGACTGGTCGAGCGGATGGTCGCCGAGGGGCACGAGATCGGGCTGCACACCTTCAACCACCCCGACCTCTCCTACCAGTCCACCGAGCGCATCGACTGGGAGCTGTCGCAGAACCAGCTGGCGCTGGCGGGCGCGGCGGGCATCCGCACCTCGCTCTTCCGGCCGCCGTACTCCTCCTTCTCGTACGCCATGGACAACACGTCCTGGCCGGTCACGGAGTACATCGGCAGCCGCGGCTACCTCACCGTCGTCAACGACACCGACAGCGAGGACTGGAAGCGTCCCGGGGTCCGCGCCATCGTCGAGCGGGCCACGCCGAAGGACGGCAAGGGCGCGATCATCCTGATGCACGACTCCGGGGGCGACCGCTCGCAGACGGTGGCCGCGCTCGACACCCTGCTGCCGGACCTCGAGGAGCGCGGCTACACCTTCACCCGGCTCACCACCGCCCTCGACGCCCCCAGCGCGCACACCCCGGTCACCGGGTTCGAGCTGTGGAAGGGCAAGATGTTCGTCGCCGCCGTCGCCGTGTCCGAGCGGATCACCGGCGTCCTGGTCGTCGGCCTCGCCGTCATCGGCGTCCTGGTCCTCGCCCGCTTCGGGCTGATGCTGCTGCTCTCCTTCCTGCACGCCCGCAAGGTCCGCCGCAGGGGCTTCAGCTGGGGCCCGCCCGTCACCCGCCCGGTCTCCGTCCTGGTCCCCGCGTACAACGAACGCGCGTGCATCGAGGCGACCGTGCGCTCCCTGGCCGCCAGTGAGCACAGGATCGAGATCATCGTCATCGACGACGGCTCGACGGACGGCACCGCCGACCTCGTCGAGGCGATGCGGCTGCCGCGCGTACGGGTCGTGCGCCAGCGCAACGCGGGCAAACCCGCCGCCCTCAACAACGGCATCCGGCACGCCCGTTACGACATCGTCGTGATGATGGACGGCGACACCGTCTTTGAACCGTCCACGGTCCGTGAGCTGGTCCAGCCCTTCGGGGACCCCCGGGTCGGAGCCGTCGCGGGCAACGCGAAGGTCGGCAACCGCGACTCCCTCATCGGCGCCTGGCAGCACATCGAGTACGTGATGGGCTTCAACCTGGACCGCCGGATGTACGACGTGCTCGGCTGCATGCCCACCATCCCCGGGGCCGTCGGCGCGTTCCGCCGCGAGGCCCTGGACCGGGTCGGCGGAATGAGCGAGGACACCCTCGCCGAGGACACCGACGTCACCATGGCCCTGCACCGGGACGGCTGGCGCGTGGTCTACGCGGAGAACGCCCGCGCCTGGACCGAGGCCCCGGAGTCCGTGCAGCAGCTGTGGTCGCAGCGCTACCGGTGGAGTTACGGCACCATGCAGGCCATCTGGAAGCACCGCCGCGCGGTCATCGAACGCGGACCCTCGGGCCGCTTCGGCCGGGTCGGGCTGCCGTTCGTCTCCCTCTTCATGGTGCTCGCCCCGCTCCTCGCCCCCCTGATCGACGTGTTCCTGCTGTACGGGCTGGTCTTCGGCCCCACCGGCAAGACCGTCGCCGCGTGGTTCGGCGTCCTGGTCGTCCAGGCGGTCTGCGCCGCCTACGCGTTCCGGCTGGACAAGGAGCGCATGACGCACCTGATCTCGCTGCCGCTCCAGCAGATCCTCTACCGCCAGCTCATGTACGTCGTGCTGCTCCAGTCCTGGATCACCGCGCTCACCGGCGGCCGGCTGCGCTGGCAGAAGCTGCGGCGCACGGGCGCGGTGGAGGCTCCGGGCGGCACCTCCGCCCAGCGCCCGCGGCAGGCCCCCGACGCCGGGCCGCCCGTCAGCGGCCACAGCACGAGCACGGACCGGAGACCCCTCGTATGACCGCCCCGCCCCTGCCGAGGGCCGTCACCCCGGACCACGCGGTCCCGCCGGACCACGCGGTCCCGCCGCCGCCCGCCCCCGTGAAACCCGCGCGCGACCGGTACTTCGACCTGCTGCGGGCCCTCGCCCTCTTCCGCGTCGTCCTCTACCACCTGACCGGCTGGGCCTGGCTGCCCGTCGTCTTCCCGTCGATGGGCGTCATGTTCGCCCTGGCCGGGACGCTGATGGCGCGCTCGCTGAAGCGGCCGGCCGTCCAGGTGATCCGGGGCCGCGTCCGCCGGCTCCTGCCGCCGCTGTGGCTGCTCGGCGCGATCGGCGTCACCGGCATGGCCGCCCAGGGCTGGGGGCCGGACGCCGAGGGCCACCCCGGCTGGTGGTGGCAGCACCTCCTGTACTGGGTGCTGCCGCTCAGCGATCCGCCGTACGCGTACGACGTGGCGGGCATCGACGGATTCCTCGGCGCGAGCTGGCCCGAGGAGCTGGCCGGGCCGCTCTGGTACATCCGGGCCTACCTGTGGTTCGTCCTGTTCTCCCCGCTGATCCTGCGCGGCCTGCGCAGGCTGCCCTGGCCGACGCTGCTCGCGCCGCTCGCCCTGGCCGTCGTCATGCGTCTGGAGCTGTTCTCCACCACCGAACGCCTCGACTCCGCGATCACCGACTTCTCCACGTTCGGCGCCTGCTGGGTCCTCGGCATGGCCCACCAGGAAGGCCTCCTGAAACGGCTGCCCGCCTACGTCGTGCCGTCGATCGCCCCGCTCCTCGCGGGCGCGGGGCTGTGGTGGGCGAGCCACGAGGGCTTCCGCAGCGGCTTCGACCTGGACTCCATCCCGCTCGCCCAGGCCCTGTGGTCCTTCGGCTGCGTCCTGCTCCTGCTGCACCTCAGCCCCACCTGGACCGCGTGGCCGAAGCGGCTGCGCGCCTTCGACCGGCCCATCACCCTGCTCAACTCGCGGGCGGTGACCGTCTACCTCTGGCACAACGTCTGCATCCTGACGGCCGCCACGCTCTACGACCGGCTCTGGTCGGTGGACGCCCTCAGCGAGAACGTGCCCTGGCTGCTGGAGAGCTGGGTGCCCGTGCTGCTGATCGCCTGGGCCCTCATCGCGCTCTGCGTCCTCGCCTTCGGCTGGGCCGAGGACGTCGCCGCCAAGCGCCGGCCGCGGCTCTGGCCGGACGGCAGGCGGTAGCGGACACCTCATCTCACCGGGCCGGGAGGGGCCCGGTGAGAGCAAGGTTGCCCACCGGTCACCTCACGGCACCACGCCGAAACGCGGGCTCCCTAGCGTCGGGACGACACCCCGAAGCGACGGGGACACCACCCCGACCCCCTGTGGAGGCGCGTGATGGCAGGCCGTTGGATCGAGACCTGGGAGCCGGAGGACGAGACGTTCTGGCGGGAGAAGGGCGAACGCGTCGCCCGCCGCAACCTGTGGTTCTCCGTGCTCTCCGAGCACATCGGATTCTCCATCTGGACCCTGTGGTCGGTGATGGTCCTGTTCATGGGACCGGAGTACGGCATCGATCCGGCCGGGAAGTTCTTCCTCATCTCGACCGCCACCCTCGTCGGCGCGCTGGTGCGGGTGCCGTACACCTTCGCCGTCGCCCGGTTCGGCGGCCGCAACTGGACGATCTTCAGCGCGGTGAGCCTGCTCGTCCCGGCCCTGGCCGCGTTCTGGGTGATGGAGCCCGGCACCTCGTACGCCACCTTCGTCGCGGTCGCGGCGCTCACCGGGATCGGCGGCGGCAACTTCGCCTCGTCGATGACCAACATCAACGCCTTCTTCCCGCTGCGCGAGAAGGGCTGGGCGCTCGGCCTGAACGCGGGCGGCGGCAACATCGGCGTCCCCGTCGTCCAGCTCGTCGGCCTGCTCGTCATCGGCACGCTGGGGGCCTCGCACCCCCGCATCGTCCTCGGGGTGTACATCCCGCTGATCGTCCTGGCCGGCGTCTGCGCCGCCCTGTACATGGACAACCTCCGGCCCGTGAAGAACGACACCGGGGCCGCGCTGGAAGCCGTCCGCGACCCGCACACCTGGATCATGGCGGTCCTCTACATCGGCACCTTCGGCTCGTTCATCGGCTACAGCTTCGCCTTCGGCCTGGTGCTCCAGACCCAGTTCGGCCGGACCCCGCTCCAGGCCGCCTCGCTCACCTTCATCGGCCCGCTGCTGGGCTCCCTGATCCGGCCCGTCGGCGGCCGGCTCGCCGACCGGTACGGCGGCGCGCGCATCACCCTGGCCACCTTCGCCGCGATGGCCGCCGCTACCGGCGTCGTCATCCAGGCCTCGGGGAACGCCTCGCTGCCCGTCTTCCTCACCGGCTTCACCGCCCTGTTCGTCCTGACGGGCCTCGGCAACGGATCGACGTACAAGATGATTCCCGGCATCTTCCACGCCAAGGCCCTCGCCCGGGGGCTCGACGCGGAGTCCGCCGCCGCCCACGGACGACGGCTCTCCGGCGCGGCCATGGGCCTCATCGGGGCCGTCGGCGCGCTCGGCGGTCTGGCCATCAACCTCGCCTTCCGCCAGTCCTTCCAGGCCTCCGGCGCCGGAACCGCGGCCTTCTGGTCCTTCCTCGCCTTCTACGGGGTGTGTTTCACCCTCACCTGGGCGGTATACCTTCGCCGTCCCGCGCCCGTGCCCACACGGGGCCGGCTCGGCTACGCGAAGGTGTAGAGGGTCACCGAACCACACCCCGGCGTCGTACGACGTAACGGCCGGGAAATACGGGGGAACCGAGCCTGTCACGCATCGTTGACAGTCTCGGGCCTTCGCACCTCGCGTACCAGCGGAACCACGGGAGCCGGGACACGCCATGCAGGACGACGACACAACGCACGGCCCCCTCGCGGGCTTCACCGTCGGGGTGACCGCCGCCCGCCGCGCCGAGGAGCTCGCCACCCTCCTCAAACGCCGCGGGGCCGCAGTCCTGCACGCCCCCGCCCTGCGGATCGTGCAGCTCGCCGACGACAGCGAACTCCTCGCCGCCACCAAGCAGCTGATCGGTCACGCCCCCGACGTGGCGGTCGCCACCACCGCCATCGGTTTCCGCGGCTGGATCGAGGCGGCCGACGGCTGGGGCGTCGGCGACGCCCTGCTGAAGACGTTGAGCGGGGTCGAACTCCTCGCCCGGGGCCCCAAGGTCAAGGGCGCCATCCGGGCCGCCGGGCTGACCGAGGCCTGGTCGCCCGGGTCCGAATCGATGGCCGAGGTCCTCGACCGGCTCCTCGCCGAAGGCGTCGCCGGGCGCCGGATCGCCCTCCAGCTGCACGGCGAACCGCTGCCCGGCTTCGTCGAGTCACTCAACGCCGCGGGCGCCGACGTCGTCGTCGTCCCCGTCTACCGCTGGATGCCCCCGCAGGACATCGCCCCGCTCGACCGGATGCTCGACGTCACGGCCGCCCGGGGCCTGGACGCGATCACCTTCACCAGCGCGCCCGCCGCCGCCTCGTTCCTGGGCCGCGCCGAGACCCGCGGAGTGCTCCCGGAGGTCCTCGGCGCCCTGCGCGACGACGTGCTGGTGGCCTGCGTCGGACCGGTCACCGCCCTCCCGCTCCAGGCCCGGGGCATCGACACCCTCCAGCCGGAACGCTTCCGGCTCGGCCCCCTCGTCCAGCTGATGTGCGCCAGGCTCCCGCTCGCAGCCCGCACCCTGCCCGTCGCCGGCCACCGGGTCGAGATCAGGGGCCACGCCGTCCTCGTCGACGACGAGCTGTGCGCGGTGCCGCCCGCGGGCATGGCCCTCCTGCACGCGCTGGCCCGCCGCCCCGGCTGGGTGGTGGCCCGCGCCGACCTGCTGCGGGTCCTGCCCGGCAGCGGCACCGACGAGCACGCGGTGGAGACCGCGATGGCCCGGCTGCGCACGGCGCTGGGCGTGCCCCGGCTGATCCAGACGGTCGTCAAGCGCGGCTACCGGCTGGCGCTGGACCCGTCGGCGGACACGAAGTACGACCGCTGAGCGGCCCGGAGCGTCACCGTACGGTCACCGAGCGGACCGGAGCGCCACCGTGGGCAGGGTCAGCCCATGCGGGCGTCTCGTCGGGCCTTAACGTGACCGGATGACCGATCACCTCCGCCGGATCGCCCCGGACGTGGCCTTCCGCCCCGTCGCGATCACCGACGCGCCCGCCTTCGCCGCGGCCCTCACCCGCAACCGCGCGTACATGCGCCGCTGGGAACCCGTACGCCCCGAGACCTTCTACACCGTCGAGGGCCAGACCGCCCGGCTCACCGCCCTGCTCGCCGACCGGGACGCCGGGCGGTCCATGCCCTGGGCGCTCGCGGACGACGACGGCCGGGTGATCGGCGGCTTCACGCTCTCCGGAGTCGAGCGAGGCCCCTACCGCAACGCCCGCCTCGGCTACTGGGTCGACGCGGACCACGCCGGACGCGGTCTCGCCACCGCAGCCGTCGGCGCGGTCTGCGACGCCGCCCGCGACCGGCTAGGCCTGCACCGCGTCGAGGCGGCGACCGTCACCGACAACGGTCCATCCCAACGGGTGCTCGCCAAGGCCGGGTTCGAGCGGATCGGCACCGCGCCGGGCTATCTGCACATCAACGGCGGCTGGCGCGACCACCACCTGTTCCAGCGGCTTCTGCACGACGACCCGCCGGCCGGCTGAGCGCCGCCGAGGGGGCCTCGCGCGCATGCACATGGCCGTCCAGCGGATAGGAGGGCGGCAGTGCCGGGATCACCCGCGCCAGCGCGTAACCGCACTTCTCCGCCACCCGGCACGAAGCCTCGTTGTCCACCTGGTGAAGCAACTCCAGCCTGGACAGGCCCTGTTCGGCGAAC
Source organism: Streptomyces sp. CA-278952 (assembly GCF_028747205.1). Taxonomy (NCBI): domain Bacteria; kingdom Bacillati; phylum Actinomycetota; class Actinomycetes; order Kitasatosporales; family Streptomycetaceae; genus Streptomyces; species Streptomyces sp. CA-278952. The sequence goes on from NZ_CP112880.1 coordinate 5,087,930, forward strand.
TCCGTGAACGCCCAGTCGGTCAGCGCCGTCAGCGCCCGTGACGCCACGCCCCGGCCGCGCGCCGCGGCCGTCGTCCAGTAGCCCACCTCCGCACAGTCGTTGCCCGGGTCCGGCCGCTTCAGCACGATGTTGCCGAGCGGTTCGCCGTCCCGCCCGCCGTCGGTCACGGCGAAGGCGAAGCGGGTGCCCGTCGCCCACCCCGTGCGCTGCGCCTCCAGCCAGTCGGCCGCCCCGTCCGCCCCGGAGACCTGGGTGGCCAGCCACCGCCGCATCGCCGGATCCTCGTACGCCTCCAGCAGCGCCGACAGGTCGTCCTCGCGCCACCGGCGCAGCCGCAGGCCGCCGGGGCCGGGCACGGTGTCCCCGTCCCGGTGGTCCATGGGTCTCTCACCCTCGTGATCCATGGCCGCCACGGTACGGGGGAGGGTCCCGGCACCGGGACGGCGGCGGGGGTTCCGGCCGGGCCCCGGCCGGGGCACTCTGGGGGTGGCCGTTCGACCGGTGACCCAAGGTGGTGACAGGAGCATGGCAACGGGCAGGGGTGCGCGGATGTGGCGGTTCGACACGGGCCGGATCTGCCTCGATCTGGTGGCCACGGAGCCCGCGGGCGGGGCGCCCGGGGCCTGCGAACAGCTCGACGGGCCCAGATGTCTGGCCCGATGGCTGACCGACGCCCGGCTCGTCCCGCCGGGCACCGTGCTGACGGCGCTGGACGACGCCTGGGTGGCCCGCTTCCACGAACTTCGCTCCGTGGTCGGGCGCCTGATGACAGCTCAGCTCGGGGGTCCCGAGGCCGACGGGGCGCTGGAGCAGGTCAATTCCCTGGCCTCCGAGGCGCCTCCGGGGCCCCGCGCGGTGCGCTGCGCGGACGGCGGCCTGGTGCGGGCCCTGAGCGCGGCACCCGACTGCGCGGGGCTCCTCGCCGTCGTCGCCCGGGACGCGGTGGACCTGCTCACCGACCCGGCCGCACGGGCGGCCCTGCGCCGCTGCCAGGGCGAGGACTGCCACCGCCTCTACCTGGACACCTCGCGCGGCGGGCGGCGCCGCTGGTGCTCCGGCGAGGTCTGCGGCAACCGCGAACGGGTCGCCCGGCACCGGCGCCGGGCCCTGCGGGCGGCCGACGGGCGCGGACCGGAGAGAGAAATTCCGCCCGGCGTCGAGTGAACCGGGCCCCCGCCCGACGCGACGCGCGATCGCCCCCGGTCGACAGGTGCGCTCGGGCCCCCCTTCGCATAGGGTTGACGGCTGCCCAGTGCACGTCAGAAGGGGGCCTCGGTGGCCGCGCAGGATGCCGCTGTCGAATCGCTGCGGGACCGGGAAATCGGTGTCGAGCAGGAGCATCTCGACCGTGTTTATCACCGCCTCGAAGAGAAGATCGACGAGGCGGAATTTCTTATGAACGACGCCGTCAAACGCGGCCAGGTCGGTACCCCCGGCGCGCTCGCGGAGCGGGACGCCCAGGTGTTCCGGGCGGGGATCCACCTCAACCGGCTGAACAGCGAGTTCGAGGACTTCCTCTTCGGGAGGATCGACCTGCTGCTCGGCAAGGACGGGGAGCGCGGCCCGGACGGCGCGTACACCTCCGTCGAGCCGGCCGACGACACCGTGCGGGAGGACGCCACCGCCGACATCGCGGAGACGCTCCACATCGGCCGGATCGGGGTCCTGGACTCCGACTACGCGCCGCTGGTGATCGACTGGCGGGCCCCGGCGGCCGCGCCGTTCTACCGCTCCACCCCGAAGGAGCCGGGCCGCGTCGTACGCCGCCGGGTCATCCGCTCCAAGGGCCGCAAGGTCCTCGGGGTCGAGGACGACCTGATGCGCCCGGAGCTGACGGCGTTCCTGGACGGCGAGAAGCTGCCGGTGATCGGGGACGGCGCGCTGATGGCGGCGCTCGGCCAGGCCCGCAGCCACACCATGCGGGACATCGTCTCCTCCATCCAGGCCGAACAGGACCTGGTCATCCGGGCCCCCGCCGCCTCCGTCACCGAGGTCACCGGAGGCCCCGGCACCGGCAAGACAGCGGTCGCCCTGCACCGGGCGGCGTATCTGCTCTACCAGGACCGGCGGCGGTACGCGGGCGGCATCCTGATCGTCTCGCCCACCCCGCTCCTGGTCGCGTACACCGAAGGGGTGCTGCCCTCACTCGGTGAGGAGGGCCAGGTCGCGATCCGCGCGGTCGGCTCGCTCTCCGACGACGCGGCGGGCCTCCAGGGCGCGACCACCTACGACGAACCGGCGGTGGCCCGGATCAAGGGCTCCTCCCGGATGCTCCACGTGCTGCGCAAGGCCGCCCGGGGTGCGCTGGAACAGGGCCGGCCCGCGGCCCCGCGGGAGGAGGCGGGCCAGCTCTCCTTCGGCGAGGAGCCCGAGCAGCGCGGCGCCGCGACGACCCCGGACCGGCTGCGCGTCGTCGCCTTCGGGGGCCGGGTCGAGCTGGCGGCCGACGAGCTCCAGCGCATCCGGCACAACGTCCTGGGCGGCACGGCCCCGGTCAATCTGCTGCGCCCGCGCGCCCGCAAGCTGCTGTTGGACGCCCTGTGGAGCAAGTCCTCCGGACGCGGCCGGTACACCGACCCCCAGCTGGTGGCGGAGCTGCGCTCGTCGTTCGACGAGGACGTCTCCACCGAGACCCCGTTCCTGGAGTTCCTCGACGCCTGGTGGCCCGAGCTGACGCCGCGCCGGGTGCTGGCCGCGATGGCCGACGAGCGACGCCTCGGCCGCTGGTCCCGGCGCATCCTCAACCAGGGCGAGGTGCGCCGCCTGGCCCGGTCGCTGAAGCGTCTCGACGCGGACGGCAGCGGGCCTCTCTCCGTCCACGACGTGGCGCTCCTGGACGAGCTCCAGGCGCTGCTCGGCACCCCGAACCGGCCCCGCCGGAAGCGCGAGGCGGACCCTCTGGACCAGCTCACCGGTCTCGAGGAGCTGATGCCGCAGCGCGAGGAGACCCAGTGGGAGCGGGCCGAGCGGCTCGCGGCGGAGCGCACCGAGTACGCGCACGTCATCGTCGACGAGGCGCAGGACCTCACGCCGATGCAGTGGCGCATGGTCGGCCGCCGGGGCCGGCACGCCACCTGGACGATCGTCGGCGACCCGGCCCAGTCCTCCTGGTCCGACCCGGACGAGGCGGGCGCCGCCCGGGACGAGGCGCTCGGCTCCCGGCCGCGCCGCCGCTTCACCCTCACCGTGAACTACCGCAACCCGGCGGAGATCGCGGAGCTGGCCGCGAAGGTGCTGGCGCTGGCGATGCCCGGCATGGAGTCGCCGGCGGCGGTCCGCTCGACCGGCGTGGTGCCCCGCTTCGAGCCGGTACGCGCGGGCGACCTGGCCGCCACGGTCCGCGAGGAGGCCGCGCGGCTGCTCGCGGAGGTGGACGGCACGGTCGGCGTGGTCGTCGCGATGAACCGGCGCGCCCAGGCGCGCGAGTGGCTCGCGGAGCTGGGGGAGCGGGTGGTGGCGCTGGGCAGCCTGGAGGCCAAGGGGCTGGAGTACGACGCCACGGTGGTCGTCTCGCCCGCGGAGATCGCGGACGAGTCCCCGGCCGGTCTGCGGGTGCTGTACGTGGCGCTGACCCGGGCGACCCAGCAGCTCACGGTGGTCTCGGGGGAGCGGGACCTGCCGGACGAGGACGGGGTGCCGGACCTGCTGAGGGACTGACGCCGAAGGGGCTCGGCGAGTCAACCCGGCGCGCGGGAATCACTTCTCGGGGGTCTTTGTTACCTTGGTAGTGGCACCGGCTCGATCCAAGCCCCCGGGCCCAACCTTCGTCGCTTCGAGCGACCACTTGCCGCGAGGCGAGCATGGCGGGTCGGTGCCACCCAACCGAAGAAGACAGACCCGCGTCACCTGCTGGTGGCGCGGGTCTGTTCTTGTTTTCCCGGGCTCCGCTCCCGTCTCCCGGGCTCTGTCTCGCTGTTTCCCGGGCTCTCTTCGCTGTCGCACGGGCTCTGTTTCCTGTTTGCCGGGCCGCCCGGCCGGTTCGGGTCCCGTTGGGGGTTCCGCCGAACGGGTAGTTTCTCGTATGGTGGAAACTACTTTCCGAAAGACGGCAGTCATTACCGGCTACCAGCCAGTAGGTGCGACGATCGGGAAGCGTGTCCGGAGCGAAGGTTCCGGATGTGCGGCAATGAAGCTCAGGAAGCGAAGGACTCGGCCATGGCAACGGCGCCCAGCGTCTCGTACTCGATGACGGTCAGGCTGGAGGTGCCCGCGAGCGGCACCGCGGTCTCCCAGCTCACCACGGCCGTGGAGTCCTCCGGCGGCTCGGTCACCGGCCTCGACGTGACCGCCTCAGGTCACGAGATGCTGCGGATCGACGTCACCATCGCCGCGACCTCCACCTCGCACGCGGACGAGATCGTCGAAGGTCTGCGCGGCATCGAGGGGGTCACGCTGGGCAAGGTCTCCGACCGTACCTTCCTCATGCACCTCGGCGGCAAGATCGAGATGGCGTCCAAGCACCCCATCCGCAACCGTGACGACCTGTCGATGATCTACACCCCCGGCGTCGCCCGGGTCTGCATGGCCATCGCCGAGAACCCCGAGGACGCGCGCCGCCTCACCATCAAGCGCAACTCCGTCGCAGTCGTGACGGACGGCTCCGCGGTGCTCGGCCTCGGCAACATCGGCCCGATGGCCGCGCTGCCCGTCATGGAGGGCAAGGCGGCCCTCTTCAAGCGCTTCGCCGGCATCGACGCCTGGCCGATCTGCCTGGACACGCAGGACACCGACGAGATCGTCGCGATCGTCAAGGCCATCGCCCCCGGCTTCGCCGGCATCAACCTGGAGGACATCTCCGCGCCGCGCTGCTTCGAGATCGAGGCCCGGCTGCGCGAGGCCCTCGACATCCCCGTCTTCCACGACGACCAGCACGGCACCGCGATCGTCGTGCTGGCCGCCCTCACCAACGCCCTGCGCGTGGTGGGCAAGAACATCGGGGACGTACGGGTCGTCATGTCCGGTGCGGGAGCGGCCGGTACGGCCATCCTGAAGCTGCTCATCGCCGCCGGCGTCAAGCACGCCGTCGTCGCCGACATCCACGGTGTGGTGCACGCCGGACGCGAGGACCTGGTCGCGGCCGACCCCGACTCCCCGCTGCGCTGGATCGCCGACAACACCAACCCGGAGGGCGTCACCGGCACCCTCAAGGAGGCCGTCGTCGGCGCCGACGTCTTCATCGGCGTCTCCGCCCCGAACGTGCTGAACGGCGACGACGTCGCCGCGATGGCGGACGGCGCGATCGTGTTCGCGCTCGCGAACCCGGACCCCGAGGTCGACCCCGCGATCGCCCGTCAGACGGCGGCGGTCGTCGCCACCGGCCGCTCGGACTTCCCCAACCAGATCAACAACGTGCTGGTCTTCCCGGGTGTTTTCCGCGGCCTGCTGGACGCTCAGTCCCGCACCGTCAACACGGAGATGATGCTCGCCGCGGCCGGCGCGCTCGCCGACGTGGTCGCCGAGGACGAGGTCAACGCGAACTACATCATCCCCTCGGTCTTCAACGACAAGGTGGCGGGCGCGGTCGCCGGAGCCGTCCGGGCCGCCGCGAAGGCCGCCACGGACACCGGAACGGCCCCTTCCGTATCCGTCTGATCCCACAGTTTCGGGGGCCTCTGACGGGGCACTCGCAGGACACCCCGGGTCGCACCCGCCCGTGCCGTACGGCGCGTCGCGGGTCGCGGCGCCCCAAACGCCCCTTTAGGGTGGGCGGGCAGTGGGCCCTGCGGGGCCCGGCATCCGCTGCGGTCCGCTCGGCCAAGTCGACGGAGCGTCACCACGAGCGAACCGTGGCGCTTTTCATTGACCCCGAAGGGTTCCGGATTGGCTTTCCCGCCGCTGGTGGGGGCAGGATGCGTAATCGGGCGAGAGGGTCTGACATCAGACCCGGGTCCGGGGACTGTCAGAGGGCCCTGGCAGCATCGGCTTCGATCTCACGCCTCACAGGCAAGAAGAACACGGGAGTAACAACATGAACCGCAGTGAGCTGGTGGCCGCCCTGGCCGACCGCGCCGAGGTGACTCGCAAGGACGCCGACGCCGTGCTGGCCGCGCTCGCCGAGACCGTCGGTGAGATTGTCGCCAAGGGCGACGAGAAGGTCACCATCCCCGGCTTCCTGACCTTCGAGCGCACCCACCGTGCCGCTCGCACCGCTCGCAACCCGCAGACCGGCGACCCGATCAACATCCCCGCCGGCTACAGCGTGAAGGTCTCCGCGGGCTCGAAGCTCAAGGAAGCCGCCAAGGGCAAGTAACCCTCAACGGCGCAACAGAGGGCGGCCACTCCCGACCAGGAGTGGCCGCCCTCGCGCATGCCGTAGGCACATGCGCCCCGCAGGAGCCCCCGCACAGTGCCGGGGGCATTGCGGGGCCTCCCGGGGGCGAGCGGAGGGCTCAGGGGTGCATCCGCGCTCCCTTGAGGACCTTGTCGACGGCGTTGCGTGGCCCGTACACGGCCAGGCCCACCAGATCCAGGGCGTCCCGCCCCACCGCCCGTACGGCCGCCCGGTTGTCCCGGTCGTTCCCCGTGCCGAAGAGGTCCGCGGTGAACACGGCCGTCGCCAGCGACCGGGACAGCGCCCTGGCGTGCGCGGCGGTCACCGTCTCCTTCGCCCCCTCGAAGACCAGCACGGGCTGCCGGAGCATCGGCAGATACGCGGTGGAGTCGGCGTCCTCGTAGGGTTCGCCGATCACCTCGGGCACCGCCGTACCCAGGCCGCTGACCAGAAAGGCGGTCACGTTCAGGCGCTGCCAGGACTCCAGGTCGTCACGGAGCAGCACCGCGACCTTCGTGTCGAAGCGGACGGGAACGCTCCCCGCCACCGCGGTCCCGCTCCCGCTCCCCGCCACCGCGGTCCCGCTCCCGGCCACCGTGGTCTCGGTCTCGCTCCCGCTCTCGGTCTCGTTCGTGTTTCTCATGGTTCGAGACTGGCCGGTGGACCCGGGCGCGGTCTTGTACGTTCTTGGCGTGGCGCCACGGCAGGAGATCCAGTCCGTCGCGGCCTGGCGTCCGGCCGTCGCCGGCGTCGTGGAGGTCTTCCACGCCCGCTTCACCGAGCACGCCTACCCCATGCACGTCCACGACGCCTGGACGCTCCTGATCGTCGACGACGGCGCCGTCCGCTACGACCTGGACCGCCACGAGCGCTCCACCCCGGACGGCACGGTGAGCCTGCTGCCGCCCGGCGTCCCGCACAACGGCTCGCCCGCGACCTCCGACGGCTTCCGCAAACGGGTGCTCTACCTGGACATGACGCAGCTCGACGCGGGCCTCGTCGGACCCGCCGTGGACACCCCCGACCTCGCCGACCCGCTGCTGCGCACCCGCGTCGGCCGGCTGCACACCGCCCTCGTGGACCCGGGCGACGCGTTCGAGGCGGAGAGCCGCCTGGCCTTCATCGGCGAGCGGCTGCGGGCACACCTGCGCCCCGCGGACCTCCCCGCGGACCCGCCGCCCGGCCGGGGCGTCGCACGGGATCTGCGCGAGCTCCTCGACGAGCGGCTGCGCGAGGGCGTCACCCTGGACGGGGCCGCCCGGCTGCTCCACGCGCACCCCACCCATCTTGTACGGGCCTTCAGCGCTGCGTACGCCATCGCGCCGCACCAGTACGTGACGTCCCGCCGCGTCGACCGGGCCCGCCGCCTGCTGCTCGACGGGATGCCGCCGGGCGAGGCGGCCGCCGCCGTCGGCTTCCACGACCAGTCCCACCTCACCCGGCACTTCAAGCGCATCGCGGGCACCACCCCGGGCCGCTATGCCCGCCATGCCCGCTCACGCGGCCTTCAGGGGCCCTTCTGACGCCCGACAGCCCGCCGCCCCGGCTCCGAGTCCGGAACCGGGGCGGCGGGCCGCTCACGCGGGAACCGTGCGGTGCGCAGCGCTGTGTGCGGCAGCACTGTGCGGCCTTCACGGCGCGTCGGGGGGATCAGACGAGCGAACCGCCCGGCAGTTCGACCTTCGCGCCGAGCTTCTCCAGCTTCTCCATGAAGTTCTCGTAACCGCGGTTGATCAGGTCGATGCCGTGCACCCGGGAGGTGCCCTGCGCCGCCAGTGCCGCGATCAGGTACGAGAAGCCGCCCCGGAGGTCCGGGATGACCAGGTCGGCGCCCTGGAGCTTGGTCGGTCCGGAGACGACCGCCGAGTGCAGGAAGTTGCGCTGGCCGAAGCGGCAGTCCGAGCCGCCGAGGCACTCGCGGTACAGCTGGATGTGCGCGCCCATCTGGTTGAGCGCGGAGGTGAAGCCGAGCCGCGACTCGTACACCGTCTCGTGGACGATCGACAGGCCGGCGGCCTGCGTCAGCGCGACCACCAGGGGCTGCTGCCAGTCCGTCTGGAAGCCGGGGTGCACGTCCGTCTCCAGCGCGATGGCGTTCAGCGCGCCGCCCGGGTGCCAGAAGCGGATGCCCTCGTCGTCGATCTCGAAGGCCCCGCCGACCCGGCGGAAGGTGTTCAGGAAGGTCATCATCGAGCGCTGCTGGGCGCCGCGCACATAGATGTTGCCCTCGGTCGCCAGCGCCGCCGACGCCCAGGAGGCCGCCTCCAGGCGGTCCGGGATCGCCCGGTGGGTGTAACCGTCGAGCTTGTCGACACCGGTGATCCGGATGGTCCGGTCGGTGTCCACGGAGATGATCGCGCCCATCTTCTGCAGTACGCAGATGAGGTCCTCGATCTCCGGCTCGACGGCCGCGTTGGACAGCTCGGTGACGCCCTCGGCGAGGACGGCGGTGAGCAGCACCTGCTCGGTGGAGCCCACCGAGGGGTACGGCAGCCGGATCTTGGTGCCGCGCAGCCGCTGCGGGGCCTCCAGGTACTGGCCGTCCGCCCGCTTCTCGATGGTCGCGCCGAACTGGCGGAGCACCTCGAAGTGGAAGTCGATCGGCCGGCCGCCGATGTCGCAGCCGCCCAGGCCCGGGATGAAGGCGTGGCCGAGGCGGTGCAGCAGCGGGCCGCAGAACAGGATCGGGATGCGCGACGACCCCGCGTGGGCGTCGATGTCGGCGACGTTCGCCGACTCGACGTGCGAGGGGTCGAGGATCAGTTCGCCGGGCTCGTCGCCGGGGCGGACGGTGACGCCGTGGAGCTGGAGGAGCCCCCGGACCACCCGTACGTCACGGATGTCGGGAACGTTGCGGAGGCGGCTGGGCCCGCTGCCGAGCAGCGCGGCGACCATGGCCTTCGGCACCAGGTTCTTGGCGCCTCGGACGCGGATCTCGCCCTCCAGCGGGGTTCCGCCGTGGACAAGCAGGACATCGTCTGTGCCGGTCATGTATCTCGCGTTCCGGAGTGGTCGGGCAGGGGGCCAACGAAAAGGGTAATGGCCTCCTACCCCCCTTCCGTAAGACGAAGGGGGGTGTACGAACGTCATGAATCCGCCACAACACCCTCCGCACACCCGATCTTGCGGAGGGTTACCGTCCGGATGGCCCACCGCGCCTCCCCCCGGCGGTGCGCTCCCCGTGCCTCCGTGCGCCCTGAGCTGCGCTCGCTCTCCTGAGGGCGGGATCACGGACACTCGCCCCCGTGGAGGGTGAAGATGCGGGATCATTCCTGCCATGACGGAGGTGTCCTCGCTCACAGGGCGGCTGCTCGTGGCCGCGCCCGCCCTCACGGACCCGAATTTCGACCGGGCGGTGGTGCTGCTCCTCGACCACGACGAGGAGGGCTCGCTCGGCGTGGTCCTCAACCGCCCGACCCCGGTCGGCGTTGGCGACATCCTCGCGTCCTGGGCGAGCCTGACCGGCGAGCCGGACGTCGTCTTCCAGGGCGGCCCGGTCTCGCTCGACTCCGCGCTCGGCGTGGCGGTGATCCCCGGCGACGAGGGCCCGCTGGGCTGGCGGCGGGTGCACGGGGCGATCGGCCTGGTCGATCTGGAGACCCCGCCCGAGCTGCTCGGCCCCGCCCTCGGTTCGCTGCGGATCTTCGCCGGATACGCGGGCTGGGGCCCCGGTCAACTGGAAGGCGAGCGGGACGAGGGCGCGTGGTACGTGGTCGAGTCGGAGCCCGGCGACGTCTCCTCCCCGCGCCCCGAACGGCTCTGGCGCGCGGTGCTCCGCCGCCAGCGCAGCGAGCTGGCGATGATCGCCACGTATCCGGACGACCCTTCGCTCAACTGAGCGACGAACCGTCGCTCGGCCGAGGGACGCCCGGTCGTTCAACTGGGGGGCGAACCTCCGCTCGACCGGGGGTGACCCTTCCCTCAACCGGAGGCCGCCTCTTTCAGTACCCTTGGCGGTTATGAGCACTCTTGAGCCCGATCGCGGGGCAGGTACGGGGACCCTCGTCGAGCCGGCACCGCAGGTGTCGAGGGGCGACGGCGACCACGAGCGCTACGCCCATTACGTCCAGAAGGACAAGATCATGGCGAGTGCCCTGGAGGGCACTCCCGTGGTCGCACTGTGCGGGAAGGTCTGGGTGCCGGGGCGCGACCCCAAGAAGTACCCGGTCTGTCCCATGTGCAAGGAGATCTACGAGTCCATGGGCGCCGGTGGCGACAAGGACAAGGGCAAGGGCGGCGGCAAGGACAAGAAGTAGGTCCGGACCCAGCTTGCTGTCAGGCCCCCGGGGCGTGCGACACCGCACGCCCCGGGGGCCTTCCGCTTGTCCGGTCACCCTCGGTGACCGAACGGTCGCGTTGCACGGGCTGCATCCGCTGGTCACAGAGTGGTCGAGACCACTTGTCGTCACCGGAACGCGGATCTACTCTCCTGCCAGTTGTGCAGAACGAAACGCACGTTGCACATGATGCAACGCATGACCGGTAGGGGTTCCGGATGAAGCTTTCTGCCCGAATTGCCGCCCCGGCTGCGGCGCTTGTGCTGGCCGGCCTCACCGCCACCGCCTGCGCGCCGCAGACCTCCGACACCAGTGCGAAGGGTGACGAGAAGAGCGGCACGCTCCGTGTCTGGCTCTTCCAGGAGGTCGGCAACAAGCCCAAGGAGAAGGTCGTCGACACGGCCGTCGCCGCGTTCGAGAAGGCCCACAAGGGTGCGAAGGTCGAGGTCGAGTACATACCGGTCGACACCCGCGCACAGCGGATCAAGGCCGCGTTCAACGACCCCAAGAGCGCCCCGGACCTCATCGAGTACGGCAACTCCGACACCGCCGGATACGTCAAGGACGGCGGACTCGCGGACATCACCGAGGAGTTCGGCGCCTGGGACGAGGCCAAGGACACCGACCCGATCGCCAAGCAGTCGGTCACCGTCGGCGACAAGGTCTACGGCGCGCCCTTCTTCGTCGGCGTCCGGGCCCTCTACTACCGCACCGACGTCTTCGAGGACCTCGGCATCGAGGCCCCCAAGTCGCAGGCCGAGCTGATCTCCACCGCCAAGAAGATCCGCAAGGCCAAGCCCGATCTCTACGGCCTCGCGGTCGGCGGCGCGTACACCTACGGCGCGATGCCCTTCATCTGGGCCAACGGCGGCGAACTCGCGGGCGAGACCGGCGGGACGTACAAGTCGGGCATCAACAGCGAGAAGTCCCGCAAGGGCATCGAGGCCTACACCTCCCTGTTCGGCGACGACAACTGCCCGGCCGCCAAGTGCGCCTCGATGGGCGGCAACGCCGTCGTGACCGCCTTCGCCTCCGGCAAGGCCGCCATGGCCATCGGCGGCGACTTCAGCCACGCGGCCGTCGAGGCGGGCGCGGTCAAGGGCAAGTACGCCGTCGTCCCGCTGCCCGGCGTCGCCAAGAACTCCATCGCCCCCGCCTTCGCCGGCGGCAACAACCTCGGCGTCCTCAAGAGCAGTTCGCACCGCACCCTCGCCGTCGACCTGATGAAGTCGCTCAGCGGCAAGAAGACCCAGGCCGAGATGTTCGACGCGATGGGCTTCCTGCCCACCTACACCGACGTCCTGGACAACGCCGCGAAGAAGGAACCCTTCGTCGCCCCGTTCGTCGCGACCCTGGGCGCGGGCGCCAAGTTCGTCCCCGCCTCACCCGCCTGGGGCCAGATCGACGCCTCGCTGGTCCTGCCGACGATGTTCCAGGAGATCGTCTCCGGCCGTAAGGACGTGGCCGAGGCCTCGGACGACGCGGCGAAGAAGATGGACACGGCCTTCACCGACGCGGGCTGACGATGACCACGCACACCACCTCGCTCAAGGCGCCGCCCGCGGCCGGGAAGGGCGGCGGCACCCCGGCCGCCCGCCCGCCCCGGCGCGGCCGGTCCGTCTCTCCCGCTAACCGCGCCGGCTGGACCCCGTGGCTCTACCTCCTGCCGGCGCTCGTCCTGCTCGCCGGGCTGCTGGTCTACCCGATCTACCAACTTGGCCTGATCTCGTTCCTGGAGTACACCCAGGCCCAGGTCAGCGGCGGCGAACCCACCACCTTCCAGGGCTTCGGCAACTACGCCACCCTCTTCAACGACAGCCAGTTCTGGCAGGTCCTCCTCGCCACCGTGCTCTTCGCCGCGGCCTGCGTGGTGTCCACCCTGATCGTCGGCTGCGCGCTGGCCGTCCTGCTCACCCGCATCCGCGCCGTGCCCCGGCTCGCGCTGATGATGGCCGCGCTCGGCGCCTGGGCCACCCCCGCGATCACCGGCTCCACCGTCTGGGTCTTCCTCTTCGACCCCGACTTCGGGCCGGTCAACAAGATGCTGGGACTCGGCGACTTCTCCTGGATGTACGGGCGCTACAGCGCCTTCGCCGTGGTGCTCTTCGCGGTCCTGTGGTGCTCGTTCCCGTTCGTGATGATCACCGTGTACGCGGGCATCCGGGCCATCCCGACCGAAGTGCTGGAGGCCGCCTCGCTGGACGGCGCGTCCCAGTGGCGGATCTGGCGCACCATCATGGCGCCGATGCTCAAGCCCATCCTGATCGTCGTCACCATCCAGTCGATCATCTGGGACTTCAAGGTCTTCACCCAGATCTACGTCATGACCAGCGGCGGCGGCATCGCCGGCCAGAAC